>JAUICO010000204.1 GCA_030427825.1 bacterium | reverse complement strand
TGACCCGGAAGCCGAGCGCGCGGAGCATGTCGTGGATGTCGGTTTGCTTAGGCGAGAGCCGGCCCTTCGCCGTCTTGACCTCGAGGAAGCCGACGAAGCCGGGGCCGAATATCTGGAGATCCGGCCAGCCAGCGCGCGCGCCCATGCCCTTCTCGATCGCGCCCTGTACCCGCGAGCGCGGCTTGTTCGCGACGTGGTGGACGAGCCACCCGCGCGGGAGGACGATCTCAAGGTAGGTCACGAGCTGGCGCTGGAGGGCGGCTTCGGTCATGCCTTACTCCGCCGCCGCAGTCGCGAGTTCCACGAGATCGGAGGGCGTCTCAGCCGCAGCATCGGAGCGGGCGCGCGCAACGTTGCGAAGCGCCTGCCGATAGTACGAGGTTTTGAGTTCTACGCCGACTCCGCGCCGCCCGTTGAACACCGCGCCGTAGACCTCGGACCCGACGCCCATGAAAGGCGTCATCACGTTCTCGCCGGGGTTCGACCAGAGCTGAACCGAACGTTCGATCACGTCGAGTTGAAGCGGGTGAACGTGCTTTTCGTCCTCCGGCTCGCGTGCTTCTTTGTAGGGGAGAACGCGGTCAATCCGGATGTCATCCCAGACGCACGAGGCGTAGCGACGCCAAATCCAGTGTGACAGCTTGTTCTCGCGCTGATCCGTCTCCCCGCGATACCTCATGAGGTGCTCCGGAACCTCCATGGCGCCGGCATACCGATCGAACCCGGTCGGATGCGAAATCGGGACCGGGTTCTCGCCGCGACGCTTCATGATGAGAAGCACGTCGCCAGCCGCGACGGTGCACTCCGCGCTGTCCTTGACGAGTTGCTTGTGCGTGAGGTGCTTGAGGCGCGTGCGGATGGCCACGCGAAGCGGCTCCTTCCAGATCACGATGCGACCGAAGAAGTCGAACCCATGCTTCTGGTGAAGGGCAATGATCCGTCCTGGCAGATCAAAATACCCGTCGCGCTGCCCCGGCATCGGGATGTCCATGCAGTGCACCGCATTGATGCGGCCCGGCATCGTGACCCGCGCCATCTCTTTCACGAGATACTCGTAATGATCGAAAAACGCCTCGTAGGTGACGCTGTTCGACATATCTCGGTCGTCGCTGCTGTAGTTGTAGAGCCCACAGAAGGGGGGCGAATACACCGACAGGTGTACGCAATCCTTCGGCAGCCCGGCGACCACTTCGCAGCAGTCGCCATTGTAAAGAGCATAGTCGCTCGTGATCGTCTGGTCGATCAAAGCCATGACGGAATTTCCTGATTGTTCATGTGGTCGCGGAAGCGGCTCAGGCGGAGCGCGTCGTTCATCTGCGCAACCATCTCCTCAAACATGGTCTCGCAGGCATCGGCCTTGCGCCGCAGGTTCTTCGTCACGCCCGCGAGCGATTGGCTCGTAACATTGTGGACGGTGACGGGGTGTTTCTGGCCGAACCGCCACATGCGGCGGACGGCCTGATAATACTGCTCGAAGCTGTGATCCGGGAAATAGGTCATCGTGCTGGCGTGCTGCCAATTCATACCGAAGGCTGCGATTTTCGGCTTCGTGACCAACTTCTTGAGTTGCCCGTGACGGAACGCCTCGAATAGCTCTTCCTTGCGCTCGTCTCGATCCGAGCCGGCGATTTGCTCGGCACCGGGAATGAGTTCTTTCAGAAAATCGGCTTCTGCATTCAGGTGGCACCACGCGACGCCGCTCTCCGCACTGGAAAGAATGGCCGCTGCGGCCTCGCACCGTTGGCGAAGGGTCGCTCGCCGTTCCTCGCGCTCTTCCGCGAGGTTAGCCGCCGGCATGGCGAACAAAGCGCCTTCCGCCCGGTCGCTCTCGACCACGTGCTCGGTCTCGATGAGATCCGGAAGAACAAAGGCTCGATCGTCAAAGCCTAGATCGGACGGGCGGCGCACGGCGCGTGACCACGAGCACATCCACCGCCAGAAGTCCCGCTCGGCATGACGCTTGAACCGCCACTTCGACCCCACGAAAGCCGGATGCAGGCTGTCTTCGTCGTTTTTGAAGAACATGCCGAGCATGTCCATATAGCCGAGTTGCCCGAGAGCTTCCGACGACGTGCCCAATTCAATGTAGTCGTTCGGGGAAGGCGTCGCGGTGCACAGAAGCCGGTACTTCACCTTCTTCATAAACTCGGTGATCTCGCCTTTACGCGCGCCCTCGAAATTCTTGATGATTGAACTCTCGTCGCAGACGACACCTGCAAAAGCGTTGGGGTCGAAATGGGAGAGGCGTTCGTAGTTGGTCGTAACGATGCCGTTGGTCGTCTTGAACCTACCGTCGAGAGACCTCTCAGCCCCGAACCCGAACTTCTCGGCCTCATCCACCGTCTGAAGCGACACACTCAAAGGCGCGATGACGAGCACGGGCTTGTTCGCGTGGCGGTTTACATTGTGAGCCCATGTCAGTTGCATGAGCGTCTTGCCAAGGCCGCAATCCGCGAAAATCGCGGCACGGCCCTGGCGAACAGCCCATTCCACAAGGAATGTCTGAAAGTCGTAGGCGCTTGGGTGATCGTAGTTCGCCTTGAAGCCGAACTCGCCCCCCAACTGCGACTTGCTTTCGATAAAACTGCGATAGTCGTTATGATAGCTCATCGGATGTTCACCCCGATCTCTCGCTCGGCGATGTCCCGGGCGACGTGGAGGTAGGCGGCGAGGCCGGCGGGGCACGGGCGGGCGCCGCTCGTCTGGCAGGCGGCGACGTAGCGGATCACGTCGTCGGCGAGCGCCCGGACGACAGGGATCTGCACGACGTCGCAGTGCGGGTTGAAGGGAATGACGGCGGCGGTCATCGGGTCACTCCGCTGCCATCAGCGCGGGTTCAACCGGCGCGGACTTGTCGATGAGGATGATGTCCACGCGGTTCGGGTGCACGTACCGCGCCTCGACATGCCCGCAGTGCTCCAGTTTCGGCAACATGCGTTGCAGGCTCCGGCGGTCGACGCCGACAGAACGAGCGAGGTCCGAAACTGACATCGGCCACAGACCGTCCTTGACGCTCCAGTAAATCGCGCCCGCGATCATCCAGAGGGTCGAGTTGCGGCGCGGGTCGTCCCAGACCTGCCGCAGCCACTTGTCCGGGTCGATCGTGCATGGGGTCAGCGGCGGCAGCTTCAGCGGCGTCGGCGGCTTCGGCTTGATGGAGCCGACAGGGGTTTCCAGCGCCTTGCGCACATCCCAGCCCTGGTTGAGCCGGTGTTTGAGCGTGTATTCGCTCATGCCCTTGATGCGCGCCCATTCGGTCATTGAGTGGGTCTTGCCCTCGTGGGTGATCCAGCGCGTCGTCATGGCTCACATCCCCATCGGAGGGCGATAGAGACAGCGGAGAGTGTCCTCTCGCGGCCAGAGGCATGCGTGCCACTCGTTGTCGCCGGAAGCGCGCTCTTTGCCGAACGCGACCGTGAAAACGTGCTCACGGGTCACGTCGCC
>JAUICO010000203.1 GCA_030427825.1 bacterium | reverse complement strand
GCCCATAGTTTTCCATGACTTCGACGCCGATACCCGAGCGTGCGACGATGATGTTGGACACCGTTGCGACTTGATAGTCCCCCTTCGCGGGCGCCAGCAGTACGTGCGTGGGGTCGTTGCCGGCGATGGGGAACTCGGTCAGGCGACGGTACCACGAGCCCGGGTCAACGGAGTCCCAAAGGGATTGGATCACAGCCAGGCCAATCGCCTGGTCGACAGCTCGACGGTAGGCGAAGGCGACGACCGCAAAGAAGGGCTCGAAGTCTACCGAACGGTTGAGGAGCAGAGAGTAGTTCTGCCCGGGCACGCCCAGATGTGCTCGGGTGATGTCGTTGGATACCGCTGCCAGCGTAGCCCCGTAGATGCCGCCCTGCGAAATGCCCGAGTAGAAGTGTCGATCGTTGTCGACGACGATGCCCCTGTCCGTCACTTCCGGAAGCGACTGAAAAGTGCCCTCCATCGCGCGGCCGAGCAGGATGAAGTTCAGCACACCCTGATGCATGCGGTCGCTGATCCAGGGAAAGGTCCCGAGCTCGCCGGCGACGACCAGGATATTCGAGACGTCTTCTTCGGACATGCCGTGCCAGTCTGTGGCGTAAAAGATGTAGCCGTGGTCAGCGGCGATCTTGCTGTTGAAGCCGCCGCGAACCTGCGAGCCCTCGCCATTGAGCCCGTGGCCGTATGGAATGATCCCGTGGGGCGTCCCCTCGCCGTCGAGGGCGGAGTGGGGGATGCGAATCCAGAAGCGCGGCTCATAGGTCCCGTTCTGTACGACGTCGCCGTTGGCATCGACGTTCATCAGGTACGCACCCGCACGATCCGGGTCCTCCTGCATGTAGTGGGGCACGGTGAATGTACCGCGCAGCTCCAGACCGATGTGCTCGTTCACCTCGAGGCCGCTGTCATCCGCGGTAGGCGCGTACTCAATCACTTCGGTGACGGTCATCGACGGCCCGGATGGCCCAACCACATTCAGCGCGTCGTCCCGCATCGCCACGAGGTTGCCGTGCATGGTGTCGTAGCTTGCGGTGGTGAAGTCCCAGGCAAGGTCCAGATCTGCGAGGGTGACTCCTGCGGCCTCAAGATCCGCGAAAATCGCGTCGAACACCTCCTGCCGCTCTGCGAGGGTGCCTTCAGCGCTTCCGTCCAGCAGCGCCGCGAAGGCGTCACTCGGCTCGATTTCGGCGCCACCCACTTCGTTGAGATTTCGAAGCGCAACGACGTATCGGGTTGCCGCGTGCAGCAGTACCGCAGGGCGAATGTAGAGCACGATGGCTTCGCTCAGGTCGGCGGTTCGATCCAGCTCTACCCAGTAGGGCACGCGCTCCAGGTCGCCGTCCTCATTCTCCGAATAGAGCAGGACCCGGGCGTCATCTGCGAGCGAGTCCGCGACGTGCAGCTCATCAGGCATGTCGGAGACATCGAGATTGTCGAAGTGGACGATGATCGGCGTGCTGACGCCGTAGCCGTCCAGTCGCCGCCATGGCTCCGGATCGATGTTCCGTCCCTGGCTGTTTTGAGGCAGGCTCCGTGCACCGAAGGACAGGCGAAATCCAGTCTCGGTGCCGCTGTCCTCCGCGAGGTAAAGGTTGGACGGCCACGGGAGCGAGCATGCCGTCTCCATCAAGGGGTCGCAGTCGGTGCGTTCAACATCGCCTGTGTCGGCGTCATCGACTGCGTCGCCGGCGCCCGTATCGGCATCCTGCTGCACGTCCGCAGCGTCACCGCCTGTGTCGCCGTTGCCGTTGCCGCCGCCGTCATCATCGCATCCGGCCATGCCGGCGCAGAGCATGCTCAGCGCCGCCACCCAATATCGAAATGAACGAGCCATCAACTACCCCCTTTTCGTAGCAAACTGTCGCGCCATTCCTGGCGGAAGCTGAGCGCTCACGCAAGGCGCTGTGGATGCCGGCGGCAGGAATCTCGTGGCCGCTCAGACACGACTATGTGGTGACCCGGTCGATGCCCGCATGTAGAAAGTCGACCACCTCCCGCCAGGCACGAAAAGTCGGCTCGTTCTCGCCTTCTCTGAAGTCCAGGGTCAGCACCGAGTGCGAGACCGGCCCGTGCCCATTGGCAGCACCACGCCCGGAGGGGATCTCGATGCGGCGAAAGCGATCGCCAAACACCCGCTCGATTTCGTCGAAGCGCTCTTTCGGACACAGGCGGTCGCCCGTGAAGCGCATCGCCATCACATCGATGTCCAACGCCTCGCTTCGCTCGGCCGCGCGTTCGATCAACGCGTCATCAAAGCCGAAGGAGCGCTTCTTTGCCGCAGAGAACCCGACCGGCAGTGACGGCTGACTCGCGACCGGTGCATAGACCGTATCGTCTGCGAGCAGGGCGAGGGCAAAGCCGCCGGTGAGGCACATGCCGATTACGCCTACTTTTGCGTCGCCGCATTCCGCGGCCGCGCGCTGACACAGGGAGCGCAGCCAGCTGACCAGCTCGCCGTTTCCCCGCCGAGCAAAGAGTGTGAACTCGCGGCGAATACAGGCGACCAGGGTAAAGGCTACCGGCCGGTTGTCGCCAGGCTCGCCCATGAGCAGCGGCATGTAGACGCGAAAGCCCTCATCAACGAGTCGTCGGGCCAGATCGATACAGTCAGGCACCATTCCCGGCAGCTCGTGCATCAGGAGCACCGGAGGTGCGTCCAGCGGCCCACGGGTGAATACTCGCCGAGTCAACGCGCCGGCGCTGTGTTCGAACTCCTCGAAATCGCTCATGTCCGCTTTTGCCATCGACGCCTCGGTGCTGTCCGGTGAAATGCCTGCAGGAGAAGCTAGCCGATGTACATGGTCGATGAGAATCACCTTCGACCCGGCGACAGCCCGGCGATTATCCCCGCAAACACCGCGCACCGGTTCACACCGGCCTGCCCAGGGTGTATCGCCGCCGTGCGCATGCTCGCTGCGGCGTCGCACCCAGATCACGGATCCAACCATGGCCACTCATCCCTACGCCGGAAAGCCCGTCCCGCCGCACATGCTGGCCGACATCGACGCGATTCGCCGCGCGTACACCGAGCGAGTACCTGACCCGGGTGATGCGAGGCAGCGCGTGTCTTTCGGCACGTCGGGACACCGCGGCTCGTCGACTGCGACCAGCTTCAATGAAGCGCATGTTCTCGCCATCACCCAGGCCCTGTGTGAGGTGCGCTCCGCCGCCGGCATCGATGGTCCGCTGTTCATCGGCGCGGATACACACGCGCTTAGCGAGCAGGCACACGCGACAACCCTCGAGGTGCTGGTCGCAAACGGCGTCGACGCCGTCATCCAGGGCGACGGAACACCCACACCGACGCCCGCGATTTCGCACGCCATTCTCACCGCCAATCGAAAGGGCTCGGCAAACGCCGACGGCATCGTCATCACCCCGAGCCATAACCCGCCCGCGGACGGTGGCTTCAAGTACAACCCGCCCCATGGCGGTCCGGCAGATGTCGCGGTAACGGGCGCCATCGAAGCGCGCGCGAACGAGCTG
>JAUICO010000080.1 GCA_030427825.1 bacterium | reverse complement strand
CGGGAACCCTGCAGGTGCTGACCCGGGACGCCGGTCCGGCAGCGGACGTGGCGCGTGCGAGAGACGACGACAGCCGGGTTGTCGAGCAGAGCGACAGGTCGGCCGCGGCGCGGGAAGATCGCGAGCCGCTCTTCAATGGGCTGAGCGACGACCACCTGCGCTCCCTGAGCGTCCCTGACGAGCTGCTGGGGCTGGTGCGCTCTTTCGTTGTCACCGAGGACCTGGAAGCCGCGGCGCCACAGCTGCCCGGGGACACCTTCGAGGCCCTCTGTTACGTCAACGCCGGCGACAGCATCGAGGAGGTTCGCGACGCGATGGGCTTTGTGTCGGCGGCTGCCATCGACCCTGAGGACTTCGGCGCGGCTCTCGAGCAGCCTTCAACCCGCCGGCGCTTCGCCCTCATCACCGACGACGCCGAGCTGGCGCAGATGCTGGACGCGCCCCTCGAGAAGTGGCGTGTGTTTCTGCATCCCAGCCAGGAGAAGATCGTCAGGTCGAAGGTAAAGGGTGCGATCCGCGTGCTCGGCGGCGCCGGGACCGGCAAGACGGTGGTGGCGCTTCATCGCGCCAGGCATCTCGTTCGGAACGTGTACACACGCGACGACGACCGCCTGCTTTTCACGACCTTTACGGCGAATCTGGCGCAGGACATTCGCAAGAACCTCGCGTCGTTGTGCACCCCCGAAGAGCTGAGTCGCATCGAGGTGATTCACCTGGACCAGTGGGTGGCGAACTTCCTCAAAGGCCGCGGCTATCCCTTCAAGATCGAGTATTGGAAGTCGGGCAGCGGTGCGCTGTGGAACATGTGGGATGAGGCGCTGGCGCTGGCTCCCGAGGGATTCAGCCAGGACTTCTTCCGCGAAGAGTGGGACTACGTCGTGCAGCCTCTGGGGTGCACTTCATGGGAGGACTACCGACGTGCGAAGCGCCCGGGGCGCGGCGTCGCCCTGACCCGCCAGAAGCGCAAAGAGATCTGGCCGGTGTTTGCTCGCTACCGCTCGCTGCTCGATGCGGCGCAGATACGGGAGAGCGCGGGCGCGATGCGAGACGCCGCGGGGCTGATCGAAGCCGAAGAGCTGCCCTCTGCCTATCGCTGTGTGTTGGTCGATGAGGCGCAGGACATGAGCACCGTCGCTTTTGCGATGTTGCGCCAGGTGGCGCCACGGACAGAGGGGCGAAGCCGTCTTTTTATCGTCGGCGACGGACACCAGCGAATCTACCGCCGCAAGGTGGTGCTCAGGGATGTCGACATCAACATCGTGGGCCGCGGGCATTCGCACAAACTCTACATCAACTACCGCACAACCGATGAGATTCGACAGTACGCCGTAGCCCTGCTGAAGAACTGCAGCGTCGATGACCTGGACGGCGGCGTCGACTCCAACGACAAGTACCGCTCGCTCTTTCATGGCGGCGCGCCAAAGATTGAACGCTGCGATTCCTTTGAAGAAGAAGTCGCCGCGATCAAACGCTTCGTCGGCGAAGGCACGCTTGAGAACACCTGCCTGGTCGCACGCACCAATCGCCTGGTGTCAGAGTATGAAGAGGCCCTGCACGCCGCAGGCATTGATTGCTTTCGGCTGCAGCGCCGACGCGCCGAAGACGACAGGGCACCGGGTCTGCGCATCGCGACGATGCACCGTGTCAAAGGCCTGGAGTTCGATCGTCTGGTGATCGCCGGCGTCAATGAAGGCGTGGTGCCGCTCCAGGCCGGCGAGATGCGCTCCGAGGACAGCGCCGTCCGCGCCGAGGCAGAGCAACGGGAGCGCGCCCTCTTCTACGTCGCCGTGACGCGCGCGCGACGTGAGGTGTTGATCACCTGCTCAGGGAAGCCGGGGCCGTGGATTGCGGTTGGGGGTGACGGGGCGAGCGACGCCGCAGGCTGACAACCCCGTTGAGGCCGCGCGCCGAGGTCGCCGTTGGCACCGGGTCCGGCCGATGGGTCCCGGAAGTACTCTCGAAAGCCCTCAAGGTCGGGTACGCGGGCCAGTCCGCACAGGCCGGACGGCAGTCAGAGCACCTGCAGCTCCTGCAGGGGGCCACTGCCGTCGCGCCCGAAACTATCAAGCTCAACGCCAAACAAGCCGGCGATACTGATGTGCAGGTTCGCGAGCGGAGTTCCGTCCGGCAGCGAAAAGCAGGCATCATTCGGTATCAGACCGGTCGCCCCACAGATCAGCGCCGGCATGTCGGACACGTCGTGGTCGTTGCCGTCTCCCATGCCGCTGACAAGGAGCGCGACCGTGTTGTCGAGCACCGAGAATCCGTTGCCATCATCGATCGCATCCAGACGCTGACAGAGGCGCGAGAACCGACTCACCTCCCAGTGGACGATCGTCTCGTACGCGGCGACGTTGTACGGATCGTTGTCGTGGTGAGACACGTAATGAAAAGGCTCCGGAACTCCGAGATTTCCAAACACACGATCGCTGGCGCCGTGACCTTCCATCAGCGTAACAACGCGGGTCGCGTCGCATCGAAACGCAAGTTCAACAACGTCGGCCATCGCGTCACTCAAGGCCTCCACACCGAACTGTATCGGGTCAACTCCGGGCGGAATGTCGCAGGCCGACAGGCGTTCGTACTCAGACGCGCTCACCTCGACGGACCGGGTTGCATCTATGAACTCGCTAAGGCGCTCCCGGTCTTCGCCACCGATCTGAGCGCGCAGAGTCTCTGCCTCGTCTCGCAGGTAGTCGGTTACAAGTCGCGTTCGCGATGCCAACTCTGCGGGGTCTGCCCCTGTGGCACCCCCGAAGAGCGTCCGGAGTGCCTGATCAGGCGAGGATATGTTTGGAACCGGGCCGGCGGAACCCGCCCACGAGATCGATGAACGATAACCACAGCTCAGCAGATCGTCCGGAGTGCAGAATGTGTACGGCGGCTCGGTAGCCAGATGCAGGGTCGTGGTCAGGCCGGCACGTGCGGCGATCAGACGGTCGATCGAAACTCCGGCCCGCAACACATCTCCGCTTGCCGGCGAAACCCCCGTGAGAAGGCCGGCTGTCTGCCCCGAGTGCGTAGAACGGTCCCCCGCAGGCGCGTTCTGAAACCCCTGCAGATAGGTGACCTTGTGCTTCAACGGCTGCATCGCCGACAGTAGCGGCGGCAGCTCCCAGCCGCCAACGCCCGGCGCAGCCGCCATGCCATCCATATAGAATCCGTTTGGCACGAAGTGCACCAGCAGCCGAAGGCGACGCGACGCGGCCTGCCCAGCTCCCTGTGCGTACACCGGGCCGGCCCCTGCGATCAGCGGTAGCCCGGACGCGGACAGGAGTCCGCCGAGGAACAGGCGACGACCCGTCGTAATGCGGGGGAATGACATCGTGCGGCCCGCGCGATTTCGGCAGATTGTCTTTCGACTTCGTGTCATTCTTCGTCCCCCGCAACACCGGTAAGGAAGCGCTCGGACGCGATGAGCGAAACAAGGGCGGCGCGCAGCGTGTAGCCGCCATCTACGAAATCCCGTGTGACGCTTTCTACGAGACGGTCATTCTCGGCTGGTGGCTCGCCGAACGCATAGGTGTACAGGTGCGACACGAAGCAGGTCGGAAAGCGTGCATCCTCAGCCAGCGCGGCCCCAAGGTCAGACGCTCCCTGAAGCGAACCCCAGGCCGGAAACTCGTAGCCGGCGTCTATCTCGACACCATTCTCGGTGTCCCTCCACTGACCCGTAGCGTCGTAGTTTTCGAGCATCAGGCCGAGGCCATCCATGACGACGTGGCAGGACGCGCAGGTCGAGTCTGCCAGGTGCTCACGCACACGATCTCGCCCTGTCAGTATGTCACTGTCCGGGTCCGGCTCCGGGATCGGATCGACGTCGGCCGGGGGCGGGGGCGGCAGATCACACAGCACCCGGTCGAGCAGCCACAGTCCGCGTTTCGTCGGGTGTGTTGAGGTCGGGTTCGACAGCCCCATCATCATCCCGGCCCGCGACTGCAGACCGGTACGTCTGGCAGGGTCAAAGTGTGCGGTACCCTCCTCGATCGAGAGGATGTCGTCGCCATAGTGCGCTGCAAGCTCGGGACCGACTTCGCCGCTTGTCGACGTGAACAGGGTTCGCAGGTCACCGCCGCCGAAGAACACCTGCGAGACGGCACGCCGCACCTCAGCGAGCATTTGTGCACGCAGAACTCCGTTGAATCCGGGGAACATCTCCGGGTCCGGCTCGGCGTCGCTGATGGTATCCAACCCCAGCCACCGGGTCGCAAAGTCATCGACGACGCTGACCGCCCTCGGGTCCGCGAGCATCTGATCTACCAGCCGCTCGACGGCGACTTGATCCCACGCGCCGTCGGGCGCGAGCGCGGGGACGTCTGCCTCTGCGTCGGCTGCGCGGCCCCACACAAGGAACGCAGCCCGCTGAACGCCCTGGTGCGCCGACTGCCAGGAGCCTGCAGGCCAATCCCGGTCGACCAGGAAGAGTGTACCGGGCGACGTCAAGACACCGGCGAGTGTCGAGACCAGCGCATCCTCACTGGACGAGCCCGCCGCAGTCATTGCCTCGTAGAGGTCCAATGCGTTGTGCGCGGCTGCTGCTGAGTACTCGCTGCGCAGCGCGTCTCTGACCACAGCTTCAATGACGCTGCGCGCGCACCCACTGTCAACCGCCTGATCCGGCGCCGCGCACGGAGCCGACCTCTCCCTGGGAATCACACCGACAAAGGCGTCATCCACGGGCCCATTCAGAGTCAGGTAATCGATCGTCGCGAGGCCGCCGAAATCACCGTCGCTGCGCAGCTGAAAAAGGGTCGTGCCGGCGTCGAGCGCAACTTCCGCGGTGAGCACATCATGGTCGGCCTCGCGAACCCACTGCACCGGGATCGACGCGTCGTCGACGAGGACGGTTATTGTTGCGTCGTCAGCAGCGAGCTCAGGTATGTTGAGGTAGGCGGAGAAACGGTAGCGGCCGCTATGGCGTAGTGTGACCTGCCAGGTGCTCCGGTCATTCGGGCCGATATGCCACATGAAGCCGTAGCTGCCGATCTCGTCGCGGACCTCGCCTGTGGTGCCGCCGAGTATGTGGCCGGCTACGAGATACCGGGCTGACGTGTTTGGGTCCGGGCTGAGTGCCTCGGAGACAACATCCCGAATCGCGACTTCCGCGCTGCGAAGCCAGGTGCGGTTGGTGCGTAGCGCGCTACGCTGATTGTCGAAGTTGTTGTGGATGGTATCGGCCGGAAGGCGCGCAATCAGCCCGGCTTCGATCTGCAGAATGTCGCTGATCGTGCCGTCGAGCTCGCGAGCGCTGAGCCGCCGAAGTGATTGAACGCTCGAATCCGCTGCCTCGTCCGGATGCGACGCGGGGTCGTCGCTGCAGCCGACGATCGAAGGCAGCAGCACCGACAACAGGAGTAGCCGTATTGCTGCGCTGATCGTGACACAATCAACGTTCATGAGATCGATTCAGCGCCCTGTCGACGCACTGCCCCCCCTTTTGCCGCCGCTCCTCTCTGCCACAAAGTAGCAGTCAGCTGCGGCGCAGGCAATTCAGGTCGAGGTGACAGGCACCCGCGCGCGTGCCTGCACGCGGAGTACCCTCCAGCGTGCGTCCCCCTATCTCCGGTTTGCTCCGGGGTCCTGTGCAGCCCAACGGTTCGTGCGTCTGCGTGCATCCGCGGCAATGCGACATTACGGTGTCACCTGATCGGGCCGGCAGCAGCGCCGGCCGCACTCCGGAGATGACTGTGACGCCCCAACACAAGCTGGCCCTCTGTGCGACCCACCTCGACGAGGCCGTCGAACAGTTGACCTTTGACCGCTTCGACCTCGCTCTGGATGAGCTGCGGCGTGCGTTGGTGGCGCTGGTCGGCGCAGTGGGCCGCGAGAGCGCACCTGAGTCGCCGTGTACGCCCTCGGCACCGCTTCCGCGGCGTCCGGCGCTGAACCACGGGTTCCGGACGCTTGTGGGTGACGTGCGCGCCCTTCTCCGCGCCTGTGATGAGGACTCCGACAGTGCGTGGGGCGCTGCGCGGCGTGCCGAAGTCGAGAGGCTGGTGTTTGAGGCGTCGGACCGGCTGATTCTGCGGGCCGAACAACGCAGCCTCGTCGACCCCGGCGCGGTGTACGGCTCGCTGGCCGGTGAATGGGCGCCCGATGAGGACGCCGACGAAACCCCTGCCTCGGGCGGGTCATCACGAAGCCGTGACATTCCCCGTCGCGCGGCGCTCAAGCTGATTGGCGCCACCGCCGCTACCGCGCTCGCCGCCTGCGCCTCGCGGGGAGCGCCTGAAACGTCGACCGCGCACGCGACGGAGCCCACGGGGCAGGCGCAGCAGAGTACCGTTCCCCCCGCGACCGTGGGGAACGTCACGGCGCTGAACGACATGCAGTGGCCGACCTCGGACCCCTTCCTCTTCTGTGCATACCACGTCGACGCGTACCCGCAGTCTAACGGACAGTTCGGACCGCAGGCGTCATTGGACGGCCGTTCGCTGGGCCGTGACTTCGACGCAAGTCGCGCGTGGCGCATGTACCACGGACGCAGCGTGCCCGGTTTCCCGCGCCATCCACACAGAGGCTTTGAGACCGTCACCGTCGTCCGCACCGGGCTGCTGGATCACGCAGACTCGCTCGGCGCTGCGGCTCGCTACGGAGGCGGCGACGTGCAGTGGCTGACGGCCGGCGCGGGCATACAACACGCCGAGATGTTTCCTCTGATGCGCGTGGACGCCGACAACCCGCTCGAGTTGTTTCAGATCTGGCTGAATCTGCCGGCTGCCAACAAGATGGTGGAGCCGCATTTCACGATGCTCTGGGCCGACGATATCCCCAGCATCGTCCTTCGTGATGACGCCGAACGCGAGACCGAGATTGTTGTTCATGCCGGCGCCTGGGACGGTCATCGCGCACCCGCCCCACCCCCGGACTCCTGGGCGTCACGCCCGGAATCCGACCTCGCGATCTGGTCGCTCAGGATGCAACCCGACGCGACGCTCACCCTTCCGGAGGTCACTGCCGGCACCCTGCGCTCGCTGTACCTGCACCGAGGTAACGGCGCTACCGTCGGCGACCGCGCTGTCGATAACCGCAGTCGCGTTGAGCTGAACGGCCACGGCGCTGTGACCATCGAATCCGGCACAGCTGAGACCGAGATCCTGCTCATGCAGGGCCGCCCCATCGGCGAGCCCGTCGCCCGCCGCGGCCCCTTCGTCATGAACACCAACGACGAGATCCGACAGGCGTATTCTGACTACCGCGCCACCGGCTTCGGCGGCTGGCCCTGGGACGGCGACGCACCGGTGCACGGTGGTGACGCGCAGCGCTTTGCGCGGCATCCGGACGGTCGACGCGAAGAGCCCGGCTGAGCAGGCTTCCACTCGGTGCGGGTCTTCTTGCGCGAGTTTCCCAGGTAGTGGTGTTGGGCGTATTGTCCGATGAGGACCGGGGTCCGGTCCGCCGGAAGTATGGCGCATGATTGAGACTCTTCGTCTGCTCCATCGTGCCGGAGAACTCACTCCCGCCCTGTAGAAAACACATATGGTCTTCGAACCGTATAATCCCCTTCATCGAGCAGCGGCATTTCGATTCCATCCATGGCTGCGTGAAAGCACTCCAGTTCTTCGATATCGAACTGGTGATTGACGATCGAAGTAATGTTGGCGCGACCATACTCCGAGGCGTCGGGGCCGGCTCCGAGCTCTCGGGACACCGCGATTTCGAAGGTGAGTTCGTCTTCAAGATCTGGATACTCCAACAGGATTTCTCGATAGCCGGCAACCCAAATTGATTGTCAAAGCAAACAAACAGCAATCATCAAAGCAAACAAACAGCACCGCTCACCCGAAGCCGGAAACACCGACGGACTTCGAAAGTGCCGGCTGCGAGCAGGTTCCGATGCGAAAGCTCTACGCTCCGCCAGCGGTGTCGGCGCCTGATAGCGCCCCCCGAATCGCCGCGCTGAGCTGCTGCGGAGAACAGGGTTTTGTCAGCGTGCTGCCCGCGTTCGTGCGCATCGGGACTCTCAGGCCCCCTTCCGCAACCCGGGCGGTGAGAAACAACACAGGCAACGTCGGCCATCGCTCGCGGATGATGTGGTAGGCCGCGACGCCGTCCATCTCGGGCATCACCGCGTCGAGTACTACCAAATCGATCTCTTCGACGCGCTGACTCAACAGGGCGAGGGCCTCGACACCGTTCGTCGCTGTGAGCGCTCGGTAGCCAAGCAGCTCTGCGACGGCGACGTGGTTGGCGAGAACGGCGCGTTCGCTGTCCGCAAACAAGACTGTTTCGCCTGATCCGGGGCGGAGCTCCGGTGTCTGGTCGACGGTGGTTTGCAGCGCTTCCTGAACCGTGGGGAGGTAGACCCGAAAGGTCGTCCCGCGGCCGAGCTCGCTGTCGACTTCGATGGTGCCACCATGTTCCTGTACGGCGCCAAAGGCCATCGCGAGTCCGAGTCCGGTGCCCTTGCCCCTGGGCTTGGTGGTGAAGAAGGGGTCGAAGATTCTCTTAGCAACATCTTCAGGGATACCACGGCCGTTGTCCTCGACTTCGACGACCGCAAACGCCGCGCCGCCGAGCCCGCTCGGAGTGTTATCATCGGGACCCGCTCTGCGCAGAGTGAGCCGCACCCGGGCATCGTCGCGCGCTTCTACGGCGTCACGGGCGTTATTGACGAGGTTGAGCACGACCTGCTGCAGGAGCGAGTCGTTACCGTACACCACGAGGCCATCCGTCAGCCCCGTGCGCTCGAACTGTACGGCTGCCGGCAGCGTCGTGCGCAGGATCGGGTCCAGCTCGCCGATGAGCCGACACAGGTCGACCGGTACCTTCCGGCCGCTGCCTTTCCGTGCGACCGCCAGGAGCTGAGCGATCAGGTCGGCGGCCCGGTATCCGAGATCCGCGGCGCGACGAAGTTGCGTAGCCTGAGCTTCGTCCTGCAGCTCGTGCTCCACGAGAAAGATGGAGCCGATCATTCCCTGCAGGATGTTATTGAAGTCATGCGCGACGCCGCCGACCAGCGTCCCCAACGCCTCCATACGCTGAGCCTCGTGAAAGGCGCGCTCCGTCTCGACGAGCTCCGTTGTGCGCTCCGTGACGAGCTTCTCCAGCCCCCGGCGGAGTGTGTCCAGCTCATCGTTGGCTGCTCGCAACCCGGCCTCTGCTGCCAACGCCTCATCGCGGGCGCTCTGCACTCGCGCCTTCTCTCGAATGATCGACAGCGCCCAGACGAGCAGAAGCAACACGGCGATCGACGAAACAGCGAGAACGCGCCACATGGATCGCCTGTCAACGGCGGGTTCATACCCGACAACAACCCATCGGTTTGCAATGGCCTGCCTTTCCTCGGTTGTGACCGAATTGAGGCCCTTCTGCAGGAGCCCGGCAAGCACCGGCCAGTCAGAACGCGACGCCATATGCAGTGTGTGGATCTCGTCGCTGACTGCGCCGGCGACCTTGAGGTTGGTGAGGTTGAGCTGCCGAATCCAATGTGAAAGTGACGCAACGTTTCCGACAAGAGCGTCGACCTCGCCCGCCGACACGGCTCGCACGCACGCCTCCAGCGTGGGACATCCGATCGTCTCAAGGGTCGAGTTTTCTCTCAAGTACCCCTCGTGTGAAGAGTTGGTCTGCGCCGCCACCCGCAGGTTCTGCAGGTCTGAGATTCCTCGCAGGAAAGGCATATCGAGTCGGGTAACGATCACCCGATGATACTCCGCGTAGGGTTGTGAATAGGTGAGGTACTGATCCCGCTCTCGCGTCCATCCCACGCTGGCCAACAGGTCAATCTCGCCGCCCTCAGCAAGCTCAACGGCCTCGCGCCAGCTGACGTCGGGGACCACCTCGAAGTTCAACCCCAGACGCGGCCCCAACAGCGCCAGGTAGTCCGCTGCCATTCCCCGATGCCGCCCGTCTTCGTCGACAAACTCAAAGGGGTGGAACTCCGGGTCGACGCCTACGCGGATTACCGGATGCTCTTCGATCCACGCCCGCTCGGCGACGGTGAGCGGTATGCGAGCCGACCGATGCAGCCCCGGCGGAACAGGCAGCCAGCGTCTCTCGATCTCGATCCGCTCCGACGCGCGAATGTTTGCCAGTCCCCGGTCCAGCACGGTCGCCAGAATCGGCCAGTCGGCGCGCACGGCGATGCGTTCATTGGATGAATCCGCATCGTACACCGCCGCAAAACGCAGGTTCGGCATATGGTAGCGGCTGCGCACGAAGTGACCGGCGCCGAGATGTGTGATGCTGGCATCTGCCTGGCCCGTGGACACCGCGTTGAGGGCATCGACCAGCGTGTCATGGTATTGAGGTGTCAACGTGGGGTACTCTTCCAACAGCCGAGATACCCACTGGTAGCTCTGCACCAGCGCCACCGTCTTACCGGCGATGTTCTCACGCTGACCAATTCGGTCGTCATCGTCGCGGGTCACTATGACGAGTGACTTGAAGATGTACGGCCGCGTGAAAGCAAAGTGTGCTTCGCGCTCGGGGCGCTGCACCATCGTCGCGACAACGTCGATCTCACGCGCCAACGCCGCATCGTAGATGTCACCCCATTCTCGCGGCGTGGCGACCTCAAACTCGATATCGAGGCGCTCGCAAAGCAACGCGAATGTGTCCATCGCGAGGCCCGCGATCTCTTCGGCGTCGTCGTGAAAACTGTAAGGGGGGAAGTAGCCGTCGAAGGCGACGCGTATGGGCTCGTGCTGCTCGATCCAGGCCCGCTCTTCGGCAGAAACCAGCGAGTCTGCGGCGCCCTGCGCCGAGGCACCGCCGGCTGCGCTCAGAACGAGGCAGCACGTCAAGATCGCCGGCGCCAAACGAACCATCCACATCCTCTGGTCGCGAAGATTGAGCTGCTCTCGCGTGGCGTGTGAACACCCCCACGATCCGGGGCACGTCAATGACCCCGAAGTACCCTACCGGCTCACACCCGCACAGGCCAGGGTTCGCGAAGGCAGCTCACCACACAGCGCGTACCGGTGGGGTGCCGCGGTGCGTCGATAGACAGTGGTACGGCAGCCGGATATGTTACCCCCGGTTCGCGACGACTGCACTGCTCGTAGCCCCATGCGGGTGTGGGACCGGGCAGGCGGCGCCAACCGGGCCATCGCGGCGCCAGGAGGAACGTGCAGAGAGTTCGCCAGAGAGCTGCGCTGGTCGTTGACGATGACGACGCCGTCCGTACATCCACTGCGGGTATCCTCCGCCGCCTCGGGTGTGATCCGGTGCACGTCGCTCACAACGGCGCTGCGGCGCTCGAGGTGCTCGCTTCGACGCAGCCTCCGATCGACGTCATCGTGACGGACATCGACATGCCCGACCTCGACGGAGTTGAGCTGATCCGCGCCATCGCCGAACGCGGATACGCCGGCGACCTCGTGCTCATGAGCGGCACGGGAGCGGAGATGCTCACCCTGACCGCACGCCTCGCCACGTCGCGGAAGCTCTCCGTTGTAGGGGCGCTGGCCAAACCCTTTCGCCCTGCAGCCCTGTCCGCAGCGCTGGGCCGCGACTCAATGGAGAGCGAGCCGGACGCCGAGGACACCGCTCCCGACGGGAGCTCGGCGAACGTGGATCCGATCAGCCCGGAGGAGCTCGCGGCCGCCATCAATGCCGGCGAGTTCGAGCCCTGGTTCCAGCCCAAAATCGACGTCGCGACAAAGCGGCCGATCGGTGTCGAAGCCCTGGCCCGCTGGATGAGCAGGCGTCGCGGAAGCGTGGTGCTTCCGGAGGACTTCATTCCCATCGCCGAGGAGCACGGGCTCATCGACGAGCTCACCTTCGATATGGTGGCAAAAGTCATCGCGGCCAAAGAGCATTGGAGAGAGCTGGGGGTGGACCTGAAGGTGGCGGTCAACGTGTCGATGAGCAGTCTGCAGTCCCTCGACTTTCCTGATCGCTTTGCAGCGGTCGTTACTGATGCCGGCGGCGGCTGTGGCGACATTCAGCTGGAGGTGACAGAGAGCCGATTGGCCGGCAACATCGTGCGCCCGCTGGACGTCCTGCTCCGACTTCGCCTCAAGGGCGTTACTCTCTCCATCGACGATTTTGGCACCGGCCACTCCAGCCTTGCCCAGCTTCGTGATCTTCCCTTCGACGAGCTCAAGATGGACCGTGCGTACCTGCGCACGGCGCGGACCCGTGTTCGATCGGCGACCATCCTCGGAGCGGCGGTGAAGATGGCCGGCGAGTTGGGGATGCAGGTCGTGGCAGAGGGAGTCGAATCGTTGGAGGACTGGCATCGGGTCAGAGAGTTGGGTTGCGACCAGGCTCAGGGCTTCTTCATGGCGCGCCCCATGCCCGCCGACGAGCTTCCGGGCTGGCTCTCGGCGTGGGAAGAGCAGGCGGCGGCCCTCGATGACGCACCGTAGGAGCTGAGGTCGGGAGTGGACGCAGGCGCTGCCGCTCATGCATAGAGTTCTGACGCAGAAACGAAACAATGACCGTCGCACCACATCCGGAACCTCCCATGTCACAACGAGTTCTCATCACCGGCGGCGCTTCAGGGCTCGGCTACGCGCTGGCGAAGGATTACTGCCGGCGCGGTGCGAGCGTGCTGATTACCGACATCATTGCCGAGCGGGGCGAACAGGCTGCTGCTGATCTCGCAGCATACGGAAACGCAGCTTTCATACTCGCAGACACACGAAGCGAGGCGGACTGGCAGGGCCTGAAGTTGTTTGTTGAGAGCAACTTCGGCGCGCTCGACATTCTGGTCAACAACGCCGGCGTCGCAGCCGCCGGGCGCGTCGACAGGATTCCGATGGAAGACTGGCAATGGATCATGGACATCAACCTCACCGGTGTCATGCGCGGCTGCCGGACCTTCGTGCCGATGATGAAGGCGAGCGGCTCAGGGCACATCGTGAACATCGCGTCCCTCGCCGCGATCGCGAGCGCCCCGGCGATGAGCTCGTACAACGTCAGCAAGGCCGGCGTCGTGTCTCTGTCCGAGACGTTGCGTTTTGAACTTGAGCCCTATGGCATCCACACAACGGTCGTCTGCCCGTCATTCTTTCAAACTGATCTTGCCGCCACCATGCGCACACCGGAACCGGGCATGGAGCGTAGCGTCCGGAAGCTCCTCGCAGGCGGCAAACTGAGCGCTGATCAGGTGGCCGGCATCATCACGCACGCGGTCGACCGCAGACGCTTCCTTGTCCTTCCACAGACCGACGCCAAAGCCATCTACTACGCGAAACGCTACCTGCCCTTCGCGTTTCAACACTTCATGGCGAAGGCGGGGCGGCAGATGCAGCGGAAGTTTGAGCGCGGGTGAGGTGTAGGGGCGAGATTCGTCGAGGCCCCTATCCCTGCCGATCCACCGGGAATGCGCCGCGCCGCTTTTTTCACACTCTGTGTGCGCGCGTTTTCGAAGGCGAACGTTGTGTTAGGACTCCAATGCCGCCTTGAGACCTTCGTAGTCAGACGTGACGGAACGCTGCCCGAGCCGTCGGATGAGTGGCCCCAACGGCGCGAGATACCACGGAAGCGGCTCTCCCCGGATATGCGCGGTGACCACACAGCGACTCTCACCGGCGGATTCAACACTTCGGGTCACCTGGATGGGAAATGTGCTCTCGATGGTGGCGATGCTCACGGACTGCCCGGGCATAAGCGCAGTGACTTCAAACGTAGAGCGAATCTCACGCCCGAGGAAGCGTGCTGTCTGCTCATAGGTGCTGCCGACCCGAAGCGGTCCTATGCTGGTGAATCGGGCAGCCTGCATGCCACTCTGCCACTCCGGATTTCGCTCGAAGTTTGAGATGTATTCAAACACTTCCGCGGCGGGCCGCGCAATTTCAATACGTGCGTGCAATTCCATTTTACCGTCTGTGCAGTGTGCAGGGTCAGTGGCCGAAGCTGTATCACGCAGCTCAGTGTCCACCGAGCACAATATCGAGCTCCGGTAGCGTCTCGGTCGACGATCAGCATGACGCCTTCGACTACGCAATCGATTGTGAGTAGTCCTCGCAGAGGTCGCAGCCGTCGGCATTGGATTCGCAAGCGGAAACGAATGTCCCGAATCATCTACTTTCTTCACATCGGGCGCCTCCCGGCGCTGCTCAACTTCACCATCAACACGTTGCTTGGGCTGGTGCTATTCGGTATCTCGGATCGCGTTCCGTGGACGGAATCGGGCAGCGTTGGCGCCGACCTGTTGGTGGGGTGCACGGTTGTTGGATTCATCGCGGCCTGGACAAGCTTTCCACAGGTGACGCGAGATGTGCGGGCCGGCCTGGTCAGCGGCCTCTCAGAGCGCAGCCTCTGGCGCCTGTTGCCGGGCAATCAATTCGCGCGCTCGTTGCTTGTCGCCGTCGTGATAGCGCTCGGACTGCTGCTGGCGTTGATCCCGGCGCTTGAGGCCGTCGTGCCCGAAGGGCCGCTCGGCTGGATCGCGGCGCTTTTCAAGGGCGCCACCTGCCTCGTCGCCGGCCAGATCGCGATCACCGTAAGTGGCTTCCGCGCGCTTGTCGGGGGACCGGACCGGCGCAGGGAGCGTGACGCCGCCATCGCCGCCGCCGGCGCTCGTGAAGGCGAACAACAGCCCTTCGAATCGACAGACAAGGGATGTCTCGCCTGCACGAGCGCAGCGCACGGGGTCTCGGTCGCTCCGACCTGGCACCTGGTCATTGATGGCGACATCGACGACAACATCCTCGAAGACTCATTTGCGATGTTGTGCGAGCGCTATCCATCTCTGCGTACACGAGCCCTGGCCCACGACGGGCTCGCTGATTTCGCCCATCGATTCTCGTACATTGATGTCGGCGACACGGGGATCCTGCTGAATAGCGACGAAACACTCGCCGAGTGCAAACACCGTGTACTGAATCACCACATCGACCTCTTCGAAGCTCCGCCGGTGCAGATCACTCGGCTGCGAGAAGACGGCCGTTTGCATCTGCTGATTCAGCAGCACCACGCAATCGCGGATGGCCGCGCGATGATTGGCCTGCTCACAGATTGGAACCGTATCGTAGGCTCACTGCAGGCAGCAAAGAAGCCCGACCTGACGCCAGTTCCTCGAAGGCCCGAAGCCGAGGCCTTCGGTCGATCGGATGCAGAACTGCGTAGACTGACGCGACAGGGGTTTCGTCGACTTGTTAGTGAGACGGCCTCCCGCCGTCGACGGCCGTTGCAGACGCTTCCCTGGAATGAGGGGCGAGACTACCGCGGCGACAACCAGACCATGCATCTGACGCTGGACGCCGCCCTGCTGGAAGCCTGGCGGCCAATGCGAAAGAACGAAGGCGTGAGCCTGAACTCACAGCTTAGCGCAGCATACCTGCGGGCGCTGAGGCGCTGGAGCGCTGACACCGGCCGACCCATCGAGCGCATGGTGTGCGAAGTCGTGGCAGAGACCCGGCCACGAGACGGCAGCTTCGTGTCGTTTGCCAATCACCTGACTAACTATCTGGTCCCGGTTGAAGGCGAATCGTGGAACACACTCTGGGACACTGCGCGCGCGATCCAACACTACGTGCAGGAGGCGACGCAGGCTGAAAGGCACACAGCTCGAGCCCTGATTCATCGCTGGGGTATTGGAGTACTACCCGTAGATAAGCTTCGTGACGTGGTCCATGAACAGGTTCCAATCAAGTCGCAGTGCGGCTTCAGCAACCTCCTCTCGCTGCCCATCCCTGAGTTGAAGGGTGCCGGCTGGTGCGTGCGTGAGATGTGGATCTCGACACCCGCAGCTCCACCCCACGGGCTCACGCTGACAGCTACACGCTACCACTCGGAGCTGACATTCAACTTCAACGTTGCTGCTTCTGTTTGTTCTCTTGAACAGGCGCGCGAAGTAGCCGAATTGTTTGCTGACGAGCTTCTGGGACTCGGCGTCGGTTTCGAGCCGAAGTTTACAATCTCGGCGTAGCTGCGCCTGCCGCCCCTGTTCCAGGCGGCGAGGACAGTCAGTCCTGTCAGGGTGATGGCGTGCTCGTCGACGGCCGGCGTCAACTCAAGCGATGACGCGCCGCCGCTCTTCGGCAAACAGCCGCCGGGAGAATTGGCCCGCCGGATGGGCCTGGAGCTCGCGCATCGGCCCGGCGATCCGTTCGGACAGAACGTCAACCTGCGGCAACCAGGCGCTGTACTTCGGGGGCAGAGTTGAGATTGCCGACATGCACGCGAAGGCGATGTCGGTCGATGTCAGGTGCTCACCGGCCAGGAATGGCCGCCCGTCCTCCAGAAGCTCCGCGATCCAGTCGAATTCGCGCCGTACAATGTCGGCAGAGCGTGCGGCCGCCTCATCGGAGATGTCGAATACCCTGTGCATCGCCAGACGAGCTACCGGCACCAGGGGCGAGAACAAGCGGGACTGCGCTCGCGACACATTGTTTCGAACCACCTGCCTCAAGACCGCCGGCCTTTCAAAGAGCGCCGAGTATCCGACGCGGCGTGCGTGCGGGCCAAGAACGTCGTGCAGCCGCGCCTCGATGGCCTCACCCTCCGGACCCGGGTCCAGCGTCTCACCCTCCGGAGCAAAGGTGTCTGACACGTAGCGGACGATTGCCGAAGAGTCGCAAATGAACTCGCCTGCCGGCGTCCTCAGGACTGGGGTCGAATATCGCGATGACGCCTTGTCCGCCTGCCCGGCACGGCCGCCGTGCAGGCGGTTGACGTACCAGAAATGAAAGAAGGGAAGCACCCGCTCATCTTCGTAGGGCACCGCATAGCGATCAAGCGCCCAGCGGGCTTTTTCCACGTAGTGTGAGAAGGCAATTCCAGTCAGTTTGTGCATGCCGAATGCCATCGTCGCTCGACGGCGCCATGTAAAGCCGGCTGTGAACAACGCTCATCCCGAACCCTGTACTGCAGCGACCGGCACTTGTTCCCATGCACATGGGGAACACAATGCGAACACGCTGAGCGTGCCGTGCAGCCGTCCGAGGACCGTGTCGGCAAGGTCCCCGCAACAAGCTCAGCCCGGAATACGAGGGCTTCCATAGCTGTTGCCCCTGCCGACCCTGTTGGGTCGGTGCGGCGACGAAAGGGATCCGCTACGACGCCGCCGTGTACATGAGGGCGCCCCACCTACCCGACTCGATTGAGCCGCGTGACGGGGTATGACGAATTGGTCGCAACACTCGACGAGGCACGACTTGACCACGCAGCACACTGAAGAACAGGAAGCACGGCCGACGTGCATCGAGGGCCGCCGGGCCCGCGCGTACGTCGGGTTGCGAATGGCGCTCGCCGTCCTGTTTGCGAGCTGCACAATCGGAGCATGCGCTCTCGGGTGCAAGCCTTCGGAGGAGCACACGGCAGAATCGCCCGTGGCCGAAGCCGAAGGCGAAGCTGCGCCGGCGGCCGAAACCGAGGCGGTGCCTGAAGGCGAAGCCCGTCTTGAGGAAGTCGGTCCGGCGGAGCTGCGCGCACTGATAGCGTCTTCGCCGGGTACGATCGTGCTCGTGAACATGTGGTCAACATGGTGCGCACCCTGCATCGAAGAGTTTCCTGACCTTGTTGAGGTCTCGAACGAGTTTCGGAGTCGTGGCGTAGCGGCGATCTTCGTGTCTGCGGACCTGCAGGCGGATCGCGACGGTGCGCTGGCCTTCCTTATCGAGCAGGGAGTGCCTATGCCCGGCTACGTAAAGACCGGCAGTGATCCGGACTTTATCGAAGCGTTCGACCCGCGCTGGTCGGGCACCCTTCCGGCCACGGTGCTGTTCGACGCCGAACGCGAGCCCAGGTACTTCTGGGAAGGCGTCCTCGGTGCCGAAGAGCTGCGAGCCGCCATCAACACCCTACTGAGTGAGAGCTGATGCGAATGAAGACAAAGAACACGAAGACACTGCGCATAGAGTTTGTCCTGGCGGCGCTTGTCGCCTTCGGCATCTTCGCGTGCAAATCAGAAAGCGAAGCGCAGGCGCATGCGTCTGGTTCCGGGGAGTCTGCCTCGCAGCCTGACGAGCCGGGAGAGTCGGGCGAGGCAGCGCAGGTGGCTCAAGCCGGAGCCACCGAAGCGAACACGGAGGAACCTACGGTAGACGAGGCCGAGGATGCGGACGCACCGGGAATGCAGATCGGAGATACGGCGCCGATGTTGGATGAGGCCATGCGCAACGTGGACGAGTCGCAGGTGTCGATTCGCTCGGTAGCGCAGGAGCATGGCACGCTCGTCGTCTTCACGTGCAATCACTGTCCCTACTCGCGGGCCTGGGAGCAGCGCATCGCTGAGCTTGGAAACACATACATGCAGCGAGGCGTCGGTGTGATCGCGATCAACTCCAACGACCCGGCGATGTTTGCCATCGATGACTTTGCGCCGATGCAGGAGCGCGCTGCCTCGCTGGGGATGAACTTCCCCTACGTTGTGGACAGCACCTCGGACGTGGCCCGCGCATTCGACGCGCAGAAGACGCCCGAGGTATACCTCCTGGATGCCGACATGCGCCTGGTGTACCGCGGCGCCGTCGACGACAACACAGAAGCCGGCGATGTGCAGCGGCACTTTCTGCGGGACGCTCTCGACGCGCTGATCGAAGGACGGCCCATCGACCCCGCTGAGACCCGCGCGATCGGCTGCTCGATCAAGTTTCGCGACCCGCCGGTTGAGACACCCTGAGGTCGGCGACACGGCGATGCCCGCAGCCATGGCGGCAGCGCAGGCTCATGTGTGTTGCAGCTGGCTTCCGCGTAAAGGCGACGCCCCAAAATGGTGTTTGCCCAAAAAGGTGTTTGAAGGGGCGCTGCCCATGTTGGAACGACAATCGCGGGCTCCCGCGTCGAAGCAGGCGGCGCTCAGTGACCGAATCGTGTCGAGGCTCGCACGGCGGGTCAGTATGCGAGCGGCGGGTTTCGCGGCACCTCTTCGGGTGAAGCGGCTGCGGCACCTGCTACTGGCAGGCGCCATCCATACATGTGGAACCTGCGAAACAGATGGGCGGTGCGCTATCCTCACCCGCCCCGACGTGGACTTCGCAGGCGGCGCCCGGGACAACGTCGTATAGCGGCCAACAGCTACGACCGAGGCATGCGAGCCCCGGCCCGCATTGTGCGGCCTGCGGATCATCCCGCAGTTCGAAGCAGTCCCCCCGGGGGCCAAGGTCGTCCGAGCCCTGGCAAAGGCCGGGCCATCGTCCGCGAAAGCAACTCTGGCACTCTTTACACTCGTAGCCTGCCAGATCATCCAAGCGGGTACGTGGGGGCGGCAAAGCCGCGCAGACCCCGCCGGCACAGGCGTCGTCTTCAACACAGGTCTCACCACGGATGGCGCTGCCTGCTGCCGCGCAGGTTCCCCGGTATCCGCATCCGGTGAATCCGATGCGGTTGCACGCTTCGACGGGCTCCAGAACGGCGCCGCCCTGCCCCAGGATAGAACGCGGTCCGGGAAGGCACACGTTACCCGCGCCGCAACCTCGTGTGTTGAACCCGCCGAAGCTGCACGAGCCGGAACCGTAATCAGGCGCCCACTCACACGGAGCCCCGGCCTCACCGTCCAACGCGGCGCAAGTGCCAACGGAGGCACTGCCGCTGCCACCGTGCAAGCAGACCAGGTCGCCGGCGCAATCTTCGTCAAAACCGCAGCGGGCCCCGGCCTCGGCCGGCGGATTGCAGCGATTGTCGACATCACAGGCGAGACCATCTTCGCAGAGTCGATGGTCACACTCTTCTCCTACCTCCAAACGTCGCTCGCACAGGCTGGTCTCGGGGTGGCACTCCAGACCGGCCGCGCAGCGCTCGGTAGTCGAATTCGAGCACTGACCGCTACGACGGCCGCCTGCACAGAAGCGGCAGACCTCACCCTCGGCGATGGGCTCCGCGCGCTCGCATGACGCCGTAAGCAGCAGCGCCCCGACCACGGCAACGATTCGGGCGGCAGCGAATAACAATCGCAGCAGCTCCGGGCCCGGCCCGCTCTCTGTCGTCAAAGCCCATACCTCTGTCGTCATCACAACGCCCCAGCTGTCACGAAACCGCCGCGCCGGAACCTGCGCTCATTCCACAGTAGCACATCGAGGGGCGCGCTGCGGGGCATTCAGCCCGCGGACGACGTCAGGGTCCGTCACGGCGGCCGGCGGTTGCGACAACGTCGACTGATTACCGTGCACCGGCGCCGTCAGGAGGAAGCGGCGACCGGTCCGAGGATGCCCCAGCTATGGCCGTAGGGGTCGACGAGCTTCCCTGAGCGACCGTAGAACTCATCGCTGAGAGGCCTGAACACGGTAGCGCCGGCGGCAACCGCTCGTTCAAACCACGTATCGGCGTCATCTACATTCAACGATATCGTGACGCTGGTTCCGCCCAGAGACTTTGGCGTGCGCACGCCGGCGACAGACTCCGGAAACTCGTCAGAGAGCATCACGTCGCTGCCGTTAATACGCAACGTAGCGTGCCCGAGTTTGCCTTCGTGAGGATACGTCTCAACCACCTCGGCATTGAATGCGCGCTTGTAAAACTCGATGGCCGCAGCGCCGTCGTCGACCATGAGGTAGGGACAGAGCGCAGAGTATGTTTGATCGTGTGCCATCGTGCTTTCCTCAACGTCGGGCGTGGACTGGCATTCGTGCCAGAGCGCTTTCGGGCGTGTCAATGGCGCGGTTGCGCGAGTCGCGGTGCGGCGGGGGCCGCTCAGGGCGGTAGCCCGATTCCCGGACCCAATCGGCATAGGGGGCCCGAGTAGTCTACTGCGGGCGCCCCTGCCACACCACCCGGCATGCGGTTTCCTTTCACTTTCTTCAATGCACGCTGCATGTTCGGGCGACTCAGCACCCGTTCCATCAGCGCGCCCGTACCTGAGCTTCCGTTTCCGGTCGCCGCCGATGTCGCTTGCCCACTGCGCTCTGCTTTCGGGGATTCACCCCTATTCTCCAGCGGCAGCTCCAACTGTGT
>JAUICO010000202.1 GCA_030427825.1 bacterium | reverse complement strand
ACCGGCGGCTACTCGAACGTGTTCTTCCTCTCGACGAACGCGATGTACTGTAACGTGACCGCCGCATGGCGCGCTCACAAGACCGGCGCGTACTTCGCGAACCCCTGCTACACTCAGATCCACCCGACCTGCATCCCGCAGCACGGCGAGCACCAGTCCAAGCTCACCCTGATGAGCGAGAGCCTGCGGAACGACGGCCGGGTGTGGGTGCCGTCGACGAAGGGTGACACCCGCCGCGGAAACGAGGTGCCGGACAACGAGCGCGACTACTATCTGGAGCGCAAGTACCCGACATTCGGCAATATGGTGCCTCGCGACGTCGCTTCGCGAAATGCAAAATACGCATGCGACGAAGGTCGCGGCGTCGGCGCAACCGGACGCGCGGTGTACCTGGACTTCAGGGACGCAATCCAACGCGACGGCCACGACACCATCTCGCAGAAGTACGGCAACCTCTTCCAGATGTACGAGAAGATCACCGGCGAGAACCCGTACCAGGTGCCGATGAAGATCTACCCGGCGCCGCACTACACGATGGGCGGCCTCTGGGTGGACTACAACCTCATGTCAAACCTGCCGGGACTCTTTGTCGTCGGCGAGGCCAACTTCTCGGACCACGGGGCGAATCGACTCGGCGCCAGCGCGTTGATGCAGGGTCTCGCGGACGGATACTTCGTCCTGCCCTACACGCTCGCGGGCTACCTCGGCTCCCACAAGGACCTCGGTCCGGTTGCAGAGACGCACTCCGCCTGCACCGACGCCGTCGCTGCCGCAAAGGGCCGCGTAGATTCCCTCTTCGCAGTGAAGGGCAGTCGCACCGTCGACTCCTTCCACCGCGATCTCGGCGAAGTCATGCTCGACAAGGTGGGCATGTCGCGAGACGCAGAGGGACTGAACTTCACGATCAATAAGATCCGCGAGATTCGCGAGGCCTTCTGGCAGGATGTGCGGGTTACCGGCGACGCCAACTACCTGAACCCGGAGCTCGAGAAGGCCGGCCGTGTGGCTGACTTCCTCGAGTTCGCCGAGACGATGGCGACCGACGCGTTGGAGCGCAATGAATCCTGCGGCGGTCACTTCCGTGAAGAATACCAGACGGAAGAAGGCGAAGCCGATCGCGACGACGAGAACTTCACTCACGCGTCTGCGTGGGAATTCACGGGCGTAGGCAACAAGCCGACTCTGCACAAAGAGCCGCTGCCTTTCGAATTCGTCGAGCTCAAGAAGAGGAGCTACAAGTAATGTCTGACAATCTTCGACTTACATTGCGCGTCTGGCGGCAGGCCGGACCCAACGTTCGCGGCGGCTTCGAGACCTATCAGATCGACAGCATCTCGACGGACGCCTCCTTCCTGGAAATGCTGGACGTGCTCAATGAGCAGCTGGTGACCGAAGGCAAGGACCCGGTCGCCTTCGAGTCCGATTGTCGTGAGGGCATCTGCGGCACCTGCGGTTGCGTGGTCGACGGCATGGCCCATGGCCCTGAGATGGGAACGACCGTGTGCCAGCTGCACATGCGCGTATTCCGAGACGGCCAGACGATTACGATCGAGCCGTTTCGCGCGAAGGCGTTCCCCATCATCAAGGACCTGGTCGTGGACCGGGATGCGTACGACCGCATTCAGGCAGCCGGCGGCTACAACTCCGTGAACTGCGGCAACGCACCGGACGCGAACTCCATCCTCGTTGGGAAGGACGACGCAAGCGACGCCTTCGACGCAGCTGCCTGCATCGGCTGTGGAGCCTGCGCGGCGGCGTGCAAGAACGGTGCTGCGATGCTCTTCGTCGGCGCCAAGGTCGGCCACCTGTCGATGCTCCCCCAGGGGCAGCCGGAGCGCCAGCAGCGAGCGATTCGCATGGTCACTCAGATGGACGAGGAGGGCTTCGGCTCATGCACGAACACACTCGAGTGTGAAGCGGCCTGCCCGAAGGAAATCTCGACCAAGTGGATTCAGCGCCTGAACAGCGAGTTCATGCGCGCGTCAACGACGTCCCGCCACCACTGATGAGAAGCTGCTGAGTGAGGTCCGAGACCGGACCGACCCCAGGCAGAGGCGGGCTGCGCGTTGCGCGCCGGCGGAAGCGCGCTTTCGCGCACGTGGTCAACGCCTCGCCGGCGTGCCCGCGGCGCGGCGGCGCGTGTGATCCGCACCTTGTCGAAGTCGGCACAGCCCGCTAGAGCTTCGCGCAGTATCTGGAGCACGCCTGTTAGGGGACGGAGCCGCGCTCCGGCCTCGCTCAGCACACGAGATCACATGATTCGCTATCGCTACGCTTTGCTTGTCGCCGCGCTCACTATGGTTGCGTTCGCCATCCTCCCGGCGTGCAGCGATGCGCCCGGCTCCGGCGCTGACGAGGTCGGCCGCCGAGACATCGGGAATCCGGACGCCGGCGGCGACGGCAGCAGTGACGTGATTCCGGACGCACCGTTCGTGGAGGGCGGGCGCCTGGAGTTCGTCTCCGAGCAGATCCAGGACGTCGAATACGGGACCGTCCGGGAGCTTGAGGTTCGCTATGTCGATGGCGACGGAAACCCCGTGCCTGACGCGCCGCTATCCTTTGACTATGACCCGCTCTTCGCAGCTGACTCCATCGTCTCGCCGCAGCTGACATTCACGGACAGCGACGGCATCGCGGCAACGAGCCTTCGAGCCGGTGAGGAGCGTGCTGCCTTCGACATCGAGGTGTCCGTGAGCGGCGACGACTCCGTGGACCCCATCGACTTTCAGATCAACGTCTCTCCGAAAGACACCGTCGACTACGTGGTGCGCTTTATCAACGGCACACCCTTCGAAAGCCTGGACGCGAAGTACTTCGTCTATAACGGCACAGAGCGGACCTGCGCCGAGCTGGCCGCGTATGCGGACGACCCGCTCTTTCCGTCGCCGGACTCCGCGTTCCTGTCGGACGACACGCAGTCCAACGGCGACGGCAGCTTTGACGACGTGTTTCTTCCGCCCCTTCGAGGCGAGCAGTTCCCGCTGACCTACGCCATCGGATTTGTCTTCGTCGAAGGCCGAGCGGTCGGCTACGCATGCACGGAGCTGCCGACGGACATTGAGTTGGGCGCGTCCGCGGTCATCGAGCTGCCGATCGCCCCCGTCTGGCCTGAGGTCGACGGCTCCTACCGGGTATACAACACCTTCGACCTCGTGGACGCCCTCCCGGACAGCGTTGAGCAGTACGTCCGCTATCTCGGCAACTTCTTCATCTCGCCCGGCGCGACGGTTTCGCAGATTCTCGCGGACAACTGGTCCGACTATGCCAGCCTCCCCGGCTGGGTTCAGACGACGGTGGCAGAGCTGATCGACGAGGCGTTGGAAGCTTTCCTGCCGGAGTCGATCTCGAACGTCTTCGATGTCGGCGGTGACATCTATGTCGGCCTCACCGAATTCCATTTCAACGGCAGCCTGATCATCGACGGCGAGCCGGACGCGAACGGGCGACTCGACGGGGACAATCTCCTGGAGCTGTACGAAGTCGAATTCGAGTTCCAGACCATCGACTTCGCCGGCGTCGACCT
>JAUICO010000079.1 GCA_030427825.1 bacterium | reverse complement strand
ACATCGTGCCCGAATGCGAGTGCTTTGACCTCGGCATTATCCGCAGCGTCGGAATGTTCATGCAGCGCGGAATGCTCAGGAAGCCCGCCTTCGTATCCCTCGTGCAGGGCGTGGCGTCCGGCATGCCGGCGCGTCCCGACCTGCTGCCAATCCTGATCGACGAGCTCCCCGAGGGCGCCCTCTGGCAGTCGATCGTTATCGGTCGCGCCGAAGTATGGCCGATGCACCGCCTGACCGCCGAGCTGGGCGGAAACCTCCGCGTTGGCGTCGAAGATACCTTCTATCTGCCCAACGGAGAGCGGACCTCGGGCAACGGTGAGCTCATCGAGAACATGGTTCGCATCGCGCGCGAGGTCGGCCGTGAGCCGATGACTCCCGCCGAAACACGACAATATCTGCATCAGGGCGCGGCTTGAGCGAACACACAGACAACAACGCGGTAACCAACCCGGCGGCCCAGTCCTTCCCGGTCATCGCGAGCCGAGTAGACCTGCGATCTGATCGCTATGCCGAGAATCGAGCTGCGAACCTCAACACGCTCGAGACAGTCGCGTCGGCCCTTGCTGATGCCAACGCCGGCGGCGGCGACAAGTACGTCGACCGGTTTCGCAAAGCAAACAAACTGCTTCCGAGAGAACGCATCGAGCTGCTGCTTGATCGAGACTCCTACTTTCTCGAGCTGTGTGCTCTTGCCGGTCATGGCATGAAGGGCAACAAAGCCGGCGCAGGCGTCGTCGGCGGAGTTGGTGTTGTCAGCGGTGTCGAGTGCATGATCACCGCCAGCGAAGCGACGGTCAAAGGCGGCGCCATCAACGAGATGGGCGTCCTGAAGTCCGGCCGGCTCTCAGATGTGGCAGCAGAGAACGGCCTGCCTTCGGTGAGTCTGATCGAATCAGCCGGCGCTGACCTGCCCAACCAGAAGAAGATCTTTGTCCCCGGTGGCCGGGCCTTTCGCGAGATTACGCGGGCGTCGAAAGCGCGCAGACCAACGGTGTGTCTCGTGTTCGGATCTTCCACCGCAGGCGGCGCCTATATCCCCGGCATGAGCGACTACGCTGTGATGGTGAAGGAGCAGGCCCGGGTCTACCTGGCGGGCCCGCCCCTGGTGAAGATGGCCACCGGCGAAGAATCGGATCACGAGAGCCTCGGCGGCGCCGAAATGCACAGCCGAATCTCGGGCGTCTCCGACTTTCTCGCTGAGGACGAGCGCGATGCGATCCGACTGGGCCGAGAAATCGTCGCGCACCTGAACTGGCGAAAAGCCTCGGCGCCTACAGGCCCCGCAGACCCCCCTGTCTACGACGCCGAAGAGCTGCTCGGCATCGCGTCGGCGGACATCAAACACCCGTTCGATCCGCGAGAAGTTATCGCGCGTGTTGTCGATGGATCACGATTCAGCGAATTCAAACCTCTATATGGCTCCACGCTGGTGTGTGGTTGGGCGCACATTCACGGCTTCCCCGTCGGAATCCTCGCAAACAATGGAATCCTGTTTTCCGAGTCGGCAAACAAGGGCGCGCAGTTCATTCAGCTCTGCAACAAGAGCAACATCCCCCTGGTCTTTCTGCAGAACACCACCGGCTTCATGGTCGGCCGAGAGTATGAAGAAGCGGGCATCATCAAGAACGGTGCGAAGCTGATCAACGCGGTCTCCAACAGCACCGTTCCGGCGATCACCATCATGACCGGCGCGAGTTTCGGTGCAGGCAACTACGCGATGTCCGGCCGCGCCTACGCGCCGCGCTTTCTCTTCACCTGGCCGAACCATCGTATCGCGGTCATGGGAGGAAAGCAGCTCGCCGGGGTCCTTGAGATCATCAAGCGTCAGGCCGCTGAAAAATCCGGCGAGCCCGTCGATGAGAACGGCCTGATGATGGTCAAGATGATGATCGAGCAGCAGATCGATCAGGAGTCGCAACCGCTCGTGGCCACCGCAAACCTGTGGGACGACGGAATCATCGACCCGCGGGACACGCGAGACGTGCTCGGTATTTCGCTCTCAGTAGCCCACACACAGCGCGTCGAAGGCACGACGAGCTGGGGCGTATTCAGGCACTGATGAAGTCCATTACACGCATATTGATCGCAAACCGCGGCGAAATCGCCGTGCGTATCGCTCGTACCTGCCGCTCGATGGGAATCGACGTCGTCGCTGTGTACTCAGACGCCGATGCCGATTCACCGCACGTTCGCGCTGCGGATGTCGCCGTCCATATCGGTCCGTCTCCGCCGGCAGAATCCTATCTGCGCGCAGACGCGATCATCGCCGCGGCGAAGAAAACCGGAGCGCAGGCGATACATCCCGGCTTCGGCTTTCTCGCCGAGAACGCCGATTTCGCCGAGGCCTGTGCAGAAGCCGGTGTGGTCTTCATCGGTCCGTCGCCCGACGCGATTCGCGCGATGGGATCCAAACAACAGGCCAAGCACCACGCCGTCGCCGCATCGGTGCCGGTAGTCCCGGGCTACAACGGCGAAGACCAGGGCGACGACGCGTTGATCAAAGCCGCAGAGGACGTCGGCTATCCGCTCCTGATCAAGGCCAGCGCCGGTGGTGGCGGTAAGGGGATGCGCATTGTCCGCGCCGCCGCCGAGCTCAAAGCCGGCATCGACTCCGCGCGCCGCGAGGCCGCAAGCTCCTTCGGCGACGACACACTTCTGATCGAGAAGTACATCGAGCGGCCGCGGCACATCGAGGTGCAGATACTCGGCGACCAGCACGGCGAAGTGGTGCATCTCTTCGAGAGAGAGTGCTCAATTCAACGGCGCTATCAGAAGGTCATCGAAGAGGCGCCGTCGACGGTGCTCAGCGCTGAGCAACGCGCCGAGATGGGGGCAGCCGCGGTGCGAATCGCCAAAGCGATCGGCTATTCGAACGCCGGCACCGTCGAGTTCATCTTCGCTCCCGATGGTGCCTTCTACTTCCTCGAGGTGAACACCCGACTGCAGGTCGAGCACCCAATAACGGAGTGCGTGACCGGCATCGATCTCGTACGCAAGCAAATCGAAGTGGCCACAGGCGCACCGCTCGGCGTGTCGCAGAGCGACCTCCGCATTGCAGGGGCCGCCCTCGAATGCCGCATCTATGCGGAGGACCCGGCGCAGGGGTTTCTCCCGGCGACCGGAACCCTTGTCGACTGGCACCTGCCTGAGATGGAAGGGCTGCGCGTCGACACGGGGGTTGAGACCGGCGCCGAAGTTTCCGTGTTCTACGATCCGATGATCGCGAAGGTGATCACCTGGGGTGATGATCGAGAGCACGCACGGCGTCGCATGATCTATGCGTTGCGCCGGCTCTCGGTGCACGGACTGACAAACAACCGCGAGTTCCTTCTCTCGGTGCTTGAGCACCCGGAGTATGTGGCGGGCAATCTGCACACACACTTCATCGCCGAGCAGATGCCGAGCTGGTCTGAGTCCCCCACCGATGAACAGGCCACACAATCGGCAGTCGCGGCGACGCTACATGCACACCTGATTCGGAACGCCTCATCGCCCGTGCTGCCAAACATGCGGGCAGGATTTCGCAACAACTCGCACACGCCGCAGAAGCAGCGTTGGATGCTTGGCGATGATGCAATTGAGGTCGCGTACAGCGTGCAGCGCACCGGCGGCATTGCCGTGCAGGTCGGCGATTACGAGTCTACCGTCACGAAAACCGAGCTGGATGGTGCCGCCCTCGTTTGGACCGAGGACGGTGTGTGTAGAAGCGCCCGTGTGGTCCGTGATGGCACACGCGCCTTCGTGCAGTCACTCGACGCCGCTATTTGTTTGCACGAGGAAGAGCGCTTTCCGGTACGAGGCCGCGAGGTGCCTGCCGGCGGATGCACGGCACCCATGACCGGGCGCGTGCTGAAGGTGCAGGTGGCGGTCGGCGATTCTGTTGAAGCCGGCAATACGCTCATCATCCTCGAAGCCATGAAGATGGAGCATGCGATCACGGCTCCTGAATCCGGTACCGTCGCAGCGATCAACGTCGACGAGGGCGATCTGGTCGATGAAGGCGCCGTGTTGCTGGTTGTCGAGTCGGCTGCGGATAGCGAGTAGGCGCAGGTCTGCGCTCAGACGTAGAAGGTAAAGCTGCCGGCCTTCACCGTCGCGCCATCCACGTCTGAGTCTGCAAGGGTGACAATCCGCTCCGCCTCATAACTGTTGCAGGTCGGCGGCTGACAGGAGTCGTTTGCGCCCAGGTACGGGTCGTCGGCGAAGTACACCTGCGTCGTGAGTACCCGGGTTCCGTCTGCATCGAATACCATGAAGTGCACGTGTGAGGGTCGGTAGTCGGCGCCGTTGAGGTAATTGCCCGGCTTGATCGACCGAACGGTGAAGGTGCCGCTCTCATCGGTGCGCACAATGCCGCGCAGCTTGTAGTCGGCGCCGCCGGGAGAATACTCACCGCTCGCGTCGGCCTGCCACACGTCGACGACGTACCCGCCTTTGGGGGTAGCGCAGTCCAGCCCGATGATGGTTCCGGTGAGCAGTATCGCTTCGCCGGGTTCGGTGCCGCCGGTGAGGTCCACGCGTTCGGGGGCGCCTTCTTCGTAGAAGGGTCCCTGCGCGTCCCGCCCCGTCGCTTCACAGGCGGCGCCTGAATCGTTGTCGCTGCTCGTGTCCGCGACGTCGCCGCCGGAATCCGATGCGGCATCGCCCGAGAGTGTATCGGCTCCACCTGTGTCATTGCTGTTGTTCGAGGCTCCGCCACATCCGGCGACGCCAATTACCGCGACCGCGGCGATCCCGCGGAGAACTTCGCGACGCGTGGTCCCGGCGTTCTCCTCGCTCTCATCTACGAACTCTTCGCTCATCGTCCTGTCCCCGCGTGCGCCTCTGCCCGCATGGTAACATGCCGGAGCGGACAAACCTTCCATCCCAGTCGGCCACTCGGCAGCGAGCTCCTCTTTTCGAGCAGCGACTGTCGGCGCAGATCAGATCGCTTCGCCGCCACGCTCGCCGGTGCGAATGCGAATGCAGTCTTCCATCGGCATGACGAAAATCTTGCCGTCGCCGATCGCGCCGTCGCTCTTCCGGGCCGCTTCGAGAATCGCCTGAATCGCCGGTTCGACGAAGTGGTCGTTCAGGGCGATCTCAATGCGCATCTTCGGTTGCAGGTTCGGCTTGAAGACCTGTCCGCGATACAGACTCTCGTCCACGGGCTTACCGTGGCCCGAAGCGCGGCTGATCGTGAGGCGAAAGATCTCAGCGTCGATGAGCGCCTTGCGGACGTCTTCCAGCTTTTCAGGCTGGATAATGGCGACGATCATTTTCATGGTGCGAGCCCCGCGGTGTGGGTGTTGTCCAAAACAGAAGGAGAGGAGTCAGCGAAGCGCAATCAATTCGGGTTGAGGAGTCCGTACCCTTCTTCGCCGTGCAGTACATGGTCCATCCCGGCGTTTTCCTCGGCCGGCGGCATTCGGAAGCCCAGGGTCTTCTCGATGAGTATGATGAGGATCAGGGTCACCACAGCGGAATATCCGATGCTGACGAGAACGCCTTCGACCTGGTGCCAGAGTTGCGTTCCGATCGACGGTCGATCCGGAGAAGGGCGCAAGAAGAAGGTCAGGCCGATGGCGCCCACGATCCCGCCGACGCCGTGGATTCCGAACACGTCCAGGGTGTCGTCGTAGCCGAGCTTCGCTTTGATGAGCACGGCGCCGTAACAGAAGATCGAGCCCAGCATGCCCAGAACAATCGCGCCGTATGGCAGCACGTCTCCGGCGGCGGGCGTGATCGCGACCAGGCCGGCGAGGATACCGGAGACGAGGCCAAGGCTGGTGGCTTTCTTGAGGTGCACGCCTTCGATGGCGATCCAGGTCAGCGCGCCGGCCGCCGCCGAGATCTGCGTGACCGTGAGGGCCTGCGCCGTAACGAGGCCGCTGGCTTCGGAGCTGCCGGCGTTGAACCCGAACCAACCGACCCACAGCAGACCGGCACCCATCAATGTCATCACAAGGTTATTGGGATGCATCGCGGTCTGCGGGTAGCCGCGTCGCGCGCCCAGGTAGAGCGCTGAGACAAGGCCGGCGACACCGGCGGAGATGTGGATGACAGTGCCGCCGGCGAAGTCGATCGCCCGTCCCGTCAGGAATCCACCGCCCCAGATCCAATGAGCGAGAGGGAAGTACACCAACGTAGTCCACAGCAGGACAAAAGCGCAGTAGCCGCGAAATCGCACACGCTCGGCGAAGGCGCCGGCGATGAGTGCCGGGGTGATGATTGCAAACTTGCCCTGAAACATGACGAACACGTACTCCGGAATCCCGGATTCGCGGACGGTCTCGTCGATGCCCTGCAGCATGAAGAAGTCCGAGTTCCAACCGACGAAACCGATGCTGTCACCGAAGGTCATCGAATACCCAACCACCGCCCACAGCACGCCAACGATCGCCATCGCGGTGAAGCAGTGCATCATCGTGCCGATGACGTTGCGTGTGCGGACCAGGCCGCCATAGAACATCGCCAGACCGGGAACCATCAGGAGCACCAGCGCTGTTGACGTGATCATCCAGGCGGTCGTTCCGGTGTCGATCTCCGGCTGCTGTGCGAAGGCGGGCGCGGGAATGGCGATCGCGGCGGTGATGAGGGCGAGCAGCCAGCCCAGTCGCGAGGCGGTGCTGCGGGTCGCTAGACTTTGAGGTTGAAGGCGTTGCATATCGGGCTCCGTAGGGATGCGGCGTCGCAGGTCTACGGCGCTGTTACCAACGCTGTCGTGACCACGATCGCCGCCGCCGGCTCCGTTATTCGTCGCCAGGGGCCTGTGCAACCATAAGCTTGGAGACAGCGATGACAGCAAGTTCCTGCGTGCTGAAGCCCGTGTCACACCTTCGCTTGCCACTCGTAGCGGGATGAACCAGACTCGTCGCCGCTCGATTGAACACGGAGAACGAAATGTATCAGGCAGACGTAGTCGTGATCGGCGGTGGGCTCGCTGGAATGGTGACGACCCTTGAGCTTCTCGATGCGGGTAAGTCGGTTGTAATGCTGGACAGTGCCCCCGCCGAGCGCTGGGGTGGGCTTGCGAAACTCTCCTTCGGCGGTGTCTTCTTCGTGAACTCGCCAGAGCAGAAGAAGTCGGGGTTCAGCGACAGCGTCGAGCTCGCCCTGACCGACTGGTACAACTACGCGGAGTTTGAGGACGACGCGATCTGGCCGAAGCGCTGGGCCGAAGCGTACGTGACGAACAGCCTGCGTGACGTGCGCCAGTGGATGATGGATCGCGGTGTGAAGTTCCTGTTTGCGGTGAACTGGACCGAACGCGGCTACTTCGTACCCGGCAACTCTGTGCCCCGTTTTCACATCGCGTGGGGTACCGGCGAAGGTATCACCGACGCGATGATCGAGCGCATCGAGGCACACCCGAATCGCTCAAAGCTCACGGTCCACTTCGATCACCGGGTGGAGGATCTGGTCAGTGAGGGCGGACAATTCGTCGGCTGTCACGGGGTTACCACTGCTGGACAAGCCTTTGAGGCACGTGGCGAAGCAGTCGTGATTGCCGCCGGCGGTATCGCCGGGAACCTCGACAAGGTCCGCGAGGTGTGGCCGACGGAGTGGGGCACACCGCCCCGTGATATGCTGAACGGGTCGATTCTCGAAGCCGACGGGCACCTGCTGGAGCGCGCCGAGGCGGCAGGTGCGAATGTCACGCACCTCTCAAACATGTGGAACTACGCTGCGGGTATCGCGCACCCGCAACCTCACTTTGAGAATCACGGCCTGAGCATGGTCCCGGGCAAGTCTGCGTTGTGGGTGAACTACCGGGGACGTCGATTTAACGACCCGCCCCTCGTGGGCGCCTACGACACGCACTTCCTCATCGATCGCATCGTGCGCGAAGAGAAGAAGTACTCGTGGACGGTGATGAACTTTAAGATCGCGGCGAAGGAGTTCGCGATATCCGGTGCCGAACACAACCCGGCGGTCCGAAACAAACAATTCCTCAAGTTTGTAATGGGGCTGCTGCGCGGTAAGGCCGACATGGTGCAGGACTTCATTGAGAACTGCGAAGACTTCGTTGCCGCCGGCAGTGTCGCTGAGCTCGCCGATAAGATGAACGGCGTAACCGGGACCAACGACGTCGACGCGGCAACCCTGGCCCGTGAGATCGCGGCGTACGACGCAAACATCGCCCGTGGGAAGACCGGGATGAACGACGACCAGCTGCGTCGCATCGAACACTGCCGTAAGTACCGCGGCGACAGGTTGCGCACCTGCAAGTTTGCGCAGATTGACGACCGCAGCAACTTTCCGCTGATCGCTATCCGAAACCGCATCATCACCCGCAAAAGTCTCGGTGGCCTGCAGGTCGACCTGGCCGGCCGCGTATTGACACAGGCCGGCGAGCCGATGCCCGGACTCTACGCCGCAGGCGAAGCGTGCGGCTTTGGTGGCGGGGGCATGCACGGCAAGCGCGCCCTTGAGGGCACCTTCCTGGGTGGATGCATATACTCGGGCCAGGTCGTGGCGCGCGGCATCGTTGAGGGAAGGTCCGCCGATCAGAACGCCTGATCGAAGTCAGTCGCGCTCTCGCAGCTTTTCGCAGTCGGCAAAGAAGACTCCCTTGTAGTCCTCCGCCGGCAGGGGGAGGCTCAACAGCACCGAACTCTCGACGGCGTCGGCGGTTCCCAGACGGTGGGTTCGCTCGCCTTCACGCCACGCGTGTGCGTCATGGTGCAGCGCGTCCTCGAGGAGCGCGGTCTGGTAGTGAGGGTGGCCCGCGAGCGCTTCCAACTCAGCGATGATTCGGGCGCTTCGACAGCCTTCGATCGCGGCTTCGACGGCCGCCTTGTTCACAGCGGTCATGGCCGGGATGGGCTCGTCGTTGTACGCGTCCGCAGGTCGCGGATCATTGCGTCGCGCCCACACAGCGGTCTTGCGAGCTTCGGTATCGGTCTGAAAGGGGTCAACGGGAACCCCGTGGTGCCAGACGCTGAAGTGCAGGTGTGGCGGGACCCAGGGATAGAAAGTGGTCATGTCGATGCCTGAGACCCCCGACAGCGCAATCGATTCGCCGCGTTGTACCCATTGGCCCAGCTTGACCAGAGCGCGGGAACAGTGGGTGTACTGCGTCATCACGGCGCTGCCGTGGTCGACGGTAACGGTCAGTCCCCCACGAAGCCAGGTGTCGCGAATCATCACGACGTGCCCCGGCGCCGCGGCGAGCAGCGGCGTCCCGACAGGGCACACGATATCGACGCCATCATGTTCGTCGTAGCTGAGACGCCCGCCGCGAAAGTCGCGCATGTGGTTGCGCGTGACTCGTTGGCTGTAGCGTGTGCCCCCTCCGCTTCGATCGAAAAGGTTGATGATCGGTGCCATGCCATCGATGCGCACAAACCCCGCGTGTGCCGGCAGGCCTACATCGGGCCGAAGGTGCCCGACCGAGCTCAGTCCTGCCTGAAACCGTCGACCGCGCAGGCCGTCCCGCACAACTTCGCTGAGATCTCTGCGCAGCTGCCCCAGGCTGCGTACACCGAAGCGCTCAACGATGCCTGTGCGCGCCGGGTTTGCGTAGGGTCGGCGGTACTTCGCACTCTCGTTGAGTACGGCGTCGATGCGGGCGCAGTTGATATCCATTACACATACCCTCGGCGTTGAAGGTCTCTTTCAGCGCACCACCTTCCGCTCGCGCTTCATTAGTGATGACTGCCGAAGTGGCCGATTGGTCACACCGGCGCTGCGATCGCTCGCAGGACTTCCTTCACTGATGACTATGCCCGGAGTCTCTTCCAGTGACAGTTCCCGAGCACCGAATCGCGATTTGCCGCCGTTGTCGCCGTGATGATCGCCGTGCTTCCGGAGCCGCAGACGCCGAAACCATGCTGCGTGCCGCCCGTGGCCAACAGCCGCCCGTCGCGCTGCACTGCCGACTCTCTCAGTGCCTGAACTGCTGCGACGGTGGGCACACGGTACGCGTCGAGTACCGCGGGCGTGAGATCGCTCTGATCGGGGCGAGGACAGAGGCAGAGCTGTCCGAGATCATCGGCAACGTCGACCGTATCGCAGAGGGCGACGTGCCGGATGCGCTGAAGTCGCGGGTGTTTCAGCGATGGGAAGACGGGCGTCTGGTCTGGCACCGAAACCGTGACCGCTGAGGGCGCCCAACATGGCCCCTCCGCTTGCAACGCGCTGCGTCATGCCGCTATATGAGTGTACACTCACCAATACGGTACTCATTCCCTCGCCGCCGTGGACCCTGCGGACCACCCGGCCGATTGAGAGCCATCGCTGGTGAGAGCTGAACTCCGGGGCATTGGGGACCCGGAACATGGACGAATGAGGCGACGATGAAGTTGCGTATTCCGGCGGTCACGGTCGCCGCGTGTGCTCTCATGTTGGCAGCGTGCTCCGACAGCGGGTCGGCGGCAGCGGACTTCACGGGCTCTGATAACGGCGGGGTCAGCGGCGCTGACGCCGGAAACGATTCGGGCGCCGGTGGTGACGTGGGAACGGGCGACGCCCTCAACAGCGACGCTGATGATAGCGATGCCAACCCCGACGACACGGGAGGCAACGACGCCGATCCCGGCGATACGGGAAGCAACGATGCCGGAAGCGGCGACGCCGCCGGCGACGCGGTCGACACGCAGGACACCATCGAGGATTCGGCCGGCGACACCGCTGACGGTGAGGCAGACGCTCCCGGGTGCGAGCCCGGCTGGGCCGAGAGTTTTGTCCTGCAGGGTGAGATCTTCACCTCAGCCTGGATCAACGGTCGCTTCGAGACCTGCAGCTCGGCGTCACACGAATTTGTAGCTGCCGCCGACATGACCCTCCACATCTCAGTGGATCGCCTGCCCGTTGGGAGCTTCATCGAGGTTGTCGACGCGACGGGCGAACAGCTGGGCTCCGAGTTCTCCATCGACGGCAGTGTCGACCTGGAGTTTGAGACCCGAAACCCCGGTCTGCACACCATCTTGTTGCAGCGCACCGACGGTCTCGAGAGCGCAGGCTACCGCGGCTTCTTTGCCTGCAAGGCGGGATGCGAGCGCCGCGCGACGCGATACCCCATCGTCCTCGTTCACGGCCTCGCCGGCACAGACAATTTCTTCTCGCTTTTCGACTACTTCAACGGAATCAAGAGCGAGCTGCTCGACACCGGCTATGACATCTACACGCCGGTGACGGACGCTATCGGGCCGTCATCGCGTCGATCTGTGCAGCTCACCGAACAGGTCTTCGAGATTCTCGAAGAGAGCGGCGCCGACAAGGTGCACCTCATAGGTCACAGCCAGGGCGGCATCGACATACGCTACTTCTCGGACGTGCACGGGCACCACGAGGTGATCGCCAGCACGACCTCCCTCGCGACGCCACACCACGGTATCGGAATCCCCCTCATCGAGCTCATGGAGTACATCCCCTTTCTCGGTGGCCAGGACTTCTCGATCGAGTGGTCGGCGCAGTTCAACGAGGACTATCCCATGCTCGGCGATTACCCGCGATTCTCGTGGGCCGGCCGCACCTGTCGCGGTATCGATCTGAGCTGTCAGAGGAACAACAGCAACGAAGTCGTCTCGCCGCTATTCTCGATTCCCTACGGCATCATCAAGCTCGCGCATCGCAACGACAACTACGAAGGCGCCAACGATGGTCTGGTGCCGGTGCAGTCCGCCATGTGGGGCGAGTTTCTCGGCATTCTTCCGGCCGATCACCTGGACGAAATCAACCTGCTGCTCCGCGCGACTCCCGGTGACTTTGACCCAATCGCATTCTTCTTCGACGAGATGGAGCGGCTTCGCGCGTTGGAGCTCTGAGGCTGTGGAATTTCGGGGCCCGGACGACCCGGGACATGCTGGTGGCCGGGACCGAGTCTCATTCGCTGCCGGTGGCGACCTCACCTGAGATCTCCGCAACCAGCCCGCCTCCTTCACCAGCTCGCAGGCGCAGTTGCCAGCCATGAGCGACCGCGATGCGGTGGGCGATGCTCAGTCCGAAGCCGCGCCCCGCCGGCCGTGCCTCTCTGGCCTCGTCACCGCGGAATCCACGCTCAACGAGGCGAGCCAGTTCGCCGGCACTTACCCCCGGTCCGTCGTCGGCAACGCGCAGAAGAAACCCGGTCTCTGTGTGTTCGACCGTCACGGCGACATGTCCGCCCTCGCGATTGTAGACGACCGCATTGTGCACAAGGTTGCCTATCGCGCGTTCGAGCAGCGTCGCGTCCGCGGATACACACACAGCGTCCTCCGCCATGCCGTAGTTCAGCGAGACGCCGTGGCGCGCGGCCAACGGCTGGTGTCTCTGTTCAACGCTCACGATCAGCCTGTTCAGATCTACCTCGTCACGATGTGTGAGCTCTGAAGATTCCAAACGAGCTACCGCGTTCAGGTTGCGTACGATCGACGTGATATAGTCGCACTCATCCGCGGCACGGGCGGCGGCGTTGTGTGTTTGTGAGAGCTCGGCGAGGTGCCCCTGCAGCACGGTCAACGGTGTAAGCAGGTCGTGGCCGGTGTTGATAATGTACTCGCGCAGAGCTGTGTCTCGTTGGTTCAGCTCGGTGATTTGCGCCGCGATGGTGGCGCGGTTTCGTTCAAATCCTGCAGCGAGCTGCGCGATCTCGTCATCGCCGTCGATGTGCACGGATCGCGCCGGGTCGGCGCTCGTCGCGTCGACCGCTCGTTCGAGCGCTTTGACACGTCGAACAACCCGACCACCGGCGATCCAGGCCAGCAGGGCCGCCACCAGGGATGTGAGCCCGCCCATGAGAATCGGCGTGCCGAGGACAGTGGCGCCGGCCGGCATGATGCGGGCGTGCAGGACATACGCACACGGCCCCTCCCAACCGGTCCGGTATACCACCGCCCGAGCTCGTTGATCGCCGAAGGTAATTGTCGCCGCCGCCGTGTCGTCGCCGCTGCGCATTGCGTCACGTAGTCGGTCTGCCAACACAGGCCCGCCGGGACGGGCGGGCTCAAAGTCGCTTCCGTACGCCAGCATCGCGCGCTCTCGAAAGCGTCGACTCCGAAGGTCGCGTATTCTCGCGCGCCGTCTCTGATCGTGCACCTGGTCCCGTCGTGCTCGGCGAGCCTCCCCGGGACGCCCCTGATCCTCTCGGCGCACCCAACCGGCGTCACCCGCCGGGGTCTCGTTGCGGCGGCTCCATTCATGCAGTGGTGGCGGCGGGCCTCCCTCGTGCCACGGCGGCGCACCCGGGACGGGCGGTACGAAGCAATCTTCGCCGGGCTCGCACTGCGGTCCTCGCCGGCGATCGAGGCGGGGTGGCGCCGGCCATTGCGCCGGATCGGCCTCGCAGTTTTCCTGACCCGAGCGCTCCGTTGCCTGGACGAGCTCCTCGATCATCCCGTGGTCGAAGGTTCTCATGCGCAGGAAGTTCTGAAGCAACGAGAAGGCAATCGCGACCGGCAACACCAGCAGGATCACCGTCAATGCCAGGCGACTGCGAAGGCTCATGTCGCGCTCTCGTCGAAGTCCAGTCGGTAGCCGACGCCCCACACCGTCTTCACACGTTTGCCCTCATCGCCCAGCTTCTTCCGCAACCGTGACACGTGGCTGTCCAATGTGCGTTCGAGACCGTCACGCTCGTCGTCGAGGACCGCTTCGGCAAGTCGGCTTCGTGAGATCGCTTCGCCGGGACGTTTCGCGAGCGCGGCGAGAAACTCATACTCGGCGCCGGTCAGGTCGACGGTGCGTCCGGCCACTGAGACACGTCGCGCGCCGGTTTGAATCTCGATGTCTCCACACACGATGTTGCCGCCGCGCTGCATCATCGGACGCCGCAGGCGAGCTTCGACGCGCGCCACGAGCTCCTCAGGCCAGAAAGGCTTGGTCATGTAGTCGTCGGCGCCGAGTTTGATTCCCCGCACCCGGTCATTCGCATCGGTACGGGCAGAGAGAATCAGCACCGGAGTGTCATCCCGACCCCGCCACTCCTTAAGCAGGTCCAGTCCGTAGCCATCGGGCAACATCAAATCGAGCACGATCAGGTCGAAGCTGGAGACGTCCTGCAGACGCGCCTCGCGGGCGCTCTTTGCCCACACAAGCCGATATCCCTTGTTGCGAAGCAGGCGCGCTACCTGGTCGCCCAGGGCCTCGGTATCTTCCACCAGTAGAATTCTGTTCGCCATCAGTTGCTGCTCTCAAGTCCCGCCATGGTCGTGTGGAATGGGCGCCACACAAAAACGGCCGAGACCGGCATCGCCCATGCGGCGGCGCCGGAATCGAACCCTGCCCGAGCTATTACCGGCAGTCACGCGGACCGTGCTCCGCCCGTCGTGCAGCGTGCTGCTGGATACGCTCGACGAGCTCAGTGTCGTCGGTGGTCATCGTGAGCACGAAGCCGTCGTCGAGGGTCGTCAGGTCGACGTCCACATTCTCACGCCAGGCGCCGCGCTCTCCTCGTTCGCCGCCGGGACAGTCGCCGCCACCGCGTCGCGGTGAGGCGTTGTCTGCGTCGGCATCACCGCGCGCGCCGTGGCCACCATGTCCGCGCCGGCCTTCACCTCGTCGTCCATTGCCACGGCCGCGTGCGCCGTTGTCGCCGCGCTCGCCACCCTCTGAGAGGCCTTCGTGGCGGCGCTGCGCATGAGCGATCAGTTGCGCGGCAACCTCAGGGTCCTGCGATGTCGTCGTCACCTGCACGCCATTTTCGAGGTTGGTGACCTCAGTGACGCTCGCAGCTGCGATCTCTGCGCGGCGCTCGCATCGCTCGCCGCGCCGTTCTTCGCGCATCTGCTCGCGCCCTTCGGGTCCTGCAGCGCGGCGTTCGGCGAAGCGTTGGATGTGCTCTACGGCATCGGCATCGTCAGAGGTCAACGTCACCTGCACTCCGTTCTCGAGGACCTCGACCGTGGTCTCGGTCAGGTCAGCGAAGGGGCCACGCTCGCCGCGCTGTCCCATTCGATTCGAGTGTTCAATGATGCCCTCAACGAGCTCAGGATCGTCCGCGGTCACCTCAATGATGGCACCGTTTTCGAGCATCACGGCCGAGGTGTTCACGCCTTCGGGAGGGCCGTGATCGCCGCCGTGTCCGTGTCCGGGTCCGTGTCCCCGTCGTTGGGCTGCCGCCGTGCCTGCGAAGGCTGCGGTGACTGCCACGATCGCGAGTGCGGTCAGGATTGTTCTTGCTGTGCTTGTCATGTCCCTACTCCTGTTGGGTTGTTGCTTCGAGACCAACCGGCCTCGCAAACAATATGCACACTGGACCTTGAGAAGTTCTGGAGTAGGGATGCGTTCAAGGTTGACCTGCCCGATCAACTCCCAACAGGAAAGCGGAGCTTTCCGCCGGGGTTTCCAGGGGCGAGAGCCCCCGGACAGAGCGCGAGACAGAGTCTCGCACCCACCGACCGCCCCATGCTATCAGCGCGGATCATGCGCCCTGAAGAGGAGCCGACCCAATGCGTACCCTGATTCTCACTGTTATCGGAAGCGACCGCCCCGGCATCGTTTCTCTGCTCTCATCGACTCTCGCGGACCACGGCGCCAACTGGGAAGCGTCGTCGATGGCCCGCATGGCGGGTCAGTTCGCCGGTATTCTGAACGCTTCGGTCGAGGTGGAGCGCGAGCACGGGTTGCGTCTTGCCCTGAGCAAACTCTCGAAACAGGGACTGACCGTGGTCATCGCCCGATCGGGCGCCCAGACGAAGCCGCACGCGCACGTCCGTCTGGACATCGTCGGCGACGATCGTCCGGGAATTGTGCAGAGCATCTCAGCGGCGCTTTCCGCGGCAGGTGCAAACGTAGAAGAGCTCGAGACGCGTGTTGAAGAGGCGCCGATGTCGGGCGGTATGCTCTTCAAGGCTCGGATCGTCGCCGGCGTTGGCGACCACGTGAATCTGGACGAGCTTCGGGCCGGCCTTGAGGCCATCGCCGGAGAGCTTCTCGTGGATATCACCCTCGATGACGCCGGCTGAGACCGCTGACGCGCGCAGGGCGGCCCGATCAGACCAGCACCTACTCGTCGATGATCCAGTCGCCGCGCACCCAGAAACTCGGGTTGACAACGATCACCGACTCCTGCCCGGCGTTGAAGTAGAAGCCGCGCAGGACGAAATCGCTGGCGTCTTCCGCCTCGACCCACAGGTCCCAGGCACCGCGATCGATCTCACCTACGTGGTCGGCGCCGGCTTCGATGCGCTCTACGTCCAGCCAATCAAACCCGATGTTCATGTCGTCAGCGTCGTTGGGTGAAAACCAGACCCGGTGAATCGCGACATCGGAGCGGTTTTCAATCCGCAGAGTTGCAGGTGCCGCCGGCTCCGGTGGAATCACCTGGTCTTCACCGGTCGAGTCCGTTACCGGCGCACCACCGCAGGCGGCCGCGAAAGATATCATGAAGAAGAGAACAGCCCAGCTGCGCATACGCACCTCCCATCGGTGACGCGCGATCCTCGCAAAGAGTGGCGTACATGGCAATGTCCCGTGCCCGGGGCTGGACTCAATCCGGCGGCCGGCGTGATATGGTCCGGCGGCCCTCAGGCGTAGAGTTTCATGAAGAACGCATACAAAAGACCCACGCGGGAACAGATGCGGCGCTGGTTTACCCTGCTGCGACCCTGGCGTCGGGCGACGGACCCGGTCTACCTCGGCATGGACCGCATCCCCGACGACCGCCCCCTGCTCTTTGTAGGGAATCACACACTCTTCGGGATGCTCGACGCCGTCCTCATGTACTTCGAGCTCTACTTCGAGCGGGGAATCATACTGCGCGGGCTCGGTGACCGTGCCCATTTCACGATCCCGATGTGGGGCCGGCAGCTCCGTCGCTTTGGGATCGTCGAGGGCAGCCCCGAGGTGTGCGGTGCGCTGATGGAAGGCGGCGAATGTGTGCTCGTCTTTCCCGGCGGCGCCCGCGAGGTGACCAAACGAAAAGGTGAGAAATACCAACTGGTCTGGAAGGATCGCGTCGGCTTTGCGCGCATGGCGATCAAACATCGCTGCACCATCGTCCCCTTCTCTGCGGTCGGCGTCGAAGACATGTTCGATATCGTCTACGACGCGTCCGATATCCTGAAGTCACCCATCGGCCGCGCGCTCAAGAAGTTCGGACTGCGCGAGGACATGATGCTCCCGGTGACCAGAGCCGCCGGCGGAGGCCTCTTTCCGGACATCGAGCGCTTCTACTTCCAGTTCGGCGACCCCATCGACACCGCGCGCTTCGACGGCAATTGGGAAGACCGATCGCTCTGTGAAGAGCTACGGGACGAGGTGAAAGGGGCGATCGAGGCAGGTATCGACGACCTGATCGCGCATCGCGCCACAGACGAGTTTCGCCACGGCGAAAAGCGTCCTGAGTGATCGGAGCACGCGTCCGGACCCCGATTCGCGGCAGGGTCAGAGGCTGCGGACGGCTACCGTGAGCCCGGCTGCGGGCGATTCGAGCCCGGCGGCACGCGATCGAAGGACAGATATGGGTCGATGATCTCAGTCTCGCCGTTGAGGTGAGTCCGAAGAAAGTGCAGCCACAACTCGATCGCCTCGATGCTGTCAGGGGTGCCGTCGTGGCTCGCGTCTTCCCACTCCTGTCGACCTTCGTGCCACACCCAGTCGAACTGCATCATGCCAACGGTGGCGCCGGAGGGGTGGTTGCCATGCACGGGCGAAGCCTGTTCATCTACGAGTGGCATTGAGTAGACGACCTCCTCGATAAGGGGCAGGCCGAGCGTACGGGTGAGGAGGTCATTTGTGGGGTTCGGAACCACTTCGTCGGCGACGGCCATACCGGCGACGATGTCCGGCGGCTGTGCGTCGTCGAGGCGTTCATTGAGCACGTAGCGCCCGAAGTTGGCTCCATCCCCGCGCTCGACGAGGGTCTGCAGCCAGATGAAGAATCGAGAGGTGTCCGACTCTACAGCGCCGGCCGGGGTGACGAAGCCGGCGATCGGGCCGAAGATATCGCTGATGCGCACGATGTCTGTGATTCGCGCGCCGCCCACAGCGAGGATCGACGCCGTGCAATCCGGTGAGATCGCGAGCATCTCAGGGCCCTGGACGGCGCCCAGAGACGCGCCCAGGAAGTTAACGCGGTTGATGTCCACGTCGGGCGTGTCGTCGCCGTCGGTGTCGATCCCATCTCGGATCGTTTCGATGAGGGCGAGGCGATCGTAATTGGCAGCGCGCCACGAGTCGCGCAGCACCAGGCCGTCCACAGCGAGGCCGCCCCGTTCGGAGTCGATGCCAAAGAAGTTGAGGATGGTCGCGAACTCTTCGAGGCTGCGCCGCTGCGGGTGATCGCCGTGCTCCGGAGCATCGATGGACAGCGTCGCGATGCCGATCGGCGCTGAGTGCTTCGCGATCAACTTCGCCTGGTCCCTGGTGCCGGTGATCCCGTGGGCAAAGATGCTCACCGGATAGGGAGCTCCGCCGAACTCGCCTTCGGTCAGCGGCAGAAAAAGCTCGGCGAGCATGGTGTATGTCTCGACGGGGCCCGTGCCGTCCCACGCGATATGGAAATTCTCGTCGCGATAGCTGCCCGCTTCGTACGAAAAGGTGCAGCGCCGATATGCGCTCTCGTCCTGACAGCCGAGGTACTCGACGACGCTGTGAGGCCGCGAGCGTACGTCGGCGGCGATCTCGACAGCGACCTCAGGGATGGACTGCGCTGTCCAGACGATCAGGCCGGCGAGCTCGTCGGAGTCGTCGACGAAACCGGCTTCTACCAGGGCGCTGACCGCTTCTTCGTAGCGGGGAAGCATCGCCTCGAACTGCACTCCGTTCGGCCCCGCGGGACGCTCGCCGTCGAGGAGGGCGCTCATAGTCTCCGACGGATACAGCGCATGTCCGTCCACGCCTTCGACGTCGCGAGTGACCGCGGCGATGGCTCGCGCCGCCGACGGAATCGGAGCCAGGGGGCGGATTACGATGCCCGGGTTACGGTCTTCGACGGCAATCTCCGAGGGAATCGCCCGAAAGGCACCGGCCTCGTCCAGATAGCCCAGCATCACGCTGGTTCCGGGCTGAGCGCTGGGCATGCCGGTGGTTACTGTATCCGGGTTGAGTCGCCTCGACGCTCGAAAGTACGCGCCCGCGCTGGTGCTGAAGCCGTCCAGGGTCTGCATGCTCTCCATGACCACGTCGAAGGGCGGGCCCAGTTCGTAGATCGCAGTGAGGCGCGCTTCGGTGGTCGCGACGCGAAGGCCGGTGACCGTGCCAGGGTCCTCAACGGTGTAGAAGTCGTCGGGAAAGGCGTAGAGGTCGCCGTCGCCGGGGTTGTAGATCAGCTGCGGCGCAGGGTTCTCGCAGTCCTGCGGGCAATTCGAAAAACTCTCGTCATCGGCGCACACGCTGTCACCGCAGGGGTCCGCAGTGTCGTTGTCGCTGCCGGTATCGTTGCCGGTTTCGGACACGGCATCGAGCTCCCCGCCGGCGTCCGACACATCAGCGCCGGTGTCGCCGGTGTCCGCGTCGTCGTCGCTGTTGCACGCGGCAAGTGCCGCGAGACAGCAGAGGGCAAAGACGTGGAGGTACGCGCGAGATCCGCTCATCATTGTGCTCCCCGGATGTGTTTGTCCTTCGCAGCTGCGTTTGTCTTCCACAGCGGTGCACAGGGCTAATCGATCGTGGGGATCTGCGCCAGCGCGGGCGGAGCGTGTCACAGCCCTACGCCGCGTCGCAAACAGTATCGAGGACGCAAGTACCGGCAGCAGCTACTCGGCCGGCTCATCCTCGTCCTCGCCCTCGGACTCTGAGGACTCGTTGTCGGGCTGGTGTTGCGCCTCTCCGGCAACGGACTCCTCGGCCCGTGCTCGTGCCTCCCGCCGGACAGCCTCTTCCATTTCGGTCCGCAACTGCGGACAGCCGTATTCCATGGCTCTGCCGCTGGGAATGCCGCACGCCTCGGCAATGATTCGCTGCTGTTGTCTGGGAGGGTGCGCCTCTGCCTTGTCGAGCGCCGCGAGCACAAACAATGCGACGGCCCGGCCGCATGCCTGCTTGTTGTCAACCATCGGGTTGGCATCGCAGTACCCCGCGACGCGGAGGATGCTGCGAACGACCATATCGGGCTCTCGCCCGCGTGCCGAAGCCGCCTCAAGGAGCACACACGAGTCCAGCTCGTTATTCGCACAGCCAATGCGAAGCAGTTCGACGGCCACGAGCCGGTCAGGCTCTTCCCGGAGAAGTGTCGCTGCCTTCGGGACGATGTCGATGTAGTCCAGCAGACCGGCCGGCCACATGTAGAGCCAAAACGAGGCATGGTACGCTGCGGCGGCGGCGCAGTTCCACTGACGGTCTTCGCTGTCGTCCGGCGCGCGTCGGCAGTTCGCCGTCAACGCGTCCCTGACCTGCTGGGCAGCCAGCAGCTGCTCCTCTCTCGTCGCGCCGTCCAGACCGACGCCCACCTCGGCATACAGGCAGCCGACACCGATGCCGTCACGACACGCCCTCAGGGCCATGTTCACGTCCCGGGATGCCTCGTGCTCCTGAAGCAGGCGCGCGATTGGGTAATGCAACATGTTCAAATATGCGGTGCAGAAACTCCGAATCAGTGTTTCTCCGCAAAGTGCCTGCGAAAGATCTCCCGGAGTGAGCTCGGAGTTCAAAAAATCCTGCCGAGTACGTGCTTCGGTGGCGGCGTAGACCAGGTGAAGCACGCAGGCCCCTCCGCGTTCATCGTCAGGGTCCAGAGGCCGGCCCTCAGTAGCATCGGACACCAGCGACTCACAATCTGAGATAATGGGCGACACCAGCTCGCCGATCAGCAGCATGGACGCTTCCTCGACACTCTCCGGACTCAGGTTGGCAGGCCCGGTTTCAATCGCGAGACTGAAAGGGACCGCGCGCCCGGCGTCGCGTTCACCGAAAATCGGATCGCCTTCGACGCGTACATAGGCCGTGCGTTGTTGTGTGTTGCGCTGCCCATCCCAAAACACACACGCGACGTTCGCGCGTTCGTTGTCGGGCGTGTCCCAGTTGCCGCGAAACAGGCCGGCCTCGGTACGGGTCTGAAGCATGAGGATGTGGTCGCCGGAAGCCACACACAGAACCATCGAGGAAGCACGCGGAATCTCAACGATGATCTCGGCCCAGGGCGAATCCGATCCATCGGATGACTCCGCGGCCGGAGGCAACAGTCGGCGTTTGAAGTTCACCCGCCGATTTGGAACCATGCGGATTGTCAGGGGCATGTCTGCCAATACGCGCGGCTCAGAGAGCCACTCTTCGTGCATCGATGGCGTCGAGCCGCCGCATCCCGCAAGGAAGGTCAGCGCCAGCATCGCGCTGAAAACCGCGCTCTGCAGGACAACCCCGCGGGGC
>JAUICO010000078.1 GCA_030427825.1 bacterium | reverse complement strand
CGCCGGAGACATCCGCCCCCGCGATGGGCACGTCGGCGCGTGGCGTCTCCGAGGCGGAGCAGCCTGCGGGTGCGATGAGCCGGGATCTCACGATCGCACCGAGCGCGCGGCCCGGTCGCGGCGCCGGCGTCGCGGCGCGCACCACAGCCGAACGCAGCGCGAAGCACTCCCTTGCGCCTGCCCCTGCGCGCGTGACCGCTGCCCCCTCGCCGGAACGCGCGCGGCCCGGCAGGATGCGCAGCGCCCTGCTCCTGATACTGCTGATTGTCGTGACCGGCAGCGCGATCCTGATCGCGACCGGTGTCCTGCCCATGCGCGTAGATCCCGCTCACGAAGATGCTGTAAGCAGTGCGCAGTCGCGGACGGAAGAGAACCACACACCCGGCCCGGACAATGCGGCGGCTCCAGGCAGCGTCAGGGACAACGAGCTCGCGCGATCGCTCGACGTTGCGCCCGCGTCGGACGAGATTGGGAACGGGACGTCGTACCCGTCCGAGAACAATCTCGGAAGCGCCGCCCCCGGCTCCGATGAGCTCGGCTCCGACACATCAGAGGACGGGGGTGTCGCCGAAGTCGACGAAGGCGGCGAACGATCCCGGGAAGCGACGCCCCCTGCGCGGGGCGCAGGACCACGCGCCCAAAGCGGCGGGCGATCCGGCGAGCGGGGCTCTGTTCTCGCTGCACGCACTGAGCCTGGACGAGGCGCCCAGGCGGCACACCTCGATCCCGACGACACAGCCGCAGCCGACACGGCACCGCGCGACACGGTACCACGCGACAATGGGGCACGCGACAATCGGGCACCCGACAATGGGGCACCGCGCCCGGAGTCCGGTAACTCAGAAGAAGCAGCGGGCGACGCGACCGCCGCCGTTGTGGCGGCCGGCGACTCGGAAGAAGCCGCAGATCCGGTCAGGATTATCATCGCGGAAGAAGCCGGGAGCCCGGCGCAGGAGCAGACTCCCGCGATCGAGAACGGTTCACTCGGTGTCATCTCCAGCCACTACGTCGAACGATACCGTATCAACGGACGCTATTATCGAACCGATGACAGCGGCTACGTGCGACTCAATGATCTGCCGCCGGGCGAGTACCACATCGAAGCCTCTGCAGACGGGCAGCGGCGTACTGCAGATGTGGTCGTGCGCCCCGGCAGGCACACCCACCACTCCTTCAGTTCCTGGGTTCGGTGAACGACGCCGTCGATTTCCTGATCGGTTATGGTTGACCTGCGGGGTTCGGGGCGGCAGGGGGCGCCGCATGAACTTCGACATTACGCACGTACGCAACATCGCCATCATCGCTCACGTCGACCACGGCAAGACCACGCTGGTAGATCAGCTGCTCAAGCAGTCGGCCGCCGTTGCCGCCCATCGTGAGATGCAGGACCGCGCGATGGACTCCAACGACCTCGAGCGAGAGCGTGGAATCACCATCCTCTCCAAGCCTACGACGATTCAGCACACAGACCCCGACGGCGTCGACTGGCACATCAACATCGTCGATACTCCCGGCCATGCCGACTTTGGCGGCGAGGTGGAACGCGTCCTCAAGATGGTCGACTCCGTCCTTCTGCTTGTCGACGCCTACGAAGGTCCGATGCCGCAGACGCGCTTCGTCCTTCGAAAGAGCCTCAGCCTCGGCCTGCGTCCCATCGTCGTCATCAACAAGATCGACAGACCCGACGGCCAGCCCGACGAGGTCCTCAACGCAGTATTCGATCTCTTTGTGGCCCTCGAAGCCGACGAAGAGCAGCTGGATTTCCCCGTCGTCTACGCGTCAGCGCGCGACGGCTACGCGATGCACGAGCTCGAGGACGAGAGCGACACCCTTGAGCCCCTCTTCGAAACCATCGTGAGCAAAGTGCCGCACCCCAGCGGCGACATTGAAGCGCCGCTCCAGAGCCAGCTCGCGACCATCAGCTACGACAAGTTTGTTGGCCGCATCGGCGTCGCGCGCATCTATGACGGCACGATCTCCACGGGCGACACCGTAGAGATCGCGCGGCCGGACACGCCCTCACGCACGGCTCGCATCTCGAAGCTCATGCGCTTCAACGGGCTTGAGCGGGTCGAGGTGAAGACCGCATACGCCGGCGAGATTGTGATGATCGCCGGCATGGACGAGGTGCTGCCCGGCGACACGGTCGGCACCGTTGGCAAGACCGTGGCCATGGACGCGATCGAAATCGACCAGCCGACCATCTGCATGCGCTTTATGGTCAACGACTCGCCCTTCGCCGGACGCGAAGGCAAGTACGTGACGAGCCGCCAGATCGGCGATCGACTTGCCCGCGAGCTTGAGGGCGACGTCTCACTCCGCGTTGAGCCCGGTGAGTCCCCTGAGATCTTCGAGGTCAGCGGCCGCGGAGAGCTGCATCTGTCGATTCTTCTCGAGCGCATGCGCCGCGAAGGCTTCGAGATGGGTGTATCGCAGCCGCGAGTCATCACGCGCGAGGACGAGAACGGCAAGTTGATGGAGCCGTGGGAAAACGTCACCATCGAATGCGGCGAAGACTACGGCGGCACGGTCATCAACAAGCTGAACCAGCGAAAAGGCCTGATGACCTCGATGCTCCCCGGCGGAACAGGCATGGTTCGCATCGAGTACCGTATGCCCTCACGCGGCCTGATCGGCTTTCGAAACGAGTTCCTTACGGACACCCGCGGCACCGGCGTCATGTACTCGGTGTTCGATTCCTACGACCTCTGGGCGGGCGATATCACAGGCCGCGCCAATGGTGCCCTGATTGTCCTCGAACAGGGCGTCACAACCGCGTACTCACTCTTCACCCTGCAGGAACGGGGGACGCTCTTCGTCGGCTCAGCCACCGATGTGTATCCCGGTCAGATTATCGGCGAACACGCGCGTGCGAATGACCTCGTTGTAAACCCCAACAAGAAGAAGGGCCTGACCAACGTACGCTCCGCCGGTGCTGACGAGAAGCTGACCCTGTCGACACCCATCGATATGACGCTGGAGCGCGCCCTTGAGTGGATCGGTGACGATGAGCTCGTTGAGATCACGCCGGAGACAGTTCGCATCCGCAAGCAGATTCGCGATCACTCACTGCGCAAGCGCGCGGAGAAGTCCGCTGGCTGACTCGCAGGACTCGCCGGCCGCGGGACTCCGGGCTACGCCCTACTCGCGCTCCGCGTCGGCATCCGTCGTACCGCGTAGCGCGAAACTCAGATTGGCCACATGGCGCCTGAAACCGGCGTTCTCGTTGCCAAACTCCTGCGCGTAGAAGGTGTAGTGCAGCTCTACGCTGAGCGGACCCGCGATTGGGTGCTCAAGGGAGACGCCGATTCGATTCCACTCGTCGTTGTCCGGATCGATCAAGTCGCTGGTACCACCGCCGGCGCCCCGTCGATCGCCCGTTGCTCGCGTGCGGCTGAGTTGACCGGACACCCGCAGAAGCACATCGCCAACCGGCAGCATCGTCAGCGACAGGGCCACACTGTGGCGGCGATACCCGGCTACGCAGTCGTTGGAATAGGCGCCGGCCCAGCTGTAGGTCAGGTCTCCGACCAGAGCCTTCGTCGACAGATCCGCTCCAAATGACGGCGACAACACCGTATCTCGACGGCCTGTGCTCGCCGATGCAACCAGCGGACATACACCATCGTCGCGCAGGAACGCGTCCTGCCTGAGCACGCGATGACTGACCCGTTGGCGAAGCGTGAATCGCAGCGCGTCCGTAGCGCGCCACCGCACCCACACGCCTGCCGCCGGCCCCGTCCAGCTGAAGTCATCCCGTGGCTTGAACTCGTAGAGCATCCAGCCGGCGTCAACACCGAGCGTGACGTCGTTGTAGCGCCGACGCAGGCCGAGCTGGGTCCCAATGATGCGGTAGTCACGGCGTGTAAAAGCCGGATCGTCGTCGTTTGCACTACCACGCTCAGCGCGCTCCTTGAGACGTACCGCCCAGGTCAGCGTGGCCTCTCGCGCCACCGCCGCCTGCAGGGACGAACTGAACGCGGCTGCGAAGGAGTCCGCCACGGTTGCGCTGCGATACAGCACAGCGCCCAGGGACGCGTCGATGCCCAGGGTCAGTCGAGGTCGCGGGCGCATGATCACCGCGGCGGATCCGAAGAGCCGCAGGCCGGCGTCCAGTTCACCGGACTCGTCGAGGGCCGTGTCCACACGCCGCGGATTGGAATCCACCAGCGCCCCGGCCTTCGAAAGCCAGCTCCACTCCTGCGCGAGCGCAGAATCAGCGAGCAGCAGGCTCAAGCCCGCGCCCAATACCAGCGCCATGAATCTCGAAGACTTCACGTCTGCACTGTTAGCCGGATTCAGGCGCCGCCAAAACCGTAGCCGACTTTCGTGCTCAGAAGCTCCATGGCCAGCGCACGACCACGCTCGGCTCTTCTCAATCGTCGAGGGCTCCTGCGCGGCGCAGCAGGGTAGCACGCTCGGCGGCGACCGCTTCGAGTTCGCGGCGCAGCGCCGCTCGGCTCGCCTCAAGCTGCTGCCGACGCCCGCGAGCGCTGCCTGCACTTCGGCGCCCATCATCATCAGCCGCACGATCCGCCGCGTTCTCGTCCACCAGGGTCGCGCGATCGCCGCTGCGCTCAGGCGCCGTGACTTCGGTCGGGCCTTGCGTCGGGTCTACGGTGTCCACGATAATGACCGGATCCTGCTCGCTCTCGCCCCCGCTTCCTTCGTCAGGTGGCGTCTCGTTTCCAAAGTCTCCGGGCTCCTGATCATCCCCATCGTGGAATCCGGGACGCTGATCCGGAGCCTCATTGGGGGTATCCTCCGGGGTCCGGTCGCCGCCGTCGGGAGACTCCTGCGCGCCGGGGGTTTCCTGCCCGCGATCAGCCTCGCCTCCGCCTGCCATGGCTGTGTCCCCACCGTCACCCCCGACCACCGAACCTTCATCGGCCGCGCCCGACACTGCCGCATTGCCGCCGGAGTTCCTGGGCCCGCGGACCCGAACGCCGTCGTTGTCATCGAAGAAGGCTTCCTGCACGGCAAACTCTCTGGCGCGAGCTTCCAATCGCTCCTGTACCGCAACCTCGGCGATGCGCTGATCGAGCTCTTCCAGCTGACGACGCAGGCGACGCTCCACGTCGCTGAGCTCGTCGGCGGCTGCCCGCAGCTCTTCCGGGGTCTCCTCAAGTCCCGAAACGATCTCGTCGAGAGCGATGGGATCCACCTCGACCACCGGGCGGTCGTAGGCGGCGATAATGGAGCCGGTCTCGTTCAGGGCTGCGATCATCGCGGCCCTGTCCTGCGGCCGCGCGGATACCACCTGGCTCTCCAGGTCCCGCATGCGGGCCCACGCTGCATCGAGCAGCGCCCGCGTTGCGGCCTCCACCTCGATGCTACGCGTACTCAGGGCTACGTAGTGTGGGCGCAGAGCGTCCGCCGCGGCGTGGGCATCACGGAGAGCGGAACGCAGGGCAGGCCCGTCCAGATTGCCGGCGCCGGACTTCAACGCGTTCACCGCATCGACCACTTCGCTGAAACGTCGACGCGCATCCTCGTACTCCGCAAGCGCCGCATCGTACGCCGAGATAGCGTAGTCCGCGCGGGCAATCTCCTGATCCAACTCCCCGGCGGATGAGCGATTCGCTGCCAGCAATGCTGCCAGAGCAATCAGTACGATGAGCAATGTGCGGAGTTCACGCATAACATGCTCAATACAAGCAAGACCCGCGCCGCTTTCGCGATCTCCTCCACAATTCGAGAAAAGCCGGTGTACATCGCCCTGTGGATTCGCTTCCGCCGCCGATGCTGCCTCGATATCGTAGGAATTCTGAGTTGCGTTCCCCACGAATTCAGCTTTCTGAGTCTTCAGCGCCAATCCCGTATTTCTCAAGCTTGTAATAGAGCGCCGGTGTCTTGATCCCCAGCAGGCGCGCGGTTTCGGTCTTTACGCCGTCGGCCTGATCAAAGGCCTGGAGGATCAGCCGGCGCTCGATATCGTCCAGAACCTGGGGCAACGGCCGGTCGTCGCAGTTCAGGTCCAGCGGAACACCGGTCGCCGCCCCCGATATGTGCGCCGGCAGGTCGGCGATCTCGACTACATCACCGTCGGCGAAGACCATCGCCTGCTCAACCGCGTTCTCAAGCTCACGTACGTTGCCCGGCCAGCTCCAGTTCTGCATGGCCGCCAGGGCGTCGTCGCTGAACCCGGTCACCGCAGAGCGGGTGCGGGCACCGAGGCGCGCGACGAAGTGCGCCACAAGCTCGGGAATGTCACCGCGCCGCTCGCACAGGGGCGGCAGATCGATGGGGATAATGTTCAGGCGGTAATACAGGTCTTCGCGAAAGCGCCCTGCCTCGACCTCTGCCTTCAGGTCCTTGTTGGTCGCGGTGATAATGCGGACGTCGACCTCGATGGTCTTCTCGCCGCCGACCCGCTCGAAGCGACGCTCCTGCAGCACCCGCAGCAGCTTGACCTGCATCGCGATCGAGACGTCTCCCACTTCGTCGAGGAAGAGTGTGCCGCCGTCGGCCAGCTCGAAGCGTCCGATGCGCCGCTTGTGCGCATCGGTGAACGCGCCTCGCTCGTGGCCAAAGAGCTCGCTTTCGAGAAGCGTATCGGGAATCGCGCCGCAATTTACCTTCACGAAAGGTCCCGCCGCGCGCGGGCTGAGCTCGTGAATGGCCGCGGCGATCAGCTCCTTGCCGGTACCCGAGGCGCCGAACACGTGGACGGACGAGTCCGTACCGGCCACGCGCCTCACCAACGAGAACACCCGCTCCATTGGTGGCGAGCTGCCGATGATGCGATCGAGCGCCGGAGCGGACTCGCCGACCAGTTCAGCGCGCAGGTATTCGTTCTCCCGTTCAAGGCGCTCGGTGCGACGATCTCGATCGAGGCTGTCCAGAGCACGCGTGACCCGCGCCTTCAGCAGCTCGACCGGGAACGGCTTCTCGATAAAGTCGAAGGCGCCGACCTGCATGGCCTCGACCGCGGCCTTCACGCTGCCGTGGGCAGTGATGATGATGACCCGTACGTCTTCGTCGAGCTCGCGTAGAGTTTGCAGCACCTCCATCCCGTCGACGGGTTCCATCTTCAGGTCGCAGATGACGAGGTCAAAGCCCGGCTCCGCGGCCTTCCACGCCTCGATGCCCTGACGACCGCCGGCAGACATCGTCGCCTCGTGGCCTTCACGGTGCATGACCGTGCCGACGCCGTCCCGAATCGTCTCGTTGTCATCGATAATCAGGATTCTCGCCACATGCCCCCACTACTGAACTGCCGCTGGTTTCAGCCGATCATCTCACCGTCATAGTCGCCGGTGCTCATCTGCGAAAGCCGGGCCCCCGCCGCGCTGCGAAGTGGCGCTCCGTCGTCGAAGGGGAGCCGAATGCAGACGCGGGTGCCGACACCGACGTCGCTGGTGATGTCGACGTCACCGCCGTGATCGCGAATCACCTTGCGCGCGAGAGGCAGGCCGAGCCCGGTGCCCTTCTCACGGGTTGTGTAGAAAGGGCGCCATACCTGCGCGACAACTTCAGGCGCCATTCCGGCCCCGGAGTCGCTCACATCGATTTGCCGGGAGCCTGCTCCCGACGCCGTGACAGAGACACGCACCGACGCACCCTCGTCGCTCGCCTGTAGAGCGTTCTGCACCACGTTCTGCAGGACGCCGCGCAATGCAGAATAGTCGCCGCTGAGTTCAAGGCCCGGCTCAACCTCCGTCGTGATCAACACGCCGCGCGTGACTGCGATGCCGCCACAGGACTCGCAGGCTTCTGCCAGCAACTCTTCGGCGCCGAAGCGTGTGCTCTCGTAGGCAGAGTCTCGGGCGTATGCGAGGAACTCCTCTACCACGCGTTTGAGGTAGTTGAGCTCGCGGCGCACCTTGTGCGCGTACACACTGCGCCCATCACCCTGAAGTTCTTCCTCAAGAAGTGCGACAAAGATCTCCATTCCACCAAGTGGATTCCGAATCTCGTGGGCGATTCCGGCGAGCATCATCTGACGTTCTTCGTCGCGCTCCAGCAGAGCCATGCGCATCCTCTCGACGGCGCTGCTCAGGTCGCCGATCTCATCCGCGCGGGCACGTTGGACCGGCGAACTGAGATCGCCCCCGCCTATGCGATCGGCGGCGGCCGAGAGGGCGGTCAGTGGCTCGGTGATTCGATGACTGAGCCAAAGCGTCATCACGGTTGTGAGCAGAATCAGCACTGCCGATACTCCGGCCATCAGCCACCCGAGCCGGCGGATGCGGCCGGTGTACGAGGCGGAGCCGTCAACGACGACGAGTGCAACCACTGCGCCATCATCCGACAGGGGCGCATAGCCGCGCTTGTACGGCTGCCCGTCGACCGCGGAGTACAGCACGGAGCTCTGCGCGCGACCCGACTCAAAGGCCCTGGCGATCTCGACCTCGTCAGCCTGCAGCTCGAAGTAGGGCTCAAAGGCTGCGACCTGCTCGGTATCCACCAGGCTGCGGAGCTCGCTATCGATGATGCGCACGCGGCGGAGCCCGTTGCCGTCGCGCACGCGACGAAGCTGCTCCTCCAGGCGCGTACGCACGGACACGGAGTCTGCTTCCAGGCGGGCAACGCGGCCGCCGTCGCCGAAGGATTCCATCTGTATCGCGGTCGTCTGCGCGATTCCCGCCAGCCGCAAACCGAGCTCGGCTTCCAGCTGCCGGCGGGCGCTCTGCCACGTCAGGAAGCCGGCAACCGCCAGCAGCGGCAGCAACACCCCGAGCCAACCGACAAGCAGCTTTGTACGTAGCTTCTGCACGCTGCGATCATGCCACGAGCCACGCGGATCGAAGTAGCCGCGCGCGTGCACCTTGCATCTGAGCGGCTACACACCGAGATCGCCGAGCAGTCGAACTCGGATTCGCACAATGCCGCCTCTCACCCACCGCTCGCTGCTGTCGATGCCGGCCGCCGCCCTGTTCACCCTGGCGTGCGCGTGCGGGTCGCCACAGCCGGCAGCGCCGCCGATGACCCTGCCGGCGCCGTTGGAGCCGCCGCCGAGCGCGCCTGAGCCCACGCCAACCGCGGTGCCGGTCTGCGACTATACGACACCGGGCGCCGCTGATCGGGACCGGGTGGTCCTGCTCTCGCACCGATTCACCGCCGAGGGAGTGCCCGGCCAGTCCGTAACGAGCCACATCCTGAGCGTTGACGGCGACCTTGTGCCGACAGGGCTTCGCAGCGACATCGGCGTGCGCGCGATGGACCTCGCCTTTGCCCCGTCTGGGGAGATCGCCTTCGCCGTTGGCGAATACGGCCGCCTCGTTTCCCTGGCCGTGTCCCCGGACGGGACCGTTCGGGTCCTCGATGAGGTGCGACTGCCGGACGCTCTCTACAATCGGATTCACGTCTCGGCGCACGACAATCTGCTTTGGCTCACCGGGCTGGCGACGACGGATGGCGGCGGAGTGGTCGCTGTCAGCTATGGTTGCAGCGGCGCACTCACTGTCGACCGCGATGACTTTCTGCCGATGCAGATGACCTATGCGATGGGGGTCTTGCCCGGAGAAGAGCTGGCGGTCATCGGCGGCGGCCAGCCGGGCACCGCGGACACTTCGGTGCCTGAGGTCTTTCTGGCTGAGCGCTCGGGCATGGGCTGGCGCATCATCGACAGCCTCAACCTGTTCAATGACCGCATCGATATCCCCTCGATAGGCGTCGCCACCGACGGCTCCGTCGCCCTCATCCCGAACGCCTCCATCTACTCGGATGAAGCCGGTGACGTGGTCGCCGTCGCCATTGTAGACCGCCACCTTGAGCAGCTTCGCCGCCAGTCGAACATCAACGCACCGAGCACCGTTCTCTTCGTGACCGACTACACCCTCGGGCTGGTCACACAGCCGCAGAACGGCCGAATCACCGTGATCGGGGAAACATCTCGCGGCATTCGCCGTGTCGACAGCCACAGCAATCTCGGCATCGTCGACCGTATGGCTATCGTGCGCCGCGGCAGTCTGCGTGATGTCGTGCTGGTACCGCGTTCTACCCATGGCGGCGACCACCTGATCGACTTATACCGCGTCGAGTCCGACGGCGATCTCACCATCATGAGCTCAACCGACATCGGAGCTGCTCTGGACAATATCGTGCAGAGCATCGCGGTGGCACCCTGAGGACACGCGGCGCGCACAGTGCCTTCCCCTCGCGATACGGGCGACGTCGTTCGTCCCGCGTCGTTGACGGGGTCCCTCAGACCGACAATGTGAGAATGGATGGCTACTAAGGACAGGAAGGGTTCGGCACCGGTGTCTCGTGGACGACGCTTCATGAAGCTCGCCGGCATGACGGCATCGGTTGCGTCCAGCGCCGCCGCGACCCGCGTCGGCAACCTCTTTCGCGACAGGGAAGGACGCGAAGAGAGCCTATCGGAGCTGTACTCGAAGAACGGCGAAGTCATCGCCGAGACCCTCGGTCAGCTCAAAGGCGCGGTGATGAAAGTGGGCCAGATCGCGTCGCAGGCTCGCGATATGCTGCCTCCGGAAATGGCAGACGCCCTGACATCACTGCAGAAAGAAGCGCCGCCGATGCCCTACGAGGTCATCGCGCAACAGATCGAGTCCGAACTGGGTTCGCCGCCGGAGCTGCTCTTCGACGCATTCGACGAAGAGCCTTTCGCAGCCGCCTCGATCGGCCAGGTGCATCGCGCCCGTACCGACGATGGCCGCGAAGTGGTTGTCAAAGTGCAGTACCCTGGCGTCGAAGAGTCCTGTGATTCGGACCTCGCCCAGCTGAAGCTGGCGATGCGGGCCGCGAGCGTTGTCCGCATCCCGCGAAAGGCGATGAACGCGGTCTTTGAAGAGCTGCGTGCACGAATCCATGAAGAGTTGGACTACTGCCTCGAAGCCGACAGCGTCCGTGAGTTTCGCGCCCTGCACAGCAACGACCCCAACATCGTCGTTCCCGACGTCGTCGGTGAGCGGAGTGCGCAACGCGTACTGACCCTGACCTACGAATACGGCGACCACCTCGACGAGCTCGACGACAACCCGGCCTACACTCCCGAAGTCCGCAGCCTCCTCGGCCAACGTATTTTCGACGCCATGTCGCGCGAGCTCTTTGAGCATCAGGCCTTTCACGGGGACCCGCACCCGGGCAACTTTGCCTTTCGCCCGGACACAACCCTGGTCATCTATGACTATGGATGCGTGAAGCGCCTGAAGCCCGGCGTTCTCGCCGCGTATTGCGACGTCATCCGGACCGGAATCGCCGAAGACTACGATGCTGTAGACCGCGCTCTCATCAGGCTCGGTGCGCGAAAGCCAGAGAAGACGGACTTTGACGTCAGCTACTACAAGCGATGGCGGGACATCTTTATCGCGCCTTTCCTGGGCGAGGACTTCGACTTCGGCACGTCCACGTTGCACGACCAGTTCGCGCGCCTGACGCCCGGCTTCATGAAGCACCTGCCCTACTTTCAACCGCCTGCCGAAAGCGTGTTTATCGATCGCATGATTGGCGGACACTACTGGAACATGCGCTCACTCGGCGTGGTCGCGAACTTCATGCCCCTTGTGCAGCAATACCTCGACGCCGAAATGGCCGGCCGACAGGACGACTCTTCCCAGGAGACGCCATGAGCACACTCACTCCTCAGAACTCCAGCCTCGAGGTCTTCACTTACAAGGAGGGGCTCCTTTCTGCCGTAGCCCACGACCTGAGAATCTCGGTCACAGACTACGAAGTGACGATCGACGATGGCGAGATTTCACTGCGTGCAGACGCCGCGTCACTCCAGGTCGCAAGTCCGCAGAAAGACGGCGTCGACCACCCGTCTCTGCTTCGAGATGCGGACCTCGAAAAGATTAACAAGACCATCGCAAAAGAGGTCCTATCTCCCCGCAAGTACCCGGAAATCCTGTTTTCCGGGAACTACGACGAGGAGGTGCGCGGGGTGGAAGGTGAGCTGCGACTGCACGGGCACTCACGCCACATCGAGTCCGCCGGCAGCCTTGACGGCGACGACTTCGTCGCAGTGTTCGAGCTCAATCAGCCGAACTTCGGCATCAAGCCCTACTCCGCGATGCTCGGTGCGCTGAAGATAAAGCCCGTCATCCGGGTCGTCTTCCGGGCGCCCATCGCTCTTCTCGCGGACTAGATAGAGGCGCGCAGCCGGCGACCGGCGGTGGGAATCGGTTGCGCTTCGTGCAAGTCATTGCCATTGATTCATCGGTGTCGCGGCTGCGCTTCGAGTTGCCCGGGCACCTACGTACACCGCGTTTGCATGGCGCGGGCCCGCAGGGAGACAGATGATGGCGCGAGACAGAGGTCCGCACAAACGCGGGGAGATGCAGCGATCGGGGGGCGGCAGCCCTATCCTCTACGCTGCCGGCGCGGGCGTCGCCGCATTCGGAGCCTTCATGCTGATGAGCTTCGTCTGGCGGCTCACCTGGATGGCCATGCCATGGCTCGTGGCGATCGGCGTCGCGGCGATGGTCTACACGGTGATGAGCGGAGGTCGCAGTGCCGACCGGGGCAGCAGGCGTCGAGATCGCCGCGACCGGGACGACGGCCATGAAAGTCGCCGAGAGCGGCACCGCGCCGAAGCCGAGCGTCGATTGAGTGACATGCGGCACAGCGAACGCAAGCGCGCAGCCGACCCCATGGAAGAATTCGACCGCCGCATGCGCGAGCTCGACGAACAGGAAGAGCACCTCGACGAAGAGATTTATCGCTGACCGGTGATGCCATGAACATCGGAGGCAGCGCTGCTGCGGAGCCGCCTGTGGCCAACTCCCTGCGAACACGTCTCCTCTGTCACGTACGTGCCGCCGATGAGCGTGTACTCTTCGACTTCAATGACCGTCCGCTGACAGCCGAGCACTTGTATCGGCGCGCATGCGAGCTCGCAGCATGGATGCGGAGTCGTGGAGTCGAAGCCGGCGACCGCGTTGCGGTCTTCCTGGACGCCGGACCCGAGCTGGTCATCACCTACGTGGCGACGCAGCTGGTCGGCGCCATCTACGTACCGATCAACACCCGCTATCAGAGCCCGGAAATCGCGCACATCATCAAAGACTCCGAGCCTGTACTTGCCGTGCTCGACGCGTCCAGCGCCGCAGTGACGGCCGCGCGGAAGGACGGCGCGTTCGCCCGGGTGCGGAATCTGATCGCTGTGGGCGCCGATGGCAACGACGTCATCGCACACTTTGACGCCGCCTGCGACGCCCATTCCGGCGCGATTGAAGAACCGTGCGAAGACCTCACCGACGAGGACGCCGCGTTGATCGTCTACACCTCGGGGACCACGGGCCGCAGCCGCGGCGCCGTCATCAGCGCTCGCGCCATCATCTCAAACATCTGGAATCTCACGCAGGCGTGGGGCTGGAGCGAGGCGGACCGCCTCGTGCTCGCGCTGCCGCTCTTCCATGTGCACGGCCTGGGGATCGGCGTCCACGGCACGCTGCTGCACGGCATGTGCGCCGTGGTACACCCACGATTCGACGCCGCTGCGGTGTGTGACGCGGTGCGCCGCGGTGGCACGATATTCATGGGCGTACCTACCATGTATCATCGCCTGATTCGTCGTCTGGATGCACATCCTGAGGACGCTGAAGCCCTCTCCGGCGCGCGGCTCTTTACCTCAGGTTCCGCCGCCCTGCCCGCCGATGACCACCGAGCCTTTGCTGAGCACACCGGGCATCAGATCCTTGAGAGATACGGCATGACCGAGACCATGCTGACCCTGTCGAACCCCCTGGACGGAGAGCGGCGCCCGGGCAGCGTGGGCTTTGCAGTCGCCGGCTCCGACGTCCGTATTCTCGCCGACGGAGCCGAGGCCGCGATCGATGAGCCGGGCGAGATCTACGTCCGCGGCGCCTCGCTGCTCACTGAGTATTGGCGCGACCCGCAGGCAACCGCGGCCGCTTTCTCGGACGGGTGGTTCCGCACCGGCGACATCGCCCGACGGGACGCTGACGGCTACATCCACATTGTCGGCAGGTCGTCGGTCGACATCCTCAAGTCGGGCGGCTTCAAGATCTCAGCGAGAGAGATCGAGGAGCTGCTGTGCACGCACGCGGATATTGCGGCGGCCGCTGTCGTCGGACTGCCTGACGCCGACCTCGGCCAGCGCGTGGCCTGCGCAGTTACTACGAGCGCTCCGCTGACATTGGCGCACCTGCAGGATTGGCTGGTGGGGCGCCTCTCGAAACACAAGTGGCCGCAGGAGCTGGTGTGCGTTGACGAGCTACCGCGCAACGCGCTCGGCAAGCTCCAAAAGCACCGCGTCATTGAGCTCTTCACCCGCTGAGCGAGGCGATCCAGTCCGCAACCGCGAGGCCGGTACCGAAAGGCCAGGGGCGCAGGCGCTCGCGCGGCACCCTCTTCACTTCTGCGAGCTCGTCGTTGAGCACGACCCGGCCTTCACAGCGTAGATAGAACGCGATGATCAGCTGATTCTGGCGCTCGAAGGGGTAGAGGCCGACCAGATCCACGTGGGAGGTGTCGAGCCCAAGCTCCTCTTTCACTTCGCGCGCCACCCCGTCTCTGGGAGCCTCGCCCTGCTCAAGAAAACCGGTGACCAGGCCAAAGAGCTTCTCGGGCCAGCCGACGTTTCGGACGAGCAGCATCATGCCCTCGTGCTCGATGATCGCGGCAACCACGGGCAGCGGGTTGTTCCAATATACGAAGCCGCAGTCGCCGTCCGCGCACCGCAGCCGTTGCGCGCCGTCGATCTCGACCTTGTTGAGCCCCCCGCCGCAGCGGGGACAGAATTTCCAGGTTTGCAACGTCGCCTCCGCCGGTGGTCTGACATCCTCTCCCCTTTGGATGGCAGACTACGGCGGGTTGGTCGATGGAAGCAGCGTTTGTGTGACATTTTTCGGAATGCCACACAGTGCGCTGCCGGCTACCAGAGCTTTACCAGGCTCAGCGTGTAGAGAACACCGAAGGCTACGGCGCCGCCGACGAGGATGGTGTAGCCGGTGAGTTCACCGAGGCGCTCTGCCTGCTCTTTGCTGTCAACACCCTGAATACCAATGATTCTTTCGATTCTCTCGAAGCGCCGTCGCAACCATGTTCGCGCGCGGGCGATTTGGATTGAGCGAGTCATTTGCTTCTCCGTTTTGAGTAAGGCGACGCAGGATGTGCATCGCGGGAACGCGACAATCCTGCCCACCGTAATACAAAAGGCAAGCATTATCCGGCATTTTTGTATTACATTTGCGCACAAAATCCGCCGAAAATGCCCCTCTCACCCGGCTCTGCGGTGGATATCCGAGCGCGCAGGCAGCCGCCTCGATCACTCCGGTTCGGAGGGCTCCGAGGGGGAAATGTCCGCGGCCATCTGAAAAGACTGGCTCTCGGCGTCGCCGCGCAGCCCGGAGACCTCGACGACGAAGCGGCCGTTCGAGAAGCGGCGGGCGAATGGCGGGATGAGCGTCGTCAGCGCCGCCACCATCTCGCGGTCGACGAGCGGACGTCGCTCTGACTCACCGGTGATACGTTGAAACTGATCCTGCGCGAATCTGGCCAGCGACGTGAGCCGCATGCGTATGCGCTCGTCCAGCGCATCGTCGGATGTTGAGACCACTTCGAGCGCGAGAGCGCGGAGCATCTCGTCCAGGACCGGCACCAACTCATAGACCTGAGCTCCCTCGACGATGCTCACCGGCAGCTCCGCCGAAATTGCGAAGGCCGCGTGCTCTGCCTCTCGTTCCGTCAGGAAGGGGCGCACGTTGTGCACTGCCACGATCGGGCGGCCGTCCTGCCCCACCCTCACCCAGGGCGTTACGACGAGGTCCTCATTCCAACGAAGGGCGGCCGTCTTGAGGAAGGCGTTGAGGCCGCCTTCTGCGCCGGTAGCGGCGTCGGCGAAGTTTCGAACGCGGTCGATCATCGCGTCCAGAGTCGCTCGCGAGCCGGCGGCATCTGCAAGCTCGCGAAACACCGCCATCGACTCGCTGAAGGGGCGGTCGAGGACCACCTCGCTGACTTTGTTGATGGCCGCTGATGCAATCGCGACATCCATCGGAGCGTCACCGTCCTGGAGGCTGAGCCGAGCGGGGGCATCGTGAGGCAACCAGCTGCGGTCGACGGTTACAGAGAAGTGCATGCCCGCGGCGTCCTGCGTCGCGCGCGCCAGCTGCAGGTCCGCCCCAGCAAGCAGCTCCTCCACCTTGCCGGCGAGGTCCACCCGCTCCGCCCAGGAGACCATGGCTCCGGAGAAGAAGCTCTGCAGGTCAAAGGCGGCGACCGCGGCCGCGAGCTGGCTATTGAGCCGGCTCTCCAGCTCCTCCTCCACCCGTTCGTAGACACGGTCCGTAACCTGCTCGCAGATGGGCCTGAATGCCTGTCGTTCCATGCGTGCGCACGCTGTACTGTTCAGCGTCACGTGGTCGACGCGAACGCGAGGCCAATCGCGAATTGAAATGCGCGCTGTGACGGGCCGAAATCGGTCTCGGATCCGGACCGGGATTCGACGGTCGCCGCGGCGACGGGGCCGAACTACGGGCCGGTTCAGGATGTTGAACTGCAAGTCAGCGTCGACGGCCATATCGACGCGAAGGCCTCTGTCATCGAGGCGCACGCTGGTGTCCCGGACGCGAATCCGGGTGTCGTCATCGAGCTCGACGCCGGAAACGATCCATCCGGGGACGCGTGAACCGCTGGTTCGTTCCCGAACCTGCGCTGCAATCGTCGGCATCGCCGAGCGAATCTGCTGGTTGAGCAGCTCGGGGAGGACCGCCTCCAGCTCATCCTCGATCTCGCCGGCGTCGACATGTCCGCGCAGCACCTCAATTCGCTCCGCACCGTCGCCGGCGACATCGACGCGGCGCGCAAATCGATCGCGCACGACGCCATCGCAGGTGATCGGAATCTCGACGAGATGCGGTCCCACTGTGGGCGGCGCGGCCACCGTCGCGGACAGGGTCCCGCCAGAGATCGGGGCAGACTCTCCGTCCCGGCCGCCCACCGTACAGGGTGTGCGACCCCGCAGTGCGACGCTCACCTCGAGCGCTTCGCCGGCAGCCAGCGCGGTGCGCTCAGCGATGGGCGGCGAGGCCACGTATGCATAGCCAAGCGCGGCTCCCATCGGGTCCCGATGCGCGATCCACGCGACCGCGATGACCCACAGCGCGAGCCCGACCGCGGTGGCAGCCGCCGTGGCCCCCACCCCGGCGAGAGCGCCACGGGCCGCGTTCACCGCGGGAGCTCCAGCGCGAGAATCACAAGCTCAGAGATCATGATCCATAGCGTGCTGTGCACAATGCCGCGGGTGATCCCGCTCGCGACCTCGTCGGCACGCACCTTCCTTGCACGCGCCGAAGCGATAGTGATCGAGGCGACCAGCATCGAGAACAGCAGGACGCGTGCCATCGCGACACGCCCTGCTGCCCCGCCGAATCCGGCCAGGAGCTCTGTCAGTTCGCCCTCCCCGGTTGTCTCAAGATACCATCCGAAGACACCCGTCAGGGCCGCGGCGAAGGACAGGATACCGACGACGCCGGCAAAGGTCAGACCCAGCCAGGCGGGGCCGGTCACCGCGCGGATTTCCGAGACGCCAAGCACACGCAGGGCATCGAATTGGCGCGTCGCGGACATCTGCCCCACCCAGGATGACACCGCCGAGCCGCCGCGGGCCGCGACCAGGATGCCGGCGAATGCCGGTGATAGTCGCAGCACGATCATCGGCCCGAACTCGACCAGCACGCGGCCGGTGTCGATGAAGGAAAGGGACAGGTAGAATATGAGTAAGAAGATCGCGCCGAAGATCGCGCCAACAAAGGGATAAAAGAGCGCACCCTGCAGCACGGAGATCCGGCACGTCAGCGCAAGCGAGCGCCATGCGGAGCGCGCCGTACGCCCGCCCAACCCGACGAGGCCCATGACGCTGAGCACCCATTCAGCCGGCCAGTTCAACACGGTCGGCAGACGGAATCGCGGGGGCGTTTCGTTGTGGGGTGGCGCGCCACGTCTTGCGATCTCGACGCGCAGCACGTCTTCTAGCTCTCGCGCTCCGGGGCGAGCTTCTGCGCTCTGCCGCTCCACATCGGACCTCACGCCCGACTCGTCGCCCGGCTTCTCGGCGCTGCTCGGAATCGTCAGGTCGCGAAGGACGCCGTCGGCGCCAAAGAACACGACCCGGTCTGCGAGGGCCGTCGCGAACTCTGCCCGGTGCGTCGTAACTACGATCGCTGCCTGCCGCTCTTCGGCTTCCCCCCGCAGAATCTCGACCAGGCGGTCCACGCGCGTGATGTCGAGGCCGGCGGCCGGCTCGTCAAACCAGAGAATCTTCCGCCCCGCGAGGAAGGCACGAGCGGCGCCCAGCCGCCGCTTTTCGCCACCACTGAGCACATGTGCGCTGCGGCCCGGGTCCAGATCCAGCTCCCGCGCCAGCTGCGCCTGCGCCTTGTCATCGCCCCCTACCAGCGCGAGGTTCTCGCCTACGCTCAGGTGAGGCAGAGCTCCACCCTGCTGAAACACGAGGGCTCCGTGTGCCGCCGCGACGCCGATGGTGCCTTCGTAGTCGACGGCGCCGCCGCCGGATTCCAGACCGAAGATGACGCCCGCGAGCACAGACTTGCCTACGCCGGATGGCCCCATCAGAGCTACAATCTCGCCCGCTGCGACCTGCAGTTCAGCGTCGCGAACCAGCTCCCTGCCGCCGAGCCGTATGCTGAGATTGCTGCACAGCGTCCAGGCTGCAGGCTGCTCACTGCCTCGCCGCAGGGGATCTTCGGTCGATCCGGCGCCCTTTTCTTCTGTTTCTGCTTCGTTCACCCGCACCCGACCAGCTCAAGCAGCGACCCGACCTCTTGGAAACGGTGGGGAGGCAGCGGCGCATTTCCCTCCCGTACAGACAGGGCAACCTGCAGGCCGGCTTCGGCGGCTGCGCGGGCCTCATCAATGCTGTCGGTCACGAAGCGAATCGATGACGGCTCGCACCCGATCGACTCGGCGATGCGCCGGTAGCTGAGCGCCTCTTTCTTGGGCCCGGTCGTAGTATCGAAGTGGCCCTGCAACAGATCGAGGAGGTCGCCGGCCGACGAGGCACCGAAGAGCAGCTTCTGCGCGGCGATGCTGCCCGAAGAGTAGATGTAGACCGGAATCTCCCGCTCTGCCCACCGGCCCAACGCCTCGGGTACGTCATCATAGACATGGCCCTGCAGTGAACCGTCCGCGTATCCGGCGCTCCAAATGCGGCCCTGCACCGCCTTGAGTCCGGTGGCCTTCCGGTCGTTGTCCATGAGCCGGAGCAGAAACGCGCTGACCCCATCGGAGCCGTCGAGGGGCGGCGGGTCGTTGCCTTCGCGCACTTCGATGTCGTGATCGGCGGCGATGAGGGGCATCAGCTCATCCAGCTCGCCACAGGCTTCTGCGGCTTCGACCCACGCGGACATCTGCGCACGGGCATAGGGGAAGAGCTTGTCGTAGACGAATGAGATCGAAGTGGTGGTGCCTTCAATGTCGAGCAGGACAGCGTTCATGCGCCTCTTTCGGAGCAGTGTGATGAGGATTCGGGACGCTACACAGCACGGGCCCGAGAGCACAGCGTTTCAGATCGAAGAATTCACGCGCATCGATTGACCCGAGGCGCCTACCGCGTTTAGCCTGGCAGGGGTTCACATCAGAAGTAAGTAACCGGAGAGTTCGTGATGAAGTCATGGATAGGCGCAGCTGTATTCGCCATTCTATCAACCTTTTTGATGGCAGGTACCGCCTCTGCAGGCGCGGCGGGAATCGTGATTTCGGAGGTTCTCTTCGACTCCACCGCGGCGACAGACTCGGACGGGGAGTTCATTGAACTCTACAACCCCGAATCCGTCTCCATCTCGTTGGAGAACTGGACCATCAACGACGGTGCGGCGACCTACACCTTTCCTGCCGGTGTATCGATCGCCGCCGGCGACTACATGGTCTTCGCCTACGACACCGCTGCCTTCACGACCGAATACGGTTTCGCGCCGGACGGCACCTACGAGCAGACCTTCCAGCTCAACAACGGCGGCGACAAGGTCGAGCTGAAGCTCCCCAACGCTCAGGTTGCGGACGCGATGAGCTACGGGTCAAACACGGATGTTCTGGATCCATCTGTCCCCGACACCTCCGGCGGCGGCATCAGCCTCGAGCGCATTGACCCCACAACCGGGGCGACAGCCTCCGCGAGCGATTGGCGCCAGCAGGCCACGCCGTCACCGGGCGAAGCACCTGCTGCGGGCGCGGTCTGCGGAAACTTCGCGGTCGAGACGCCCGAAGTCTGCGATGACGGAAACGTGGCCACAGAGACCGAAGTGGACTGCAACACCTACGGCGGATGCACCACGTGTAACGCCGACTGCAGTGCCGAAGTGACCCTGCAGGGACGATTCTGCGGCGACGCGACCTGCGACTCCGGTGACGGCGAAGACACCGTGAGCTGTCCCGCCGACTGCACCGGCTCCATCTGCGGCAACGGGACGCAGGAAACCGGCGAGACCTGCGACGACGGTGACACCGAGACAGAGACCGCGTGCGATTATGGCACCGCGACCTGCACCCTCTGTAACGCAGACTGCAGCGCCGAGCTCACCCTCACCGGCGCGACCTGCGGCGACGCGTCCTGCGACATCGTCGATGGCGAGAACAGCGTCGCCTGCCCGGCAGACTGCGGAGCATCGACAGCTCCCCTGATTCTCGTCTCAGAGCTGGTCTACGACGGCGCAAACCCCTCGGGCACCTCGGATACCGACTACGAGTGGATCGAGCTATACAACCCCGGCAGCGTCGCAATTGACCTTGTCGCTGAAGGGTACGTGCTCACCGACGAAGAAGAGTTTGCCGGCACCGAAGGCGCTGCGATCTTCCCCTCGGGCGCGTCCATCGCCGCCGGCGCGTACTACGTCGTCTGCAACAACGCTGTGGCCTTCGCCGCAACCTACCCGACTGCGACCTGCGACGCCGAGCTCGTCGACAGCGACGCAACCCCGGACATGACGGCAGAGGGTGTATTCGCCCAGAACAGCATCGTGCTCGGCAACAGCGGTGATCAGGTGGCCGTCCTCGACTCCACCTACCTCATCGTCGACGCCGTCAACTGGGGCAACAAGACAGACTATTTCGACCCCAGCGTGCCCGGAGTGGGCGCAGGCGAGTCGATCGCACGTACGCCGACCTCAGCGACCGACACGGACACCGCCGCAGACTGGAGCCTGGCCGCTACGCCCACGCCGGGCGCAGCACCGGCCGCTGCGGGCCCGATCTGTGGTGACGGTACGGTGGACACGGGCGAGACCTGCGACGACGGCGACACAGACACCGAGACAGAGTGCGACTACGGAACCGCCAACTGCACCCTCTGCAACGCTGACTGCAGCGCCGAGCTCACCCTCACCGGACGCACCTGCGGCGAC
>JAUICO010000077.1 GCA_030427825.1 bacterium | reverse complement strand
ACGAGGGTGAATGGCGGGCAGTCTTCAAAGACCTCCAGGGTGTTCCCTTCGGAGTCCGTCGCAGCGATGATGGTCACCGTGTATTCCACGTCCTCGCTGAGTCCGGACACATCCACGTCTTCTTCGCCAAACGCACCGCAGATGATGTTCAGGCCCCAGCTGTTCCAGGTGCCGTTGTCGCCGTTGCCGAGGTCGGCAGCGACCAGCGTCCAGTCGCCAAGGCTGCTTTCGCCTGCGAAACCATTGAGGGACTCGGTGGGCGTAAGGTCGATGGGGAAGGTGCCGACCAGCTCGGTACCGGGATCAAATGTAGCCCCACGAACCGTCACTTCGGTGCCGGCAGGTGAGGTCAGCACAAGGGAGATGTCGCCCTGGTAGGTGTGGCTGAAGTCAACGGCGACTTCGACACTGCCTACGGTGCAGTCCTCGCTGATTGAGAGGGTGTTGCTTACCGGTTCAAGGGTCTCGTCGATAAGGGCTCCACCGACGTCTGAGTTGCCTGCTGCGTTCGCGATGCCCGACACTTCGGTAGTGAAGCCGTCACTGACAACGGGGAAGATGGAGTCGGCGACCTCGTAGCTGACCTCACACGGGTACTCGCCGTCCGCGTCAACACAGGTGGCGCCGACCGTGAGGGGCAGATCAGAGGGTCGGACTCGGCCGCTTGCGCCTACATCGGGGCACATCGCGATGAGCGCATCCGGCGGGGAGAGGGTCTGGCCCGGATCGTAGGTGACCGCACAGGTTGGCAGATTCACCGTGTTCGCGTTGCCGGCGGCGTCTGTCGTTGACGTGACGGCGAAGGTGTAGGTGCCCGGGTCTACGATGTTGAGGTCGACGCTCGCCGGCGTGAGCCCGTCGATGGACTCGCTGCCTGAGGTGACTGCTGAGGCCGGGTCAGTCACGTCCCACGCCAGCACACACGGGAAGGAGAAGTCCGTGCAGTCGACGTCAATCGCTGCGACCGGTGTGTTGATTGTCAGATCGCCCGACGGGCAATTCAGAATCGACGGGATCGGGTCGGTTGTATCGGCGGCCGGGGCGACGATGAATGAGGGACAGGCAATCTCGGGATCGAAGGTGAAGGTGTTGCCGTCGTCGTCCGCAACCGTCGTGAAGACGACCGTGTGCGACTCGCCGACAACCGCATCAGAGAATGCGAGGCTGTCGGTCCCTGAGGACGCGCAGGTAACGGTGATCCCCCAGCTGTTCAGGGTACCTTCGTCGCCGTCGCCCAGGTCCGATGCCGTGATCGTCCAGTCACCTGCGGATGCTCCCCCTACGAAGACGTCGAAGTCGCCGTCGGGGGAGATGTCGGCCGGGTAGTTGCCGATGATGTCATCGAGGCTGCCGCCGGTGCGGTCGTGAATCTCCGTCGAGACTCCATCCGGGCTCGTCAGCGTGAGCGTGACGTCACCGATGAAGGTGTGGGTCAGGTCGATGTCGACGCTGACTGCACCTACTTCGCAGGAGTCGCCGAGGGTGATGGTGTCAGACACCGCAGCGCTGAGGTCGTTGTCGGGAATCGCGAGCGCGGCTGCCGAGCTTGCACCGACAGAGGGGGTGCTCGGCGCTGTGGTGTCGAAGTCGAAGTCTGTGGTCCCGGAATCAGTCCGCAGCTGCCACTCCACGTTGCATGGGTACTCGCCGCCGGAGTCTGCGCAGAGGGCGCCGATCTCAAGAGGGAACTCGGACTCGTTGATGATGCCGCTCGGGGGCACGTCCGGGCAGGCCGCTGCGAAGGTTTCCGGAGCGTTGAAACCGTTGGGCTCAACGAACTCGATGGTGCAGTCCAGAATGTCCTGCGTGTTGGCGTTCCCCGCGCTGTCCGTGGTGCTGAAGATGGTGACGCCGTGGAAACCGCCTTCGTTGAATTCGATCGTGATTGCGCCATTGCCGAGAGCGTCGCTGGTCGCCTGACCGGCTACTGAGTTCGTCGAAGGATCCTGGACCTCGTAGTCCAGGACGCAGGGGAAGGAGTCGTCCGGCGCGTCCGTGCAGGTGAACTCAAGGTCGTAGCGCAGGTCCGAGGTGGTGATGGTTCCGGTATCGCATCCGATGATGCTCGGAACCGGCTCGGTGGTGTCCGCCGGCTGCTCGTTGATGTTGAGCGCGATGTCGCCGATGTTCGAGTTCCAACCCTCGACGACGATGATGTAGGACTGGCCGCCTGTGGCATCCAGGGCCACCTGCGAGGTGTTTCCTTCACCGCCGTCGTCATCGCACACGATCTCGTTCGTGCCGGCGCAGTCGTCCTGTACCCAGAGGACCGTGTCGAGCGCGCCGCCTCCCGCGCTTGTGGAGCCCTCGGTGTCAATAATGAAGATGCCGTCGTTGGGGGCTTCCCAGGTGAAGGTGACGTCGGCGCCTGTGCTCGACGTTGTGCACCCCGGCGTCTGCGCGTCGTAGGTGTCGTCTGCCGCCACGTTTGATGCGGCGAAGGTTCCTGTGGCGGTGCCCAGGTCGTTCTCCGGGCAGCTGCCGAAGGGGTCAAAGTTGAAGGTGCAGGACGGCAGAGACGTGGTGGTCGCGTTGAAGAAGGCGTCGGTCGCTGCGGTCACGTTGACCGTGTATTCCCCGGGGCCATCGGTGAGGCCGAGCGATGCGGTGACCGTGCCGTCGACGTCGCTGCTGGTCTCGAAGCCGGGTGTCGTCGATGTCGGACCGACGATTTCGTAGTCGATCGTGCACGGCAGAGAGTTGTCCGGCGAATCGTCGCAGGTGATATCGAGGTCGAGGGGACCCGACGACACGGAGCTGCCGGGGCAGTTGTCGATTGTGGCGGTGGGCGCCGCGGTATCCAGCGGTGCGTATTCCAAGGTGCAGGTCTGGCCGGTGACGGATGCCGTGTTGCCGAGCGCGTCCGCCGCGCTGTCGATGGTCAGCTCGTAGGTGCCGGGTCCGTCCGCGAAGGTGATGGTTACCGGTGCAAGGCCGGTGCCGTCAGAAGCGACGAAAAAGGGAAGGTCCGACGCGATGGGCGTCGTGAGCATGAGCCCCAGCTCGCAGGGAAAGGAGTCGTCGGGCGCATCGACGCAGCCCAGGGTCACTTCGGCAGAGATGTCCGTGAAGGGGCCGGTCGGGCACACCGTCACTGCGGCGGTTGGAGCGGTCGACTCCTGCTCCGTGATGTTGAGGGTGACGTCGCCTTCCGCACCGTTCCAGCCTTCAACGACGATGATGAAGGTGTCGCCTGCGGTCGCCGGGATGGTGATCGCTGACTGCAGCGGCCCGCCGCCCATGTCGTCATTGCATGCGAGCTCCGTGGAGCCGACACAGTCGTCCACAACGTACAGAACCGTGTCGATCGCGCTGCCGATCGTGTCGATGGTGAAGGTTCCGGTGCTTGGAGCTTCCCACGTAAATGTCACCTCCGCGCCGCCTGATGACGTGGTGCAGTCCGGGGTCTGCGCCGTCAGTACGTCGTCGCCGCCGACATTGGTGAAGCCCGTGAAGGGGCCTGCCGCGGTGCCCAGATCGTTGTCCGGGCACACCGCGGCGGCGGTGCCTGAGAACGCCGCAACGGCGAAGACTGCCAGGGCGAATGAGGTGAACGGGCCTGTTGAACACGTTGACGGGCGTCGCATCAGTGAGTCCTCATGACGTGGTGCGTAGTAAATCTGTGGATCCGAAAAGTTGACCGCAGGTACGGTATCTGCACGGCTCGTGATCGTGCAAGCGTCGCGGAGGTGATCCGGGATCGCCTGGAGCGACGGAATCTGCCGCGAAAGCGCATCGTCGGCACCGGTGCTTCAGTGAAAATCCCGGCTTTTCGCTCGCGTCGGCTCTCGCGTCACTTTCGGCAGCCAGAAACTCTCGGCGAGAACGTGGACGACACCTTCCTGTACCTGCAGTTTTCCGCGTACACCGATGAATGACGTGGTCTTCAAAAGGAGCGCGTTGCGCTCGTAGACCTTCGGCCAGGTGATCACGTTCACAAAGCCGCTCTCATCTTCGAGGGTGAAAAAGACCACGCCAGACGCCGTGCCCGGGCGCTGGCGGCAGATGATGATTCCCGCGTAGCGCACTCGGCTGCCGTCGGCCTTCTCACGAAGGGTCGCTGCGTCAGGCAGGCGCATGGCGTGCAGCTGATCGCGAAGCTCCTCAAGAATGTGCCCGCGCGCGCTGTGACTGCTGAACTGATAGTCCCAGGAGATCTCCTCGAAACGATCAAGCCCCTCAAAGACCGGCTGCGACGACGTGTCGATCAGGGGCAGGGCGGTCGGAGCCGTTCGCGCCGCGCCCTGTGCACGCCACAGGGCTTCCCGCCTTTCGATGTGAAACCCGCCGAAGGCGCCGCTCTCAGCGAGTCTGGTCAGCGCGCCTTCGTCAAAAGCAGTGCGACGAACAAAGTCCTCTACCGATTGGAACGCACATCGCGCCAGAGCTGCTTCGTATCGCTCTCGGTGCAGCGTCCCCAGACCCTTCACATAACGCAGTCCCATCCGCACCCCATGGGCGCCGGACTCATCCACTTCGATCGAACAGTCCCAGGCGCTGCGAGTGACATCGATGGGGAAGACCGTCACCCCGTGTCGCTTCGCGTCCTCGACGATGGTTGAAGGCGCGTAAAATCCCATCGGCTGAGCGTTCAGAAGAGAGCAGGTGAACTCGGCGTGATAGTGACACTTCAACCACGAAGTTACGTAGGCGATCAGCGCAAAACTCGCCGCGTGACTTTCAGGGAAGCCGTACTCGCCGAAGCCGCGAATCTGCTCGAATACACGCTCGGCAAACTCCCGCGCGATCCCTTTGGCCATCATGCGGGAGACCAGGCGCTGACGATGCTTTTCGATGCGTCCTGACCGCTTCCATGCGGCCATATCCCGACGTAGCTGATCGGCCTCACCCGGCGAGTAGTCGGCGGCGACCACAGCCAGCTTCATGACCTGCTCCTGAAACAGCGGAACCCCAAGAGTCTTTGCCAACACCGGCTCCAGACAGGGGTGAGGATAGACGACCTCCTCTTTGCCCGTGCGCCGCCGCAGGTAGGGGTGCACCATCCCGCCGGTGATAGGTCCCGGTCGAACGATGCTGACCTCAATCACGATGTCATAAAAGCGTCTGGGACGAAGGCGCGGCAGCATCGCCATCTGCGCACGGCTCTCGATCTGAAATACGCCGATCGTGTCAGCCTCACAGATCATATCGTAGGTCGGCGTGTCGTCAGGCGGAACCGTCGCCATATCCCACACATGGCCACGGTGGGTTTCGATCAGACGAAAACATTGATCGATCTGCGTCAGCGCCCCCAGGCCCAGCAGGTCGACCTTAAACAGGCCCAGGTCCTCAATGTCATACTTGTCCCACTGCACCACGGTACGGTCGGGCATCGTCGCGTTTTCGATCGGCACAAAAGAGTGCACCGCCTCGTGCCCGAGCAGAAAGCCGCCGGGGTGAATGGAGAGGTGGCGGGGAAAATCCTGAATCTCAGTCGCGAGGCGGAGCAGGTGCTGACTCGAAGATGCCCGGGGGTCCAAACCCGCCTGACGAAGCTGCTCATCAAGCAGGCCTCCTGATCGATCCAACACCTTCGACAGGCGATTCAACGCGGTCTCAGGAATTCCCAGAGCTCGGCCGACATCTCGAATCGCTGACTTCGGACGATAGCGAATAAAGTTTGCCACCATCGCGGCGTATGTGCGCCCATACTTCTCGTACACATGTTGGATGACCTCTTCGCGGCGCTGGTGCGAGATATCGAGGTCAATATCCGGTGGTTCGGCGCGCTCGCGCGACAGAAAACGCTCAAACAAAAGGTTCATGCGCACAGGATCAACGGCCGTCACGCCCAAACAATAGCAAACCGCCGAGTTGGCCGCAGAGCCACGACCCTGACACAGAATCTCGTTCTCTCGGCAGTAGTCGACGATCTCCTTCATGGTCAGGAAGTAGCCGCCATATTCGAGATCATCGATCAGCTTCAGCTCATGCTCAAGCTGATCCCGAACCCGCTGCGGAACCGCTCCATCATAACGATGTTCGGCGCCCTCAAAGGTCAGCTTCCGCAACCAGTCGGACTCCGTCACGCCATCCGGACGGCGCTCTGCCGGATAGCGATATCGGAGCTCACTCAATGAAAACAAACATCGCTCTGAGACCTCAATGGTGCGTTGCATCGAGGGGATGTCGTCCGAATACAACTGCCTGAAAGCGTGCGCTGCCTTCAAAGCATGCTCTGCATTCGAGCGCGTCCTGCCACCGACCGCCGACATGGTGGTGCCGTGACGAATGCATGTCAGCACATCCTGCAGGTCCCGCCTGGCCGGTGAGTGATACAGGACTTCTGTGGCAGCCACCGTCGCCATCCCATAGTGATCGGCGTGGTTGCGAACGTTGCTCTCACGACGATGGTCCCGGGCGTCTCGATGGCGCGTGACCATCGCGTACAGGCGGTCCGAATACGCGTCACGCATCGAAGCCGCGATCGGGACATCCAGGTCGTCCCGAACCAGCAGAGAGCGCTCGCCGCCCCACAGAGCGACCAGATCCCCCGAATACTCACACACCTCATCCCAGCTGACCCGGGACTCGCCCTTGGGACAACGAAGGCGACCCTTCGAAATCAACGCACACAGGTTTGCGTACCCACTACGCGATCCCGCCAGCAACACCACCGTGGACCCATCCGCAATCGTCACTTCAGACCCGATGAGCAGGCGGACACCGCAGTCCAGCGCCGACAGATGCGCCCGAACCACACCGTACACCCCATCCCGGTCCGTCAGCGCGATCGCGCTCATCCCACAGACCTTCGCCGCCTGCACCAACTCAGTCGGCGAGCTCGCCCCCTCCAAGAAGGAATAATGACTCTTACACCACAAGGGCACGTACAAAGACAAAGCAACCCCAACACAAGACTCGAAACCGAATCACAATACTGAACGCGCGATCAGTGTCCAGGGGTTTTCGGGGGCGCTTTGTGTGTGTGCGATCTCCGGATTCGAGAGCGCACAAGCTCCCGACTCCAAAAACCAAACAGAAAGACGCGCAGCGTCTTTCCGACCTCAGCCCGCAGGAGGCTGGATCGCAGCGATCACGGCGCCGGTGGGATCCTTGAGGATGTAGAACCGCCCGACCTCGGGGATGTCCTGCGGCGGGCTGATGATCTCTGCGCCCAGGGACGCGGCCTTCGCCGCCGACGCGTCGGCGTCTTCGATGTGCACGTAGGGCAGCCACATGGGCGGGACCTCGTCAGAGGGCGAGTTCATGATGCCGGCGATACCTCCGGCGTCTCCGACGGTGAGAAGGTGGTAGGTCCCCATCGGACCCATATCCATGGCCTGCGTGCCGAAACCAAAGGTCTCCGTATAGAATTTCACGGCGTCCTCGGCGTTCGGACTCCAAAGCTCATTCCACATCCAGCCCCCCGGCCCGCCCAGGTTCTCAGGATCCCCGGTCTCGCCTTTGAAGAGCTGAATGACAGCGCCCTGGGCGTCCGCAGCGACGCCGATTCTGCCGATGCCCGGAATGTCGAAGGGCTCTGCCAACTGGTTTCCGCCACCTGCGATCATCGCAGCGACGGCGGCGTCTACGTCGGGCACCGAGAGGTAGGAGCCCCAGTAGGCCGGTATCCCTTCCATCGGCGGCTTCATCATGCCGCCGATACCGTTGTCCGGACCCTTCGTGATCACATGGTAGGTCGAACCGTCCTGCATGGGCGTCGGCTCGACGGTCCACCCAAAGAGCGCAGAGTAGAAGGCTGCTGCCCTCTCTACGTCCGGTGTCATGCATTCAAACCAGGTAAATCGATTGTGTGTGTACGCCATCGTGTTCTTTTCCCCCTTCTGTTGCTGAATTCGGCAGACGCCCTACGCGTTGCCGACGAACTCGGTCAGGCATTCAAGACTGCTTGACCAACCCTGTGTGTGTTGCTGCCGTGACTCTTCCGTCGGCAGGTTTGCGTGCGTGATCCGGATGCGCGTCCGGTCTCCCACGGCGGTGAAATCGATCGTCACCAGGGAGACCGTGTCGATCGTCTTCCACTTCCACGTGTAGGCGAGCCGCCGGCCGGTCTCGATCACGCGGTAGGTGCCGCTGACATGATGATCCGAGTCCGGTCCCTGCATCTGAATCGCGTAGGAGCCGCCGACCCGAAAGTCGTTCTCAACGACCTCTGAATCGACGCCCTGCGGGCCGAACCATTGCGCGATGTCTTCGCTGCGGGTCCAGGCATTCCAGGCGACGTCGACCGAGCAGTCGAAGTCGCGGGCGATGATGACGGCGGGTACAGCGCTTTCACTCATGGTCGGGTTCTCCAGGCTTGTCCGGCGTACCGGCCGACTCGTTCTTGATGCTCTCGATGTGTGTTCCGAAGGCCTGCAGGGTCGAGAGCCAGAAGAGCTCCGGGTTGTGCAGCCAGTGAGACGCTTCTCGCATGGGTTCCCGCTGAAGGTGGCACTCGACGCGGCGTCCCTTTCGCTGCGTGGCGACGAGACCCGCCGCCTCCAGGGTGCGCAGATGTCGTGACACCGCCGGCGCCGAGACACCGAGCATCTTCGCCAGATCGCCGGCGACGGCATCTCCGCTCGCCAGGCGGGCGACAATGGCGCGACGTGCCGGACTGGCCATGGCGCGGAAGACGGCGTCAATCTGTGATTCGGAGAGTGACATTCTGTTGATTTAACAACAGTGTTAACCGACAGGTCAAGCGGGAACCCCGATCTCCCCGCGTATCGGTAGCCGGTATTCACTCTACCGTCCCGTGCAGAAACCAGCGTTGTCGTTCGCCGTCAAAGTACACCCAGAGGATGTCGCCACGGCGGGTCTCGGCGAAGTGATACTCCCGGTGAATGCGGCGCTGCCACCAACCGCCGGAGATGATCCAGGGCCCGACCAGCCGCTCGACCGGTCCATGTTCGACACCACGAGCAAGCCAGCCGTCATCGCTGCGACGGCGGGGGCGACGGGTGAGAGGCTGGGGGCGGACGAGCAGGCGCCGTATCAGGCGTGGTTCACGCTTCAGTAGAGGTCTCGCGGCTTCGAGGCGCTCCAAAGGCACCCAGCGTGAGCGCGCCTCGGGCAGGTGTCCCTCTCGAATCTCGGCGCGACGAACCGCGTTGTTTCCGAACTCCGCACGAACGCGAGCCAGTGCGCGGTTCGCCGCCGCCAGATCTCGGCGGGGCCTGTCTCCGAAAAGCTGCACCTGTCCGGCGGCTACCCGCCGACCCACAGCCTCGAGCTCAAGCTCAATGACCCCGGACACCATGGCGGTGGTGTCCAGGCGAAGCCGCGCCAGATCTACAATCACGCGCTCTTCAAGAGTGGGCTCGGCGAGGCGCAGCTCCTCCAGGCGCGGCTCATCGCGGTCAAAGCGCAGCTGCATACACAACGCGGCCAGCGCTTCGCCCCGATCGCGAAGCTCATTGAGCATCGCCGGCAGGCGCGACTTCAGGATGAAGAGCAGCCGCAACGCGTTGTCGACGGGTTCGTCGAAGTACAGGGTCCGTCGCACCGGCTCGGGTTCGTAGCGCAGCTCCAGAGGCGGCGAGAGATCGCCTCGCGCGAGTCGATGCAGGCGGGCGGCGGCGCTCCCATAGCGTTCCTGCACTCCGGCGGCAGGGAGATCGCAGAGCGCGCCGAGAGTGTGCACGCCGAGACGCGTCATCGTGTCGCGAAAAGCAGGCTCGATATCAAGCAGGGTCAGGGGCACCTCTCGCGCGGCCTCCCGCTCTGCGTCCGGATCCCTGAAGAGGGTGACCCCGCCGCGGCTGCGCGCGACAGCGAAGCTTCCGAAGCGGGTAAAACCGGCGCAGACACTGCCGGAGAGGTTCAGCCCGGCGATGAATTCGCTCAGCGCCTGTGCCCAGCTGTTGACGGAGTCATAGAGGCCCCGCAGCCCGGCACCGCTGAGCCAGAACACACCGGGGTTTGAGGCCGAGGCCTCGACGTAGGGACTGAAGCGCCGCAGCTTCACTGTGAGCGTTTCTACGGCAGATCGAATCTCCTCAGAGGGGACGACGGTCGCGCGCACATCCCGATTGAGGGCGAGGGCGGCCGCATAGCGCATTCCCGGCAGAATGCGCATCCGCCTGGCGTGCTCGTTGACGTCGAGGATCACACCCTGAGGGTGGTCTTCTTCGACGATCACCACAGGCAGCTGCTCCCACTGTGGCCGACGCTTGAGGAGCAGTTGCAGGGCGAGGGCCGGCAGATCAATACAGGCCAGGCGGTCCACGAAAGACCTCTCTGTGTATGGCGCCGGGTCCGCACCGTTTGTCCTTGAGTACCTGCAGCTCCCCGCAGAACCACTCCGGCTCGTGTGAAACCCGCCTGGCCTGCACGCGCAGAGAGACCATGGAGTGTATCGATGGACCGCTCTCGGGCTTCTCGGTGAGGGCGACGAGGGCGCTGTTGTGCAGCTGCGCGAGTTTCACGAGGCGGCTGACCATCGGAGGCCTGATGGGGCCGCAGTTGCCGAGATCGAGGACCACCAGACCGAAGGCTCCGGAGCGAAGAATGCGGTCCGCTACGCGAATCGCATCCGAAGCAGAACGCAGCGAGATGACCGGCAACGCTTCCAGGTCGATCCCCGCATCCGCGGCGTCCGGAGCAAAGAAGAGGTCGGTGCCCCCGCTGATCCATGCCACGGTCTCACCCTCACGCTGCGTGTCGGCGATCAGCTGCATGGCCATGCTGAGAGAGGCGGCGGCGCGTTGTGATGACAGCTCTACCAGGCGGCCGGCCAGGGTCTCATGCTGCCATGAATGCGCCTCTCTTTTGCGGTGGAGAGCACGCAGGGGTACGACCTTCTCTGAGAACGCGCTGCTTTCCGAGAACGCGCTGACGGAATCCGCTGAGGGCGAGAGCTTCGCCGGCGGAGTGAGGCCGCCCGGCGGCACCTGCTCTGTAATGTTTCCGGTGGTGGTAGTATTGGAGGCGGGAACGGCATTAGCGGAAACACTGTCGGCGTACACAGCGTTCGTCTGCACATCGTCTACGTCGATCTCGACGACGATTTTCTGTCCTGAGCTGTTGGCACTCATAGTGATACTCGATTCTGGGAAGCTGAACGTATGAGCAGTGGTTATAGTGTGTCAACCATTCTTGTGGGGGTGCTCGCGCTGAGCGTTGCCGGATGCAGCTCCGGCCAGCCTTCCGTGACGGCCTCCGCGCACTCCGAAGAGAGCGCTGACGAACACAGCAACCCGGCAACCCGGACCGTCGCCGACGACCACGGCGCGGAAGCTCAGAACGCGGCCGAAGCCGAAGAGGGCGCTGCGGACTCGCAACCGTCTGACACAGCAGCAGATGGCGGCACGGGCAGCGCCGATGAACGCGCCGCAACAGCCCGGGACTCCACAGCGCCTGCACGTCGCTACAGCGAAGAGGTCAGCGAAATCCGCCGCCACTTCCTGGAAGTGCGCCCCGATCCCATCCCGGACAGCCTCATCCACGAGACACACTACTGGGTCTCCAACGAGAACGCGCACTACGTCTGGCGCGAGCTGATCGACGACCTCGGCGGCGTCATCGCAGGCGTTGGGACCGATCAGGTCTACATGATGGCGGCGTGGGCCGAATCCGAGATCATCGTGCCCGTCGACTTCGACCAGGAGATCGTCAACATCCACTTCGTATACGGCGCCATCCTACAGGAAGCCGAGACACCCGATGCCTTCCTCGCCTTCTGGCGCGACGACGCAGAAGACGAGGTCCGGCGGCTGCTCCTCGCCTTTTACGAGGATCCCGCAGATGCCACCGCTCCCATGGCCGCGTGGCGCAACGGACACCGCCGCATCTACCGCCGTCTGGAGCGGGTGCAGGAACGCTACAACGACCTCGGGATCGGCTCCTTCATGAACGACGCCGACCAGTTCGCCTACGTCCGTGACAAGTGGCGACAGGGCCTCGTGTTCCCCGTCCGGGGCGACCTGACCGCGAACACCACCCTGCGCGATATCGGCATCGCATGCGAGTCGGTCGGTACGCCAATGCGGGTGCTCTATCTGTCCAACGCAGAGCAGTACTTCGAATACACACCGGACTTCCGCCGCAACATCATCGCACAGCATTTCGACGAGCGATCGCTGCTTCTTCGCACGCGCCCGATGATCTCGCTGGGCGTCCCGTATCCCGGCGGCGACTACCACTATAACTACCAGGCCGGACTGAACTTCGCGCAGTGGCTCGCTGAATCGCGAGTCGAAGACGGACGTGATCTGCTGATACGACATCGTCACCGGACCGGCACCGAAGGGCTCTCTGTCGTCAACGACGACCCGCCGCAGACGAGCCGCCCACCGGAAGTGGCGGCTCCGTGAGCTTCCACCGCGCCCCTGCCATCGCCGTCGCACGTGTCGTCGCCGCGACCGCAGCGCGGCTATGCATCACCTGCGCCTTGTGCGTCGCCGGCACCGCGGCCGCGCAGCAGAGCGACGACACCACTGCGCAGAGCGAAAACACCACACAGAGCGCAAGCGGCGGCCAGCTGCGCGACTATCTGCTCGCCGAGTGCCCCTCCTTCGCTGCCCTCGACGCAAACGCCTCCGAACATCGCCTGCAGATTCTGGTGGGCGAGGTGGTCGACACCGGCAGCGGCGAGTCCATGCTCGTGCAGCACGGCTATCGCGTCGACGCGGAGTACTTCTACCCGGCCAGCGCGATCAAACTCGTCGGTGCGCTGCTCGCCCTGAACGAGCTGCAGAATCTCGAAAATGACGCGGGTACACACCCCACCATCGATACGCGCATCGTGCGGCACCACCGCGCGCCGGTCACGATGACGCCCGAAGAAACAGCGGCGCACGTTGGCGAACCCCTCGATGAATTCACGATCCGTCGCTCGGTCGAGGCTGCACTCATCCGATCAAGCAACTCATCCTTCAACCGCCTCTACGACACTGTGGGGCACGAGCGACTGAACCGCGGAATGTGGGAAGCCGGCTACACTTCTGTGCGCATCAATCACCGTCTCTCTGTCGTTGAAGGCACCCGCGAGGCCCGGACTTCACCCCGCCTCGAGTACCGCGTGTCCGGCTCTGACATTGTTCGCCCGGGGGTACGGAGCCCGGCGCCATCGGCGAGCCCTGAAGGCGCGCGGACCATGATCGGCGACGACTACGTCGACAACCAGACCGGCGAGCGCGTGTCAGGCCCGATGGACTTCTCCCAGAAGAACGCCATCTCGCTACGCGACCTGCAGACCATGCTCGTTGACGTCATGGAGCCGGAGCTCCTCGGAGGCGCTCGCTTTCCCATCAGCGACGAGAGTCGCGCCTTTCTTCAGGAGGTGCTCGGCCGCCCCTTCGAGAGCGATCCCGAAGCCGGCTTCATGGGCAGCGAGTCACGCTACAAGCCGCTCATCGACGGCGTCCGCCACGAGCTCGGCACACGCAGCCGCATTCTGTATGCAAACAAGGCCGGCCGCGCCTACGGGTTTCACATCGAAAACGCGATGATCAAGGACACACAAACAGGGCGGCGCTTCTACGTGGCGGTTGCGATCTACGTGAATGACAACCGCACGCTCAACGATGACACCTACGAGTACTTCAACGTCTCGTATCCCTTCATGGCCGAGCTGGGTGGGGCGCTGGCGCGCTACTTCTTCCGCTGAGCGCCGAGTGCGCGATGCACTTCGGCCGTACAAGACGAGCTGCTTCGGCCTCAGCGTCACTTCCGAGACAGGTCGCGTGTGTGGGCAACGAGGCACAGCTCTCGAGTCTGCGAAACCCCGGCAGACGTGTCAGACTCAGCGACTCACAACGGGCTCAGAGATCGGCCGTCACGCTGGTGATTGCGCGGCCGCCGTGTGACAGTTCGGCATCGCGGAATCGCTAACAGCTCGCCTCACCTGCACCGCAGCGTGTGACGAGCACCTTTGGGCGACGCGGAATGAATGACCTTGAGAAGACAGGAAGTGACCGCATCAGCAGCACCCGCGGCCGTCTCGTACACATCGCGCGACTGCTTGCCGTGTCACTGGTCGCCGTCGGTGTCATCGCGCTCGTCACCGCATGCTCAGACGGCGAGAGCCCCTTCTACGAGGTGACATGGACCGCGGTCGCGCCGGATGACCCCGGCAGCGCCCCGAGGTCGTTCACTGTGACCGGCAGTGATCCGGGCTGTCGGCTGAACTCTTCGTATCCGCCGAGTGACGCTCGCCGCGGCAAATTCTTCCTGTCGGTGTTCGATAGCAGCATCAGCGGATACGTGGTCAGCGTCACGATCCACTTCATGGACTTTAGGTCCGAGCCGCCTCCGGGCACCTACACAACCGGACTTGATGTCTCCGGATCGATCACGACGTCCTCCGGCGATCGCACCTCGCTCAGCGGCGACTTCACGGCAGTCGTCACCGAGGGCGCAGGTGGCCCGCTTATCGTTGTTACAGACGCCGCCGGCTCCTTCGCCGGCGACTTCCAATGTGAGTCGCTGTAATCAGACTCACCGGGCTCAGTTCGCGAGATGGGCTGCCATCGGGTAGTCGCCGCGAGCGATGGCGGCGGCCTCTTCGACGCTTGCGGCGCAGCGAAACCCGAAGTGATGCATCGGGTCGTTACTCGGAACATGGCGCCGTCGGTGCGTGCCTGTCGCGCACTGCGTAGGCCAGTACCAGGAGCTGCCACGGACGACGCGGAGTCGGTGCTGCGGGCAGGTTTCGTCGCCACCGCAGGGCCCACGGGGGTTGGCTTCCGAGCAGCTGTCGCCGCACTCCGCATAGTCGCGGCTCCACCAGTCGAGCACCCACTCACCGGCGTTGCCGACCATGTCGTGCAGGTCGTAGCGCCACGCAGGCCGTGAAGCGACCTCCCAGACACGGCCATTTTCGGGGTGTGAGCCGCGCTTGTTGACGCCGCATGCTCGGCCTTCGTCGTTCTGAATGATGGCGTTTTCGCAGGAAGCCGGGGCGTCGCCCCACGGGTTCAGCTCGCCATCCGGCCCGCGCGCGGCCTTCTCCCATTCCGCCTCGGTGGGCAGGTGTCTGCCCATGGCGCGACAGTAGGCGACCGCGTTGTACCAGCTGGTGCCCGTGATGGGCTGAGTCGGTGCGTCGAAATCGCGGTAGGCGGGACCGTCCTCCTCACAGATACCGGCGGCGACGCATTGCCCGTACGCTTCGTTCGTAACCTCTGTACGGTCCATGTAGACGGTATCGACCCAGATGCGTTGCTCGGGCCAGGCAGCCTGGTGTTCGTCGCGGGGCTGCCCCGATTGCTCGCAAACGAAGTCCGTGGAGTCGCTGCCGCGCACGAAGTAGCCGGCTTCGACGCAGGAGCTTCCCGGTGGCGGCTCGCCGCAGGCGGTGTAGGTGCCGCCTTCGGGTGCGACCGGCTGCGAAGACGGAACCGGGACGACGTTCTCGGGTGCATGCGTCTCGGCCCCGGTTGGTTGCGTGTGGGAATCTGTCCCGCCAACGGTGGGAGCCGAGCGGTTGACCGCAGCGCTGTCACCTGACGCTTCATCGACGCCGAACTGCTCGTCGACGGGCGCGCCGCTCGGCGCGCTCTCATCCGGTACTGGAGCCTCGCCGGTGCTGCGGGCCGCGCAGGAAGCGCTGAGCAGACAGCATACACACACAGTCTGGAAGATGAGCCGGTGCACGTTCTGATTCATGCGCCGGCGCTGCGGCGAAAGCGGGACCACACGGAGTGTCCGGCGACTGCCGCGACAAAACCGATGGCGCCGATCAGAATGTACACCGCCTGCTGCGCATGCTCACCGCCCGAGGCTACTTTGCTGGCAGCGTCCCACATGAGGTAGGCAATTACGAAGCTGCTCAGCACGACGTACGTGGCGGGAAGTACCGGGTAGAGCGGTGTGCGAAAAGGTCGCTCACGGTCCGGGTCCGAGTGGCGAAACTTGAAGAGGGCGAGCACCGCGGCGGCGCCGATGATGAGCATGGTCACGCTGGTCAGCTGCAACAGCTCCTCGAAGCCGCCCGTAGCGATCAGCACCACCGCTACGCCGGCCTGCAACCACAGGGCGACGTGAGGCACACCCAGGGAGTTCAGGCGTCCCGCCGGCTCGGGCAGGACCCGGTCTTTCGCCATCGCCCAGGAGACGCGCGCGCCGCCCATCACGGTGCCGTTGATCGACGCAAGGATGGCGATCGCGATCAGCGCCGTGATCGGAACCGTGGCGCCCTCGCCGAAGGCAGCGACCGCCGCCGCGCTGCCGGCCTCGTGGGCCTCAGCCACGCCGGCCAGGCCCAGCGTACGAACGAAGAAGATGCAGAGCAGGGCGTAGAGAACCGTCACCGAGAGGGTACCCACCAGCAGCGCCAGGGGCACGTTGCGACGCGGGCGTTCCACTTCGCCGGCGACGTACACGACCGCGTTCCAGCCTGAATAGGCGAAGTAGACGGCGACAAAGGCGGCCGAGAACCCACCCATGAATCCGCTGTCCGAAGCATGAGCGACGGCGCTCGTGGCCTGCGGAACCGTGCCGCTGCCGGCGATCGCGATGGCGGCGAAGAAGAACACCGGCGTCATCGTGAGCACCGCCTGGGCGCGTGCAGAGAAGCGGGCGCCGGCAATGTTCAGCAGACTGAAGAGGAAGACGGTGAGATACGCGAGCTCCCGCGGTGTATCGAGAATGCCCGGTAGCGTTACGCCCGCGCCCTTCAGCAGGGGCAGGAGCTGATACTCGGCGACCGCTACCGCCATGGCGGCAATGGAGCCCGGAAAGACGATCACCGCGATGGTCCACCCGGCAGCCATCGAGACGCTCGGTCCGAATGCACGGCGCAGAAACACGTACTCCCCGCCGGTCTGCGGGAACATCGCGCCCATCTCTGCGAAGGCGGCTGCGCCGGCGAATGCGACCAGACCTCCCAGCAGCCACATCGCGAAGAAGGCGGGCAGGCTGCTGACTTCGGCGGCCACCAGGCGAGGGTTCAGAAAGATGCCCACGCCCAGCATCGATCCGGCGACGACCGCGGTGGCGGCGGCGGGACCAATGCGCCGCGGTGGCAGCTCCTGTTCGCTTTGCTGTGACAGGGGTCTTCTCGACGGTTGTTCTACACGTTGGGCCCGACGGTAACCGCAGGCCGCAACGCCGGACGACCAGCTTGTGGTCCAGGCTCCTTCGACGGTCAAGAAAGCGCAGCTACGTGGCCGCGACAGCGGAGTCCATGACGGTCAGACCAGGTGCCGTCGCGCGCCCTGAGATCCGTGGGCGGCAGGTGCTTTCGAGCCCGCTGCGATGCGCTCGTCAGCTACACCGGTCGCAGTGAGAATGATTGCGATCACCGGGCCCCGCAGGTACACGTCAGTGCAGTTGAATCGGGGAATTGAGGGGAACCCGTAGCGACGGCAGACGACGGGATTCCGTGTCGCGCGCGGTGTCATGCCCCTTGCATGGAGGTTACCGATGCGAGCGACGAAATGTGTAGTGTTGTGTCTGGCCCTTGGCGTCAGCTCCGCGGCCTCCGCGCAGCTTCAGAGCGCCTACCACGAGACGATTCGTGGTGATGTGCTGATGATCGGCAATACCCTCGGCCTGGACGGCGCGCCGACGGACAACGAGCCCGGTACGATGGGCTCGATTGTGACCTTTATCGACCGCTTCGACACCGACGGCAACAACGATGACGGCGGCGCATGGCCGGATGAATTCGTCACCAGCGACTGGGAGGACAACGCCTCCGGTGCGATTGTGGCGCTGCCCGCCGGTGCGACCGTGTCACGAGCCTGGCTCCTGTGGGCCGGCAGCTGCCTCAGCGGCAACCGCAGCGGCTTCGGCGGCAACTGGGATGAGAACATCATCGGTTCTGTCGATGATGACGTCACGTTCGTTCAATACTCGGGCCAGACAGTCTCCGCGCAACAGACCGTGTCTCCGGTGTCGAACTATCGAGTGCGCTGCGATAGCGCGACCGCAGATTCCATCGGCGAAAGCGAGGCGAACGGCTACACCAACGTGGCCGACGTCACAGCTTTTGTTCAGGCCAACGGCAGCGGCAGCTACGCGGCGCGTGGTGTGCCTGCCACGCAGTATGAGGGAGACGGCGGCTTCGGTGGCGGCGATCCCGAGACGCTGAACTTCGGTGGATGGACCCTCGTCATCGTCTACGAAGACGCAAACCTCCCGCTCCGTGACATCTCCCTCGCGTTCGGCATGGACCTGGGCGAGAGCGCCAACTCCGCGCCGACTGACTTCGGCGACATCTGTGTTCCCGAGGGCGTGAGCGACGCAGGCCGCCTCCTCGTAACTGCCGGTGAAGGTGATGCCGGCGCTACCGGCGACCGCCTGCGCTTCGGACCGGTCGGCTCGTTGACGGACATGAAGGGACCACGGCACGGCGCGGGCAACTTCTTCGCTTCGCAGCTGACGGACGCTGACGGGGAGTACTTCGGCGCCACATTCGACGAGCGCATTACCGTCGACGGCGTCGACGTCGGCGGCAACCACAATCCGAACGGAACCCTCGTCGCCGGTGCCAGGCAGGGCTGGGACATCGCCGATGTACCCGTCAACGACAGCGGCACGGATTGTGGCGGCGCGTCCTGCAACAGCAGCGTCCTGCCCGTCGGCACAGAAACCGCCCGCGTGCGAATCCACGGGGGAGACGAGTCCGTGTTCCTGCACGCCGCGGCGCTCTCCCTGCCCGCCGTCGACTTCAACACTGATCCCAACAACTGCGGCGCGTGCGCCAATGTGTGTGACCTGCAGAATGTCGATGTGCACGCATGCAGCGGCGGTGTCTGCGCAGTTGGCAGCTGTGACACCGGGTTCGCGGACCTGGACGGAATCGCCGCCAACGGATGCGAGGCCGCGAGTTGTCCTGCCGGAAGCGCGGACTGTGACTCCAACCCGGGCGACTGCGAGACGGACATCGACACCGACGTCGACAACTGTGGAGGCTGCGGCATCGTCTGCAGCATCGCCAACGCAGAGGCCGTGGGCTGCGGCGCCGGAACCTGTGTCGCGACCGCCTGCAGCGACGGCTACGCGCTCTCTACAGCGATGGATGCCTGCGAGAATATCGACGAATGCGCCGACGCGAGCCTGAACGACTGCGACGCAAACGCCTCCTGCGCGGATACCGACGGAAGCTTCACCTGCACCTGCAACAGCGGCTTTAGCGGCGATGGTACGACTTGTACGGCGGACCCTGCCTGCGGCGACGGCACCATCGATGCGGGAGAAGATTGTGATGGCATCACGCTGCCCGCGGTCCTTGAGTGCCCGGATGGCTACACCGGCAGGCCGCTCTGTGAAAACGCACCGCAAAACCCCGATGGCGACGGGACCTGTACCCTGGCTGCGATCCCCGACGGCTGCGTCAATGTCGACGAGTGCGCTGACAGCAGCCTCAACAATTGCGCCGCGAACGCCGCATGCACTGACACCGAGGGCGGCTTCGAGTGCGCCTGCCCTGACGGCTACAGCGGTGACGGTACCAGCTGCGACGACATCGACGAGTGCGCCGACGGCGGCGACAACTGCGACGAGAATGCCGAGTGCACCAATAGCGAGGGCGGCTTCGAATGCGCCTGCGCTATGGGCTACGCCGGCGACGGCACCGCCTGCGACGACATCGACGAGTGCAGCGACTCGTCCGCGAACGCCTGCGACGCGAACGCCACCTGTACCAACTCAGATGGCGGCTATGACTGCGCCTGCAACGGCGGTTTCGCCGGCGACGGATTCACCTGCACCAACGAGAACCTCTGTGGCAACGGAACCATCGACGCCGGCGAAGAGTGCGACGGCACGGCGCTGGCCGCAGGCAGTGATACCTGCCCCGATGGATTCGATGGCACACCGTTGTGCAACAACGACACCGCGAATAGCGACGGCGACGGCAGCTGTACTGTGGACGGTGTGCCCGACGGTTGCGACGACATCGACGAGTGCGCTGGAGAGGGCGCAGGCAACAACTGCGATACCAACGCCGCGTGCAGCAACACACCCGGCGGCTTCGGCTGTACCTGCAACGCCGGATTCACGGGCGACGGCGTCACCTGCGTCGAAGTGCCCACGGGATGCGGCAACGGTACCCTCGACGTGGGCGAGACCTGCGACGACGGCGGCGTGGCGGTAGACGACGGCTGCAGCGGTCTCTGCCAGGTCGAAGAGGGTTGGGCCTGCGACGGCGCACCCAGCGCCTGCGAGCCGGTATGCGGCGACGAGATCGTCGTGGGAGGCGAAGGCTGCGACGATGGCGGTCCGGACGCCGGCGACGGTTGCTCGGCAGCCTGTACGGTCGAGCAGGGCTGGGAGTGCGATGACAACCGAATCGGACCCACGCAGTGCGTACAGGTATCGGCTCCGGACTGCGGCGACAGCACGATCGGTGTTGGCGAGACCTGTGACGACGGCAACGCGACCGGCGACGACGGCTGCAGCGCATTCTGCCAGATCGAGCTGGGCTGGAGCTGCGACAACAGCTCCGGCGTAACCAGCTGCGAGACCGTGTGCGGCGATGAGATCGTGGTTGGCGCCGAAGGATGTGATGACGGTAACTTCGACGCGGACGACGGTTGTTCCGCGACCTGCGAGATTGAAGCCGGCTGGAGCTGCGACGGCAGCCGCATCGGCGCTTCGACCTGCGAGCCGCTGTGTGGCGACGGTGTGCTCACCGGCGACGAGGTCTGCGACGACGGTGACATCGCGTCGGGCGACGGCTGCTCCGCGTTCTGCGAGGTCGAATCAGGCTGGATTTGTATCGCTGATGAGCCATCGCTGTGCGCCACCGATTGCGGCGATGGCCTCATCCGCGGCGATGAAGAGTGCGACGACACCAACACCACCGACGGCGACGGCTGCTCCTCGGCCTGCGAGTTTGAGGTTGGCGCATGCTGCGATGGCGCGCAGCCGACGGTGTGCGGCGACTGCTCGCTCTGCGGCAACGGCGATGTGGACTCCGGAGAAGCGTGTGACGACGGCAACGACATCGCCGGAGACGGCTGCAGCGCCTTCTGCCGCGTCGAGCCGAACTACAGCTGCACCGGCGAGCCCAGCGACTGCGTTATCGCGGACCCGGTGTGCGGAAACGGCGACATCGAAGCCGGCGAGGCCTGCGACGACAACAACACCGGAGATGGCGACGGCTGCTCCGGAGACTGCGCGGTCGAAGAGGGCTGGGCCTGTGTACTCGAGCCGAGCGAGTGCTCGCCGCTGTCCGGTGACGACTGCGGCGACGGCGTCGTTGATGCGGGCGAAGAGTGTGACGACGGCGACCGCAGCGGCGGCGACGGCTGCTCCGGGGCCTGTGTGGTCGAGTTCGGCTGGGAATGCGCCGGCGAACCCAGTGATTGCGACGAGGTGGATGCCTTTGCAGAGGCCGTAGCGGCCGGCGGAACCCTCTTCGGGTGCGCGTCCGCGAACGGTGGCACCGGCGCCGGAGCGGCGCTGTTGCTGCTCGGGCTCGGCCTGATGGTTCGTCGCCGGCGTTAGGTTCGTTTCGTCGGGGCTGCTCCGTTTCGTCGGGGCTGCTCCGTTTCGTCGGGGCTGCTCCGATTCGTCGGGGCTGCTCCGATTCGTTGGGGCTGCTCCG
>JAUICO010000076.1 GCA_030427825.1 bacterium | reverse complement strand
GGCGTGGCTTGTAGAGGCGGACGGCATAGTTCCACCCGGGCGTGATCGGGATGCAGTTCACCCGCCCGTCGTCGCAGCCGCCGAAGTGAAGCGTATAGGAGCCGTCGGCGTTCGGCTTGGCCGAGACGTCGTTGTAGCTGTTCCGCTTCAGCGCATTCGGCGCGAGATAGCCGTCGGCATCGTAGACGGTGACCGACCAGAACGCGTCGACCGGCACGTCCTTCACCGTGACGACGTAGGGCGTCTTGCCGTCGTTGTGCTCGACGCTCTCGATCATGGCGCTGGCCGTCGTCGCCGGCTGACCGGCCCAGCCCGCCATGGCGCCGACCATGTGGTCGATCGGGTCGACCTCGTCCTTGCGGCCGAAGGCGCGGGCGGCATAGAAACCGAGCACGCTGGCGAGATCGTTCACCGCCTTTCGCGCCTTCTCGAGACTCTCGAGGTCCCATTCGGGCGCCTCGAACGGCCCGGCGCCACCGCCCCGCACCAGGATCGCATCCTCCAGGCGACGCGCGGTAGAGCCGGAGACCGGCGCCGTCACCCAGGCGCCGCTCGGGTCCCGCACCTCGCGAAACAAGGCCACCTGAAGCGCATCCGCCGAAAGCCGCGGGCTCTTCACATAGGCGGCCACCTTGAACCGCTCGTTCGGCGCATCCGGAGACGCAGCCCAGTCCGTCGCGATCACCCCCGTGAACGGGTCGGTGGAGCTGAGCGGCAGAAAGGCCAGCGTATCCAGCGACGCCTTCCACAGGAATCTGTTCACCGGCGTAAGCCCGCCGCCTTCGCCGCCCTCGCCGCCGGACAGAAAGTCCAGGTAGCGATTGCCTGCGGTGTCAAAGAGGTGGCTGCCCTCTGCGCGGCGGAATGCGACATTCATCCCGCCGGCTTCGAAGAGCTTCATCAGGCGGGGATGAACATGCTTCTTCGTCAGGTGGTCGGCTGATTCGATGTGTTCTTCTACAAATTCTCTGAATTCGTTCACGGGTAGTCTCGGGAGTAGCCGTAGGTGTCAAAGACGACACGCCAACGGTCGTAGACATAGTCTTTCAGTTCGTCGGTGATCTCGAGCTTGTTTCGCTTGTAGCCTTTCAGGCCGTCGAGATACTCCTGCAGGATCGGCTCGTACTCTTCCCAGTCCGGCATTTCGAACTGGGCGTACATGTCGCGGAGCACTTCCACCTCATTGCCTACGAAGTCCTCGTACTGCAGCTCGATGAAGTTCCCTTCCGGGATCAGTTTGCGGTCCTCAACGAGGCGCTCGTAGACGCGCTGTCCGATGAGCGCAGTCTGCTCGCGGCGTTGATACTTGTAGTTCTCTTCGGGAATCTGGAAGAAGTTCTCCCAGTCCGTGTGGCTCCGCATGTGCAGAGTAGACGCGAACACCTCGTAGGGGTGCCGATGGATGTGGACGAACTTCGCGTCGGGGAAGAGCTCCAGGAGCATCGGGATTCGCGCCGAGTGTGTGCACGACTTCACGACCACACGCTTGCCGCCGGTTGAGACCATCATCTTCTTGATGAAGTACAGCAGCGTATCCTTCCACTTCTTTCGTTCCGCTTCGGTGGCTTCCTGAAAGTCGATGTACTTCTCGTACTGCGCGGCGCTCTCAGGAAACATGAAGGAGATGTAGGGCGAGAGACCGTGCAGTTTGGAGAGCGCGATCTCGTCTTCGGCGGCTTCGTGCCAGCCATTCTTCACGTTGTCGTAGGAGCGGGTGTCGGTGAGCAGCCCACCGGTCAGGTCCGGGAGGAACTTCTCCGTCGATAGGAAGCAGGTCGGGAACACGACCTGAAACACCGTCGAAAAGGTGTGGTTCGGGTCGCGCCCCACGCAGTTGTGCAGGTGCGTCGTACCGCTGCGCCAGTGACCGAGCAGGAATATCGGCGTGGGTTTCGCTTCCATCGCCGCAAGGGAGCGGCCGTACATCGCGTCCTCGATCCTGCCGAAGATCGTCGAAGGCAGGCTCCAGCCGGTGATCCACGCAGCGCGGTGAAAATAGGCAGGGCTGACCTTGAAGTCATTCTTGGCGAGCATCGCGAACCAGTCTTTGAACTCGATGCCGGTGATCAGCTGATCGGTCGACCAGCGGTTCAGGATTTTCTTGACGCGATCCATTGGGAATCCACGGTGGGATGGGACGGCAAGCGGGTACTCCTCGACCTGGCAGTGGTCAAGCCGAGATGAGCGGCCCGCGGGTCGGTTTGGACCAGCCGTCCCGCACCCGCCGGCGCGCGCGTGATTTGCAGTTGAACGTGCACCGCCGCCGGCCGGAAACCGTGCGGATCTAGTGGACCAGCAGCGCTCGGACCGGGTGCTGCAGGGTCCGGTTGATCACGTCAACCTGGTCGTCGCTGAAGGTCTCGGGCAGGCAGTCGTGGTAGCTCATCACGTTCGTCCAGGGCGGTGTCCAGACGAAGTCGTTCCAAGTGACGGAGCCGGCCGCGCAGGTGAGGGAGTCCGTGGGGTAGCAGGTGTCGGTCATGTCAGCGTTAGTATCGCCGACGTCGTCGGCGGTTTCCTCCGGGTCCTGCCCGTCGCGGTCGCCGTCGTGAGTGTCGGGCCGTGCTGCGCTGCAGTTGCCACCGCCGAAGGTGTGGGCCAGGCCGAAGTAGTGGCCAAGCTCATGAGAGAGCAGAGTCTCATTGGGGACCCAGCCGCCATCGGCAGGCTTGTAAATGGCAGTGTCGGTGAATGAGGGCATCGACACGAAGTAGTTCGACGGTGCGCCCCAGCTGAAGCCGTAGCCGCCGTTTGCGCGAAAGAAGACCACCAACTTGTCATGATGAAAGAGCAGCGCCCAGACGTTGGCGACGCTGCGATAGGTGGCGTGCTCGTCATCATTCGCGGGCAACGTGTTCAGCCTTGTCGCCCGCCACCGCTCAAAGTCCGGCGAAGTCGCGGAATCATCGAACTCGAAGTGAATGCCTGCCTGCGGCGTCCACACACTGTTGGCCGCGCGCAGCCAGCGGCTCACCTGGGCCGGTGTGATCGGTGCGACGTTGTTGTCGTCGGCGTCGCTGAGCTGCACCGCGTGGACACGGATGGAGCGTACGCCCTCGAGGCCGGGCGGGTCGGAGGTGATGGGCTCGCCGGGTGTCACCGTAACGTCCTCAGGAATCGCCGCCAATCGACAGGGCGGTGAGTTGTGGATGATGGCGTAGGTCTCATCCCGCGGGTCGACGACCGCCTGAAAATCGTGGTGCCCTCCGTCTTCTGAGACTTCGAAATGCGACACGAGGAACCCGGAGATGTCGTGCGCCACCGAGATCACCGGCGTCGGGCTGACCCGGGTCAGATCGGCGGAGAGTCCGTAGCTTTCAATCAGGTCACCAACCACGTCGTACACGTCATCACGCTCGCCGACCTCAGGCGGCGTCGGCAGCTGACTGACGTCGTAGAGTCGACCACGCACCCGGCGAAGCAGACCGCCGTCCGGGTCGTCCAGAAAGGCGGCCATCTGCAGCTCATCAATGATCGGCGCGCCCACATGAGACTGGTGCAGCGCCACCAGGTGATAGCTGCGGCCATCTTCATTCTCGACCAGCTCGTCTTCAAAGCCCGCCGCAAACTCCAGCCCCGAGATCGCGTCAGGCGAGGCGGAGAAGCGCTCGGCGTTGGCAGCGAGATAGGCGCCTACTGCGGCTCGACGTTCGCTCGCGCTCTGCGGGCGCAGCGCAGTGAGGCTGCCTTCTTCAATGGTGACGAGCGTGGCGCCACCGCTGTCGATCTCTGCCGGCACCGCAGGCTCAAGCTCCTCATCAGCGCCGCAGCCGGCGACAAGTACCAACGCGACAAGTACCAACGCGATGACTCGCGCGGCGTTGAGGCCCCTTCGGATTCTACTCTTCAGCTTCATATGGACTCCCGGTCCGGGATGCATTCCCGTCCCGAAGCCAACCTCGGCCCCGCTTCATGGACCGCAAGGTCTATTGATGTCGACACGTGCGATTTCCGCATTCATGTACGCGATAATCGTCCGGAGTCCGCCGCATGGAGGGGTCGCAATGTATGCGGCGATTGGAACATGCCCGCCCCTCCGCTCGCCGGGGTGGTCCGCAATTTCGCTCTTGCGCGAAGGGACGCCGGTAGTATGGACACGGCGCATTTTTTCTACACGGATTCGGAGCCACAGATGTCCCTCGCCGAGATGATTCTAAAAGACGACGCGTCGATCACAGAGATCGCCGCATGGCTTGACGCTCAGAGCCACGACGTGCGCCTGGAAGCGGCGATGAGCCTCGGCAAGAAGGAGCAGAGTCGCCTCTGGCAGCTGGCCGAAGCGTCGGCGCCGCTCTCCCTTGATTACTTCGTGCCGCCGAACGTGAGCGACCTGACGCAGGTCACTCATCACGGACGAAACACGCTTCCTGTTTTCAAACGATTTCAGAAGCCGATGTGCCGACCCGCCGGCGAGTCCGACCGTCTCTTCGGCTACAACGAAGGCTCGACGCGTAAGTTCATCGGACCCGGCTTCTTCGTAGCCCACGCGACGGCCGGAAACCCCGAGTGGGAGGCCCGTGGCGCTGTCGTCGTCAATTACTTCAAGGTACCTGACGCCGACGTGGCCCCCGGCTGGCCGAAGGTGAAGCCGAACACGAGCGGGCTGCAGACCTTTGTGTACAACAAGACCCGCGACTTCATGCGTCGGGTATCGGCCCACGTGACGATCGGCGAGGCCTTTCGTGAAGAGAAGTCGATGAACAGCTGGTTCGTGCTCTGCCGAGAAGACTGAAATGTCAGACGATCCCGCATTCGACGAACCGCAGCGAGTCGCAATCAATCGCGTCTACACCCGAAAAGGGGACGCAGGTGGCACGCGCCTTGTGGGCGGACAGCTGGTTTCCAAGGCGAGCTCCCGTATCGCAAGCTACGGCGAAGTCGACGAGTTGAATGCGTGCGTGGGGATCGCGCGCGCCGAGATCGCACGCAGCGGCGTCGACGCCCTCGCCGGCCTGGACGCGATACTCCACCGTGTACAGCACGAGCTCTTCAATCTCGGCAGCATCCTGGCCACCCTGCCCGCGGATGTGCACCCGAAGCAGCCCAGGATTCGTGAGTCGGACATCGCGCGCCTTGAGAGCGACATCGATCGCTTCAACGAAGACCTGGCGCCACTACGCAGCTTCGTCCTGCCGGGCGGAAGCGCGGTGTCGGCGGCTCTGCACCTGTGCCGAACCGTATGCCGGCGCGTCGAGCGCGTCCTGTTCGCGGCGATTGAGGGCGGCGAAGACATCGACTCCCTCGCGACGGCATGGATCAATCGGCTGAGCGACGCCTTCTTTGTCTGGGGTCGCGCTGCGGTTGCCCTCGCAGGCAGCGAAGAGGTGCTCTGGGCGCCGAACGCAGTCGACGGAGACGCAGGTGAGTGATTCGGTCGAATCGGCCTCTACCGGGAGCGCCAACGCGGTGGATACCGACGCCGATGCGGGCTCCGGGCTCGCGGGTGCAATCGACCGACAGCGCGCCGGTCGTACGGGCGTGTGGGTGGTTCTCGCCGTTCTCGGCGTCGCCACCCTCCTCGCGGTCGGCCTGGCGATCAATTACACACGCTTTCTCTCGTACGTAAAACACACCATCGAAGACCCGGACAATCCGCCGGTCTGGCAGCAGCGGGCGATGTCCCCTGAGGACTGTGTCGACAGCGCGATGCGCTGGGCTTCGGAGTGCCGGGGCGTCAAAGCGCTCTGCGATGAGTACGTTACCCGCGTGACGACCGAGTGCCTGGAGACGCAGGACCACACTGCGTACTGCCTCGCCGTGAGCGACGAAATCGATGGGCCATCCTTCGGCGTCGCGGAGTGCCGTGCCCGCGGCGTTCGCCGCAATATCGACCACGAGGCGTGTTCGAACGCATACAAGGCGATCGACTCCTGGTGCCGCATGCTGCGCGGCGACGAGATGGACTACAGTGGTTGATCCCCAGCGGCAGCGTCGTTTCGTGCGAATGGCGTGGGTCACGCTCGCGTACACCATCGCGGTGATCGTGTACGGCGCGTGGGTTCGGGTTACCGGCTCCGGCGCCGGCTGCGGCAAGCACTGGCCGACCTGTCACGGCGACGTGGTGCCGCGAGCCCACAGCATCGAGACGGCTATCGAGTTTACGCATCGCCTGACGAGCGGTCTCAGTTTGATCTTCGTCGTCGGAATCGCATGGCTGGCGTTCCGCTGGTGGGAACGCGGTGCGCCGGTGCGCCGTGCCGCGGTGCTTTCCGTGGTTTTTATCCTCACTGAGGCGCTGATCGGCGCCGGTCTGGTGCTCTTTGGGCTGGTCGATGACAACGACTCGTCGGCACGTGCGATCTCGATGTCCATTCACCTGGTAAACACCTTCATTCTGCTGGCCGCCCTGATGGCGACCATCTGGAGCGCACGAAGTGGGCGGCGGCTCCTGGCCGGCGCCTGGGGCTGGCGAAAGACCCTGCTCCTTATCTGCGCTGTATCGCTTGTTATTGTGAGCATGAGTGGGGCAGTGACCGCCCTCGGCGACACCCTGTATCCCATCGCCGAGAACAGCGGAGGAGTCGCAGAACGCTTCCGTGAGACTTCGAGCGCGAGCGCACCGTTTCTTGTGCGAGTGCGTATCATTCACCCGATGCTCAGTATCTTCGCCGCTGTGTTCATGTGCGTCACCGCCCTGTCCATCGCTTCGACGAGCGAGGCGCCGGGTGTGAAGCGCGCGGCCCTGGTCGCCGGAGCGCTGGTTACGACTCAGGTCGCGATCGGCGTGGCTAACATTCTTCTTTCGGCCCCGGGTGCGATGCAGTTGTTGCACCTGTTCGCGGCAACCCTGGTGTGGTGTTCCCTGGTGGCGCTGACGTTCGAATCGGGCCTCGCGCAGGGAGCGGGCACGTGAGCGGTGGCGCGGAAGCGGTCGGCAAGCGAGCTGCACCCGGGCTCGGCTCGGACATCATGACCTTGGCGAAGCCGGGCATCACCTTCATGTGTGTCCTGATGAGCGCCGGCGCGATCGCCCTCGCCGAGCATTCCCTGAGCTTTGCCCGTGTGTTGGCGATTCTGGCAGCGTCGGCACTTTGCGTGGCTGCGGCCAACGCGCTGAACATGTATCTTGAGCGCGACAGTGACCGCTTCATGGCTCGCACGCGAAACCGCCCGCTGCCCGCAGGGCGCATGCGACCGATTGTGGTGCTTGTGGGCGGCAGCATCGCCGGCGCGATTTCTGTGGTGCTGCTCTGGATCAGCGCAAACCCGTTGACGGCGGGGGTCGGCGCAGCCGCCCTGCTCTCGTACGTTCTCCTGTACACACCGCTGAAGCGTCGTTCGTCGGCGGCGCTGATAGTGGGCGCCTTTCCCGGTGCAGCGCCTCCGCTGCTGGGCTGGACCGCAGCGACCGGCCGTATCGACGCGGTCGGCCTGATGCTCTTTCTGATTCTGCTCTTGTGGCAGATCCCGCACTTCATCGCGATCGCGATATACCGAAAGGCGGAATACGAGCGCGCCGGCATCAAGGTGCTCACCTCAGTGCGCGGCGACGACAACGCGAAGGCGCAGGCGGTGGCGTACAGCGCTGCGATGGTCGGGGCGTCGCTGTTTCTCGTTCCTCTCGGGGTCGCCGGCTATGGTTACTTTGTCATCGCGACAGCGCTGGGCGTGGCCTTTTTCGTGTTTTGTGTCTGGGGCTTTGAGCAGAGCTCGGGCAAGGTCTGGGCCCGACGCTTCTTTCTTTCGACGCTCGCGTACCTGCCGGCGCTGATTGGAGCGCTGGTCCTCGACGTCGCTCTCCTGCAGTCGCTGTAGATGGCAGATTCGTCCCCGGAGAGACAGGCGAGGACCGGCGGGGCCATGAGCGGCCGCAGTCTCGATGATCTTGCGTGGTGGCAGAATCCCTGGGCCTGGGCCGTGGTCATCGGCCTGGCGTTCATTACGCTGACGCGACCGTGCACGCGCCATATTCCGGATCCCCCTCAGCAGTTGAGCGAGCTGCCGCTGCTGGTCGCCTCGGACCAGACCGGCGGTGTCTGGGATTCCCGAGAGTTCTCGAACCGGGTGCATGTGGTGTCATTTCACAGCGCCGACTGTGGTCCGCGCTGCGAGATGTCGTGGAAGAGAATGGACCTGTTGTATAATAAGGTGCGTCGCATGCGTTCCAGGGTGCGTCTGGTGACGATGGTGATCGACGGCGCGCCGGACATTCGAGCGCGGATTGTGGCTCATGATATCGAGCCGAGCTTGTGGCGGATCATCGATATCAGCGGCACGGACGCGGAGGATTTTCGGGCTTCGATTCGAGATTCCTTCACGGTGTGGTCAGACAGCGCAGGCCTTCCTGATCCGATTCCGGAGGATCCGGTCGCGTGGGGTGGGATCACGATCGTCGATCGAAGTCATCGCGTTCGGAGCTTTTTCGACCCGGCAAAAGGGGACGCTTCACACGAGCTATTCCACCGTGCTGAAAGGCTTTTTTCCACTCCGCCAAGAGTTGACTTCCCACGGGAATAAGTTGGTTGCACCGTCTCTGGCCCGGTGCTAGGTTCCGCGCGGTTTGAGGCCACCAGCCGGCCCCGACCCGCCGAAATGCGCTGAATAATCAGCACTTTCGCGCCGAAAACCGAAGCAGAGGAAAAGCGATTCTTCCCGTTGGGTCGAGAGAGTTTCCGCAGTTCGGTTCAGGCGCTGAGCGGGTCCAGAGAACGAGCCAGGTGAGAGTGTCTCTTCGTAGAGTTTTCGATTCGCTGACGATTCAACGATTCCTATGCAACTCGTCCAACGCAATCTGACCACATTCCGCGGCGGCCCCGTCGCCGGTGATCGGCTGTGTGGATGCCTGTTTGACACCCTACGCCCGCTCGCGGTGAGCTGAACATGGCGGTCATTTTCCCGAAATGGACGAACCGAGTGCCTATGGTACTTGCTGCCGGCATGCCGGTGGTAACGGTCGCTCTGATTTTTCTCATCTGGTACACGTGGTCTCCGCGTTACACCGACGTCGGCTATCAGCCTGAGCAGCCGGTGCCCTTCAGCCATGCGTTGCACGCAGGCAATCTGGGCATGGACTGTCGCTATTGCCACAATACGGTGGAGCAGGGTCCGCACGCGGCGATTCCGCCGACGTCGACATGCATGAACTGCCACGCGCAGGTGCAGACGGAGAGCCCGCGGCTCGAGACCGTACGTCAGAGCGCTGAGACGGGTGAGCCGATTCCGTGGGTGCGCGTCCACCTGCTGCCGGATTACGCGTACTTCGATCACAGCGTCCATCTTGCCGCCGGTGTCGGGTGCTCTTCGTGCCACGGTCGCGTCGACCGCATGGTGGAAGTGCGGCAGGCCGAGCCGCTGAGCATGCGCTGGTGTCTGGATTGCCATCGCGATCCCGAGCCCAACCTCCGTCCTCACGACCAGATCACCAACATGGACTGGGACGTGGCGAACAACGATTACAACCCTTCTGAGGATCCTCATCGCACCCGCGACGTGAATCCGCCGCAGCACTGCTCCGGGTGTCACCGATGAGCAACTCAAAGAACAGCCCGAAGCGCCAGTGGCGCAGCCTCGACCAGCTGAACGCTGCGCCTGACGCGATCGAGCAGCTCCACCACGAGTTCCCTGAAGGAACCACGGAGCGAGAGCCCACCGGCATCGAACGTCGTCAGTTCATGCAGATCATGGGGGCGTCCGCCGCCATGACCGGCGTTGGACTTACAGGATGCCTGCGAAAGTCCTCTGAGAACATTCTGCCCTTCGCAGAGCGTCCGGAAGACCGCATCCCGGGTGTACCTGAGCGTTACGCGACGGGCCTCTGGTCGGCATGCACGGTCGTGCCTGCGCTGGTGACCTCGTACGATGGCCGCCCGACCAAGGTTGACGGCAATCCTCGCGATGCCCGCACTGGAGGCAGCACGTCTCCCTTTGCGCAGGCTGAGATTCTCAACATTTACGACCGCAGTCGCAGCAACCAGCCCTGGCACGACGGCAACGCCGCCAGGTGGGCTGACGCCTACGAAGCGATGGAGCAGGCACGCACCGCGCTCCGCGCAAACGGTGGTGCCGGCACAGCGCTCGTTGTTGATGGGCGCCCTTCGCCAACTCTGGCGCGCCAGGTGCGTGAGCTTCAGCAGGCCCTGCCGCAGCTGCAGGTCTTCGTCGGGGACCCCATTGTTCGTGGCAACCGTTTCGCCGGTCTGCGCGCGGCGTGCGGCGACGGCGCTACGATTTCCTACAACCTGAGCCGTGCTAAGGTCATCGTGTCCCTCGACTGCGACTTCGCGGGTACCGAGCCGGATGCCATCGCCAACGCGCGTGGGTTCGCTGCCGGTCGACGAGTTCAGACCCCGACCGACGAGATGAACCGCCTGTACGTGGTGGAGCCTTCGTTCTCTGCAACGGGCTCGACAGCGGACCACCACCTGCACATCCCGGCTTCTGAGGTCGGCAGCGTGCTGAAAGCGCTCGCGCAGCAGGTCTTCAGCGGCGGCGTGTCGGACCAGGTCGGAGTGGGTGCGGCCCTCGCCGGCGCCTCGGCGCCCGCAGGAAGCGGCGAGCTGATCGCGGCAATGGCGTCGGATCTCGCCGCCAATGTGGGCAGCGCGGTCGTGATGGTCGGCGAGCGTCAGCCTGCGTGGGTCCACGCCCTCGCGCTGGCCCTCAATCAGTCACTGAACGCAGTCGGCGGCGCCGGCGCCGTTGTGCAGCTTCGTGAAGAGCCGACGTACATCGAGGCCGGCGGTCTCGCGGATCTTCAGGACGCGCTGGCGTCCGGCATCACGACTCTCATCATCGCGGGCGCCAACCCGGCGTACGATGCAAGTGGAACGGGCATGGCGGAGGCGATCGCCGCCGTCGAGAACAGCTTCCACCTCGGCTACTACCGCGATGAGACGGCCGAAGTCTCGAAGTGGCACATTCCGCAGTGCCATCAGCTTGAAGCGTGGGGCGACCTGCTCTCCGCGGACGGAACCGGTGTCATTCAGCAGCCGCTGATAGCGCCGCTGTACATCTCGAAGTCGGATATCGAGTTCCTGCATCAGATCACGGGAGACGGCAGCGAAGCCGACGCGATGTCCATCGTGCAGGCAACCTGGCTCAGCGCTGATCGTCAGCACGACCCGGCAGGAACCTGGCGCACCTGGCTGCGCGACGGTCTGATTCCGGCAGCGCGTCCGAGCGCGAAGTCCGTACAGGCGGCAGGCATCCTTGAGGCGGCAAACTTCGCTTCGAACCCGGCGGGCGGCGACTATGAGCTGAACTTCCAGCTCGACACGAAGATTTTCGACGGCCGCTACGTGAACAACCCGTGGCTGCAGGAGCTGCCGGACTTTGTCACGAAGCTGACCTGGGACAACGCCGCTCTGGTGAGCCCGGCTACCGCCGACGAGCTTGGGCTGCGCTACGGCAGCGGCGCGAAGTACGGTCGTGAGAAGGTGAACTTTGTTCGTCTGTCAGCGAACGGCGCTGAGGTCGAGATTCCGGCCTTCGTGGTCCCCGCGGTCGCCGACAAGACCATCGTGCTGCCCATCGGATACGGCCGAAGTATCGGCATTGTCGCCGAGGGCGCCGGTCGAAACGTGAACCCCATCCGGTCCGCGAACTCTCCGTGGATCGCGCGGGCAACAGTGCAGAACGCGGGCGGACGCTACAAGCTGGCGACCACGCAGGATCACGGCAGCCTGGTTCCCGGCGACGTTGAATACTACGCGCGACCGCTGGTCCGCGAAGCCACGCTTGAAGAGTTCCGCCATCACCCGGACTTTGTCCGTGATGACGACCTCATGCAGGCCGGCAAGATCAACTCACTCTGGACGGAGCCCAACGCGCGGCACGGACAGCAGTGGGGCATGACCATCGACCTGAGCACCTGTGTCGGCTGCAACGCCTGCGTTGTTGCCTGCCAGGCTGAGAATAACATCTCGGTCGTCGGCAAGCAGCGTGTGCTCGAGGGTCGCGAGATGCACTGGATTCGCATCGACCGGTATTTCACCGGCGATCCCGAGAGCCCCGAGGTCGTGTCGCAGCCGGTCGGTTGTATGCACTGCGAAAATGCGCCCTGCGAGCAGGTGTGTCCGGTCGCAGCGACGGTTCACAGCCCCGAGGGCCTGAACGACATGGTCTACAACCGCTGTATCGGCACGCGCTACTGCGCGAACAACTGCCCCTACAAGGTACGGCGCTACAACTTCTTCGCGTTCGCGAAGGAGGACTATCAGGACAACCGGCTGATCACGCTGGCACGCAACCCGAACGTCACGGTTCGACATCGCGGCGTCATGGAGAAATGCTCCTACTGCGTGCAGCGCATCAGCGCCGCGAAGCTTGAAGCGAAGAAGCACGGTACGGGGATCATCCCGGACGGGCAGATTGTGGTGGCCTGTCAGCAGGCCTGCCCCACAGACGCCATCGTCTTCGGCGACGTGAACAACCCGAACTCGGCTGTCTCCCAGTCGAAGGGCCGCGACACCAATTACGGTCTTCTTGAGTGGCTGAATACGAAGCCGCGCACGACCTATCTCGCAAAAATCCGCAATCCGAATCCGGAACTGGTCTGACACATGGCAGTCACGATTACGGACAACTCGAATTTCGACCCCGTTGACGGGCGAGCTCCGCTCATCCTCGGCGACGACAGCTTTGCGGGCATTACGCAGGCTGTTGCGCGCCCGATGGAAGATCCGGCGCCCACCGCCCTGAAAGTCGTCTTCGGTATTGGTCTCATGTTGCTCGGTCTGCTTGGCGTCAGCCTCGCGTACCTGATCTACAAGGGCACCGGCATCTGGGGACTGAACAACCCGGTCGGCTGGGGTTGGGCCATTGTAAACTTCGTCTTCTGGGTCGGTATCGGTCACGCCGGTACGCTGATCTCTGCGATTCTCTTCCTCTTCCGTCAGAAGTGGAGGACCTCAATCAACCGTGCCGCAGAGGCGATGACGATCTTCGCGGTAATGTGCGCGCTGATCTTCCCCGGTGTGCACGTCGGACGCGTGTGGGTGGCGTACTGGCTGCTTCCGCTGCCGAACCAGATGGCCATGTGGCCGAACTTCCGCAGCCCCCTTCTCTGGGACGTCTTCGCGGTAAGTATCTACGGAACGGTCTCGATTCTGTTCTGGTACACGGGCCTGATTCCCGACCTCGCGACGATGCGCGACCGCTCGAAGGGAGCGCTGGCTAAGAAGCTGTACGGCCTCTTCGCCCTTGGATGGCGCGGGTCCAACCGACACTGGCAGAACTACGAGCGAGCCTACCTGATCCTGGCAGGCCTCTCGACTCCGCTCGTTCTCTCGGTTCACACCATCGTATCCTTCGACTTCGCGGTCTCTCAGCTTCCCGGCTGGCACACCACAATCTTCCCGCCCTACTTCGTCGCAGGCGCCATCTTCTCCGGCTTCGCGATGGTGTTGACCCTGATGATTCCTGTCAGGTCGCTGTTCAACCTGCAGCACATCATCACGACGCGACATCTTGAGAACACAGCGAAGATCATCCTGCTGACGGGCTCACTGGTCGGATACGCCTACGCGATGGAGTTCTTCATCGCCTGGTACGGCGGCAACGCCTACGAGTCGTACGCCTTCGTGAATCGAATGTTCGGCCCCTACGCCTGGGCGTACTGGACGATGGTCAGCTGCAACGTCATCACGCCCCAGATCTTCTGGTTCAAGAAGGCGCGCACGAACGTGTACATCCTCTTTGTGGCGTCCATCTTCGTGAACATCGGAATGTGGTTCGAGCGCTTCGTCATCACGGTGACCTCGCTGCATCGCGACTTCCTTCCCTCGAGCTGGGACTACTTCCATCCCACATTCTGGGACGTCTCTACCTTTCTGGGCAGCTTCGGGCTCTTCCTCGTGATGTTCTGCCTCTTCCTTCGCTTCCTGCCGGCTGTTGCAATCGCTGAGGTAAAAGCGGTGACACCGGCCGCGGACCCACATCACCATCCCCACGCCGAAAACGGCGACGATGGTCACGATGAAGGAGGTCACTGATGAGTGCACATTGGGGAGCTCTGGCCGAGTTTACGACGGCCCCTGAAATCTTCCACGCCTGCGAGAAAGTCCGAGATCAGGGCTTCACGAAGTGGGACGCGCACACGCCCTTCCCGGTTCACGGATTGGACGGCGCGATGGGACTGAGCATGTCCAAAGTACCGTGGATTGTCCTCGTATGCGGGCTGACCGGTACCGCCTGCGCGACCCTCCTTCAGTGGTGGGTCTCGGTGGTCGAGTATCCGCTGGTCATTTCCGCGAAGCCGCTGTTCAGTCTGCCGGCCTTCGTACCGATCATGTTTGAGCTTTCCGTGCTCTTCGGCGCCTTTGGCGCCGTGTTCGGGATGCTGGCGCTGAACAAGCTGCCCATGCTCTACCACCCGCTTTTTCAGTCGGAGCGCTTTGAGCGTGTCACCGACGATCGCTTCTTTATTTCGATCGAGGCGGGTGATCCCCGCTTCGACACGGCGAAGACCGTGCAGTTCCTTCGGGAGCTGGGCGCGTCCCACGTCGAGCTCATCGACGGATGAACACGATGTTGAAATCGCATCATACGCGCCACCTTCTGCTGCTCATCGCCGCCACGATGCTGCTGGCTGCTACGCAGTCCGCGTGCCGTGGAGCGACGCGAAAAGCGCCGCCGGTCCATATCAACTGGAATATGGACAATCAGAAATATCTGACCGCGCAGGAGCCCTTCTCGTTCTTCGAAGACGGCCGAGCCATGAGGCCGAGGGTCGAAGGCACGGTTCGCGAGGCGGAGCCGGAGTACAGCGAAGTGGAGTTGACCGGTCGGGTCGGCGACACCTACGCGACCGAGACTCCGATGCCACTGACGCGCGATCTGCTGGTGCGCGGTCAGGAACGTTATGAGATCTTCTGTACGCCGTGCCACTCTTCTGTGGGCGACGGAAACGGAATCGTGCGACAGCGCGCGATGACCTGGAATGTTCCGACCTTCCACGACGAGGAGCGCCGCTCCCGTTCGGTGGGTCAGGTGTATGAAATCATTACCGAAGGATTCAGCACGATGCCTTCGTATCGCTCGCAGGTTCCGCTCAGCGATCGCTGGGCTATCGCGGCGTACGTCAAAGCGTTGCAGCTGACGCAGGGAGCAGCGCGAGACGCTGTCCCGGCTGACGTCCTTCAGTCAAACGGGTGGTGAACCAACGATGGCCCACGCACACGCAGTAAGCATTCCAACAGCCGACGAGCTGACGCTCAAGTCCGAAACGGGCTTCGCCAAGCTGCCCCTGATCGGGCTGGTGGTAGGCGTCCTTGGCCTTGTTCTGAATTTCGTGATGGGAGACCACCACGCACAGAACACCGCCTATCTTGTCAGCTACCTGTACTTCCTCAGTTTTGGCATCGGCGCGATCTTCTTTGTGATCATCAACTTCCTGGTCCGTTCGGGCTGGAATGTTGCGATTCGACGCGTTGCTGAAGCCCTGATGCTGACCATTCCGGTGATGGCTGTCCTGTTCGTTCCGATCGTGCTCGGAATGGAGGATATCTTTCACTGGGCGCACCCCGGTGCCGCCGACCACGATCCGATTCTTGCGTGGAAGCAGCCCTACCTGAACAGCGGCTTCTTCATTGCACGCGCCGTTGCGTATTTCGTGATGTGGAGCGTGATCGCGGTGTATTACCAGCGCAAGTCGGTCTCCCAGGACACCGACGGCTCGGCGTCTACAACCCGCCGTCTGCAGATGCTTGGCGCTCCTGCGCTGCTCGTGATGTCGCTGTCCGCGACCTTCGCGTCGTTCGATTGGAACATGTCGACCGACCCGCACTGGTTCTCCACCATCTTCGGGATCGTATACTTCGCCGGCAGCCAGGTCGGGCTCTTCGCCTTCATGGCGATCGTCATCGTCGCGCTTCGCAACGGCGGCCATGACCGCGGTACGATGAGCGTTGAGCACATGCACGGCGTAGGAAAGATGCTGCTCGGATTCACGGTCTTCTGGACCTACGTCTCCTTCAGCCAGTTCTTCCTCATCTGGTACGGCTCCATCCCGGAAGAGACGATGTGGTACGCGACCCGTTTCCGCGGTGCGTGGCGACCCGTGTCCTTCGCCCTGCTGATCGGTCACTTCATTCTGCCCTTCTTCTTCTTCCTTACTCGCTGGACGAAGCGATGGAGCAAGACCCTGGTGTTTGGTTCGGTGTGGCTCCTGGTGATGCACTACGTCGACCTGTACTGGCAGGTGAAGCCGAATTTTGACGCTGACCTGACCCTTACCGCCAACGATTTCTTCGCCTTCATCGGCATCGGCGGAATCTTCATTGCGGCCTGGGGCTTCGCCTTCCGCCGCCACCCCATCGTACCGGTCCGTGACCCGCGCCTGCCGGAGTCACTGTCGTATGAGAACCTCTGAGGGACGGACGTGAGTGATAACGCACACGGACAGGATGAGCTCGCGCCGGAACTTGATGACGCGCCCGGGACTCCCTTTATCATTCTGATCATCGCCCTCGTCGGCGTGATCGTTCTGATCGGGCTGCTGCTTGCCGGAATGACGACATCCTGGCTCGCAAAGCAGGAGTCGACACAGAATGCCGACGTGGACACACGCCTGATCGAGCTGCGCGAGTCCAACGCGCAACGCCTTTTGAACTATGGGCATGATGAAGAGAGCGGCACCTTCTCGATTCCGATCGAGAACGCGATTGACGCGCTGCTTGCAAACCCATCCGCGCTTGGCGCACACCCATCCACCCCTTCTGCAGAAGCTGAGACCGTAACGGTTCCGGGTCTGCCTTCGGCGGAGTCTCTGATGGCTCCCTCAAACCCCTGAAGACGGGGGCGGCAACGCCATGAACCCACGAGTCCTCGCCTCATCGCTCATGATCGCAAGCAGTCTGCTGTTTGGCGGCTTCGCATGGGCGCAACCTACGCCGCCGGAGCTTGAGAACGTCGACATCGTCGAGCGCCTCGGCGAGTACGTGGATTTGGACCTGGCCTTCGTCGACCATGAAGGGAACGACGTCACATTGCGTGACTATGTGCGCGGCGACGTACCGGTGATTCTGACACTGAACTATTATAGCTGCCCGATGCTCTGCACCTTGCAGCTGAATGGACTGATTGACGGTCTCAAGCGCATGCCATGGGCACCGGGCGACAACTACCGAATCGTCACCCTCAGCATCAACCCTGAGGAAGGCCCTACCCTCGCGGCGGCGAAGCGCTCGACGTATCTGAGCGACCTGGGCCGGGGTTCGGATGTCGACTGGACATTCCTTACAGGCGATCAGGCTGAGATCAGCGCGCTGGCCGACCAGGTCGGCTTCCAATATCAGTTTGTCCCGGAGACGGGAGAGTACGCTCACGGCGCAGCGCTGTTCATGCTTGCGCCCGACGGAAAAATCGCGCGGTATCTGTATGGGATCACGTACAGCCCGTCAGACCTCCGATTTGGTATCGTGGAAGCTGGAGAGGGCCGAGTCGGTTCCGTGGTGGATCGCTTCATCCTTCGCTGCTTTCATTACGACCCGGACCGAAATTCCTACGTTCCATACGCCTTCGGCATCATGCGGCTCGGTGGGCTTCTCACCGTCCTGCTGCTCGGCGGGCTTCTTGGAATCCTTTGGCTTCGCGACATGCGTCGCAAGATGGCTACGGCCTGATAACGAGAGAACGCAGAAATGCTCTCCACATTGATCGCTAAGACCTTCTGGTTGCCGGAACAGGCGTCGACTTTCGCTAAGAGTCACGACGCGCTCTTCTATTTTATCTATTGGACCATGGTCATCTTCTTCGTCGCGATTGTCGGCACGATGATCTACTTCGCGGTGAAGTATAAGAAGCGCTCCGACGACGATCGCACGTCGCCACTGGAAGGCAACACGAAGCTGGAGCTCGCCTGGTCCATCCTGCCGAGCTTCCTGCTAATCGTGATGTTTGCCTGGGGCTTCAAAGGCTACATGAGCATGCTGATCCCGCCTGCGAACGCGACGGACGTCCACGTGACCGGCTACAAGTGGGGCTGGAACTTCACCTACCACACCGGTGATGTCGGAAATAACGAGCTCATCGTGCCGCTCGGCCAACCGATACGCCTGATCATGTCCTCCGAGCAGACCTCGCCTGACGACATGGCGGTGCTGCACAGCTTTTACGTGCCGGCATTCCGCATCAAGCGCGACGTGTTGCCGTACCGCTATACCGTCCTCTGGTTTGAGGCGACAGAGCTCGGCTCTTTCGACATCTTCTGCACCGAGTACTGTGGTACCGGTCACTCCAACATGATTGGCAAGGTCATCGTCGTTCCGCCGGAAGACTGGGAGGCTGCCATCAGCTCCGGGCGCGACTTCGTAGACGACGGAAGTATGGGTACGTTGGCGGAGTTCGGCGAGATGACCTTCGGTCGCGCCGGCTGCCCTGCCTGCCACTCCGTCGAAGGACAGCGGCTTACAGGCCCGGCACTCAACGGTGTCTTCGGACGTGAAGAAGCCATTGAAGGCGGAGCTCCGGTGATGGTCGACGAAGACTACCTGCGTGAATCGATCATGGAACCCCAGGCCAAGATTGTGAACGGGTATCCTCGAACGATGCCGACCTACGCCGGACAGCTGTCCCCAGATCAGATCATGGGTCTGGTCGAGTACATCAAGACACTACAGTAATTTCCCTCCTGTCCGCGCAGGCCGTGCGCGGATTCGATTCAGAGTACATCCATGTCCTCCACAGCAATTGGCGCTGATTCCCACGGGAGCAGCGGACACGAAGAAAAGAACTACCTCAACGCCACCAGGGGGTTGAAGTCGTGGATCTTCACCGTCGATCACAAGCGAATCGGCATCATGTACCTCGGTGCGATCCTCACCTTCTTCCTGATCGGTGGCCTCCTGGCGATCGCCGTCCGACTGGAGTTGTTCAGCCCGGACCCCGTCCTCACCAAGGATCCGAGCCTGTACAACAAGCTGTTCACGCTGCATGGCGCGATCATGGTGTTTCTGGTGCTCGTGCCGTCGATTCCGGCGTCCATCGGCAACTTCATCCTACCGCTCCAGCTCGGTGCGAAGGACGTCGCCTTTCCGAAACTGAATCTGGCCAGCCTCTGGGTCTACTGCATCGGCGCTCTCTTCCTTATCGCGGTTATCCTTACAAAGGCCGTTGAGACGGGCTGGACCTTCTACACGCCCTACTCGAAGGACAGCGCTTCCTCTGTTGTGCTCGCCACGCTGGGCGTCTTCATTCTGGGCTTCTCGTCGATTTTCACCGGGCTCAACTTCATCGTCACGATCCACAAGATGCGTGCACCGGGGATGACCTGGCGCCGGCTCCCGCTCTTCGTTTGGGCCATGTACGCGACCTCGATCATTCAGGTGCTCGCGACGCCTGTAATTGCCATCACCATGCTGCTGATGCTCCTCGAGCGCACCCTGGGAATCGGCATCTTCGACCCGGCGCTTGGCGGAGACCCGGTGCTCTACCAGCACTTCTTCTGGTTCTACTCGCACCCCGTCGTCTACGTGATGATTCTGCCTGGCTTCGGCATCATCAGCGAGCTGGTCACGGTGCACTCGCGCAAGAACATCTTCGGCTACAACGCGATCGCAATCTCGAGCGTCTCGATCGCGATCATCGGCTTCCTTGTCTGGGGCCACCACATGTTCGTGTCCGGTCAGTCGCCTCTGGCGTCGGTCATCTTCTCGGCGCTGACGTTCTTCGTCGCGGTTCCAACCGCGATCAAGGTGCTGTCATGGGTCGCGACCATGTACGGCGGCTCCATCCGTTTCACGACGCCGATGATGTACACCTTCTCCTTCCTGTTTCTGTTCTCCATCGGCGGGCTGACCGGCCTGCTGCTGTCGACGCTTGCGACCGATGTTCACCTTCACGACACCTATTACGTCGTCGCCCACTTTCACTACGTAATGATGGGCGGGACGCTGATCGCGTTCATAGGCGGCATCTTCCACTGGTGGCCGAAAATGACGGGTAAGCTGTACAACGAGAAATGGGGCAACATCAGCGCGATTCTCGTCTTCATCGGCTTCAACATCACCTTCTTCTCGCAGTTCGTTGCCGGCACACAGGGAATGCCGCGGCGCTACTACACCTACGCTGAGCAGTATCAGCCGTGGCAGCAGCTCTCGACGATCGGGTCGTGGGTCCTGGCGCTGGGACTGTTCACGGCGGCAGGTGTGCTGCTGAAGTCCATCTTCGGTGGACAACGCAGCCCGCACAACCCCTGGGGCGCGGTCTCTATGGAGTGGGAGACGGCGACCCCGCCGATCGAGCACAACTTCCATGAGCAGCCGATCTGCGAGCATGGACCCTATGACTTCCCCGAAATCGATCACACGATGGGACCCGCTCACTGAATTTGATTCAACCGGGCAGTTCACACTTCTCCCGTCTGGGAATGGATAACGCATGAGCTCATCAGCACATCACGATCACCACCCCTTTCAGCAGCATCACTTTCACTCAATTGAGCAGCAAAGTGATTCCGCGAAAATGGGCATGTGGCTCTTCCTTGGTCAGGAACTCCTGTTCTTCGGCGGGCTGTTCATGGCCTACATCCTCTTCCGGTGGATGTATCCGGACACCTGGATGGCCTGCGCCGAGCACCTCAACACAACGATGGGTGCGCTTAACACCGTCGTGCTGATCTTCAGCTCGCTGACGATGGCGCTCGGTGTTCGTGAAGCGCAGCTCGGCAACAACAAGAAGCTCGCAGGCTATCTCGCGGTCACCATCTTCTGCGCCTGCGTGTTCCTCGTGGTGAAGTACTTCGAGTACACGCACAAGATTCACGACGGACTGCTGCCCGGAAATCTGTACGCCTACAGCCATGACGTCATGCCCGGCCGCCCGGACCTCTTCTTCAGCATCTACTTCGCGATGACCGGACTGCACGCCATCCATGTCATCGCCGGCATCGTTGTGCTCGGATGGCTTCTCAAGCGTGCCCTGCGTAGCGACTTCGACTCGAAGTACTACAATCCTGTCGAGAACGTCGGCCTGTACTGGCACCTTGTCGACCTGATCTGGATCTTCCTCTTCCCCCTCCTCTACCTGGTTCGCTGACGATGTCTGCACACGCTCACGACGAACATCACGTCACGCCCATTAAGACCTACCTCGCGGTCTTCGGGGCGCTCATGGTCCTCACGGTCCTCACCGTCTTGGTCTCCACGACAGTGGACCTGCACTCGATCTCGCCGGCCCTCTCATTGGGCGTCGCGCTGTTGATCGCGACCGCGAAGGCCTCGCTGGTGGTTCTCTTCTTCATGCACGTTCTGCACGATGACCGCTTCATTGCGCTGATTCTGGCGGTCTGCATGTTCTTCCTCGCCCTGTTCTTCAGCATCACGATGATCGATTTCACGACCCGTGGGATGATTACGACGTTGGAAGACAATCAGACGCTCCGTAACGAACGTGGGATCCGCGACCTGGGACCGGTCGAAGGCAATCACCACGGACACGGTGCTGCCGACCACGCTGAGGGCGAAGGCGACCACGCCGAAGGTGAAGGACACGAGGCACCCGCCGGGGCCGACGGGCACTGACAACCACGCCGCAATGAGCGCGGCTGATCGACGACGCACTGAGCGGCATTATCGATGCCGCTCAGTTCGTTTTTGGCGCCACTTCTACACCGGTCATCGACAGGTTTCAGTGACGTGGTCTCTCAAACTTGTGCCAGTTCGGCACGGTGGCGTGGGGTGGTGGCCGCGAATTCGGCCGGAGTTGCGTAGTTGAGAGAGGAGTGAGGGCGTACGTTGTTA
>JAUICO010000201.1 GCA_030427825.1 bacterium | reverse complement strand
GCCTCGCCCGGCTCCACTTCATGGACGGCCTTGTCGATGCCGCGATAGCGACCGTCGCTGCCGTCCCAGCGGGTCGGCATGCGCCACACGTTGTAGAGCGCAGAGTAGAAGACGGCTCGGGTGTGGTCGCTGCCGCCCGCGACCTGAACAAGCCCGAGCTTCTCCTGCCAGGCGGTTTCGGCGAGGGATCGAATCGCCTCAAAGCTCTGCCCGGCGACTTCGCTCAGGTGCAGCAGCGCCTGGTCTTCGTCTACAAAGGACAGGCCGATCCTCATCTCGACAGTGTCGCCTTCGTCGAGATCCCAGGTGACAAGTGCGCCCGACAGCAGCCCTTCGGCAGAATCCGCGACGGCTCCGTCCGCATCCCACAGTTGTATGGAGCCGGGGGCGGGGCTCAATTCGGCGACGCTCCATGCGTCAAAGGGGCCGCTTCGGCCGGTGTATGAGCCGCCGAAGACGACATGCCCGACGATGCGCCCTTCGTCTGTGCGTGTAGACGCAAATTCGACGCCCCGATCTGCGATGCTCGACGCGGAGTCGTACACGAAGGACAGCTCACCATCCGCGAGCGCCGTGTAGCGGTGCACGGCCACCCAGCCGGTCGCCGTCAGCTCGACGCGTACAGACTCGGCCGGCAGCTCCACGGTGTAGTACCCGGGGGACGCTGCTTCGGAGCCCTTGTCCATAGCCGTCCAAAGGCCGTCCGGCGGAAGCGACGGTTGAGCACGGGTCGGAAGTATCCGGAAGTTTCCGTAATCTTCAACGCCGGTACCGACGAAGCGAATCTGCGAGAACCCGCGCACGTGTGGGTCTTTCGCGTAGTAGCCGCTTGTATGCGCGAAGCCGCCGTGGGCGCCGCGCAGCGTTGTGTCGGGGCCCGGGCGCGCGGCGCCGAGCGGTACCTGCGCGGCCGGAGTGCAGCCGCCGTAGCCGAACCCATCGCCGCCGCTCGCAAAGAAGGGATCTGCCAGCACCAGAGCTTGTGCGCCGGTGACGAACTCATCGGCGGGATAGAAGTCGTCGGTGTCGCCGCCGGAGTCCGCGTCGGTAGCCGTGTCCGCGTCGGATGCACTGTCGCTTTCGTCGGTGTCGGCCGTATCGCCTGCGCCGTCCTCCAGGTCACTGTCGGTGAGGCCGGCGTCGGTGTTGTTGCCGTCGCCGCAGGCGCCGCCGAAGTACGCTGCGATGGCGAGCAGGCTCGCGAGCATCATATGCCACCTCGGCGCGCCTGTGCTCACCGCCGTGACCGCCTTGTCCCCTTGTCGTACGTGCATGCTATTCTGTACCTCCCCGCAATCGAAAGCGACCATAGCCACAGCACCTGGTAGATGAAACAGTGAACGAGGCAGACCGAGGGCGCGCCGTTGAGGCGGCTGCCGACGCGATCGCCGGAGCCGAGAATCTGGTCTTCTGCGCCGGTGCGGGCATGGGTGTGGATTCCGGGCTGCCCGACTTTCGCGGAGACAGCGGCTTCTGGCGCGCGTATCCACCCCTGCGTTCTCTGGGGATCTCCTTCCACCAGATGGCGAATCCGGCGTGGTTTCGTCGTGATCCGGAGCTCGCCTGGGGCTTCTACGGTCACCGGCTTCACCTCTATCGCGCGACTCGTCCCCACGGCGGGTTTGCGACGCTGTTGCGACTCGCGAACGAGCGCGAGTCCTTTGTCTTTACATCCAACGTGGACGGGCACTTTCAGCAGGCGGGCTTCCCCGATGACCGTGTCTTCGAATGCCACGGGTCGCTGATGCACCTGCAATGCGTGCGGCCCTGTAATGAACTCATCTATCCGGCCGATGAGACCACGGTCGCAGTCGACGAGACCACCTTTCGGGCGAGCGCGCCCCTGCCGGCGTGCCCGGCGTGCGGAGAGCTCGCAAGGCCGGCCCTGCTTATGTTCAACGATGGCGCGTGGGTGTCGCGGCGAAGTGACGTCCAGAGCGCGGCTTTCTCGACGTGGCTGGATTCCCGCGATCTACGCGGGACTGCTGTGATCGAGTGCGGCGCGGGGAGCGCTGTCCCGACGGTACGCCGCTGCTCGGAGAGCCTGGCCCGTGCCGGCGCCACGCTGATCCGTATCAATCCCCGCGAGTCCCAGGGCCCTGAGGGCACAATCTCGCTACCAATGGGCGCGGCCGACGCGTTGTTTGCCATCGAGCGGCGCTTGACTGGCGTCGGATGATGACCAGAAGTGCGCCGGAAGGAGTTGCCAATGCACAGTCACGGAAATCATGACGCCGACGCGGTCTGCACCGCCGTCACCGAAGCCATCACCGAAGCGATCCCGGGGGCGCAGGTCGAAGTCGTCGGCGGCGGCGGACACTATGTGATCGATGTCGTCTCGCCGATCTTCGCGGACCTCAATCGCCTCAACCGGAAGCGCAAAGTCCTCAGCGCGATCAAGCACCTGATGGCAGGCGATCACGCGCCGGTGCACGCTGTCGACAAGCTTACCACCCGTACAGCCTGAGCGAGATTCTCTCCCGCAAGGGAAAGCGCAGCTTTCCGCAGGGGAGTCCAGAGGAGCAGGCGATGAGGCTTGCCTGCGGCAAGCAGAAGCGTGCGGTAGTGGTGGACGCCGACAGCGGAGACAGCCCAATGGCAGAGCGCGAGACGTAGCCTCGCACCTGGAGGTTGCGCCGACAGGCACATGCCTCTACAGCGCGGCGCGGTATGGGAGAGAGGTTGTTCGATCAGCCCGCCGAAGGCGCAACGTAGCCCGGAATCGCTCAGGCAGAAGGACCGTACCACTGCAGGAACTCTGGAGAGAGGTCATTGCCGTCGTCAAGATCGGCACGATGGCCCGCCGAAGGGGCAGGGCGAGCACCCGCTGACGCAGCGCTCGCCTTCAACTCTCAGGCAACCGGACAGAGGGGCGTTTTCACGCCACCGATCTGTTTGGAGTTGTAGGATGAGAGATACGCATGACGCTCAGGGTATAGAGGCAATTTACGGTGCCATGGAGGCCGGGTCAGCCCACGATGTCGGGACGCGTTCGGACGGGTTTGCACGACGCCATCTCGGGCCGCGGCCCCAGGAGCTGGCTGAGATGCTGGAGGTCGCCGGCGCAGCCACGCTCGACGAGCTCGTGTCGCAGACCGTCCCGTCGACGATCATGTTGCAGCGGGACCTGACGCTCACGCCGGCGAAAGGCGAGCAGGAAGCGCTTCGCGATCTCAAAGCGTTGGCATCAAAAAACAAGATGTTTCGTTCGCTGATCGGGAGCGGGTACCACGCCTGCCACACGCCACCGGTGATTCTGCGGAATGTCCTCGAGAATCCGGGCTGGTACACCCAATACACGCCGTACCAGGCCGAGATTTCGCAGGGTCGTCTGGAGGCGATGCTGAACTTTCAGACGATGGTCGCTGATCTCTCGGGCCTGCCGGTTGCGAATGCGTCGCTCCTCGATGAGGCGACCGCTGCCGCAGAAGCGATGGCGATGTGCTTTGCGTCATCGCGCCAGAAGCGGCGTGTGTTTGTTGCCGACGCGCAGGCACATCCGCAGACGCTCTCGGTCATGGGCACCCGTGCGGGAACGCTGGGCATCGATCTGGTAGTTGCAGAGCTCGCGAACGCTGAATTCGGCGCAGAGGTCTGCGGCGTATACGTTCAGAACCCCGACACTCTCGGCCGCATGCGCGACGTGAGTGATGTGTGTGAACGCGCTCACGCCGCCGG
>JAUICO010000075.1 GCA_030427825.1 bacterium | reverse complement strand
CCTCGCGCTCCCGGCAGGGATTTGCATCCCTGCACCCTTCGGAAGCGGCGTCGCCGCTTCCGGATTGGGGTGTGGACGCTGAATGTCGCTTATGGGGGAACTCCGTGAGCGGTGCGGGGGGAGTCTTTTCCGGGAATCCGGATAAGGCGGCAGTGGAGCGGTTCTGGTTGCTTTACACACCGGTGTGGGGTGTGGCGGCGGCGATCGTGATGGTGTCGGGTGTTATCGAAGGCTGGGGTGATGTCGCCAGCATGTTGTTTGGTGCGGTGTTTGGGTTGGCGGCAGTGGTCATCCCTGTGGCGTGGAAACCTGCGGGCACCTCAGCTGCGTATCGTGCGACAGCGCTGAAGATGTCGCTGTCTGTTGTCGTCCTGTCCTTTGGGCTGAACTACCTGCAGACGCCGTACTTCTTTGATGTGCTGCACATGCACTACGGCTTCAACACGACGATCAATGTAGAGAACAATCCGGTCTTCCTCTACCTCCTGACCTGCGCGTATTTCTCGACATATTGCGCCATGACGTTGGTGGCCTTCCGGTGGCTTCGTGCACGCGGAATGCGCGCGGCCGCATGGCTCATCGCTCCGGTCGCGATGGCGTTTCTTGAGACGGTTCTGAACGCCAACCCATTTATGAGCCGACTCTTCTGTTATGACGATATGGCGTTCATGATGTGGTTTGGAACGTTGAGCTACAGCCTCTCGTTCATCTTCGTGTTACCTGTATGGGTAGGCATCGACGAAGGCAGCCTGGACGGTGCCACCGACTCATCGCCCTTGTGGAAAGTGACGGCGCAGATGGCGCTCGTTCTCGGTGCAGTTGTGGTGTGTCTCACTCTGCTGCGTGAGTTTGTCGCTCCACACTTCACAGAGGTGGTCGACAACGCCGTCGGCCTGCGCGATTATGCGGACAGCTGCTTGGAGCCGCCCGCACGCTGAGGTGTACCGATGCGCATCGAGATCGACAGAGAGCTCTGTCAGGGCCACGCCGAATGCATGGTCGAAGCGGAGCAGGTGTTCCAGGTGACGACGACGGGGGAACTGACGGTGTTGCTTGAAGAGCCGCCGCCAGAGCTTCAAGAGGCCGTACGTTCCGCGGCGAAGTACTGTCCGAGCAACGCAATTCGTCTGATCGAATAGCCATGGTTTCGTTGCGCTAGCAGGAGTGTTGACGACTACCCCTAAAGGAAAGCGAAGCTTTCCGCAGGGATTCCAAAGGGTGTAAACCCTTTGGCAGAGTGCGAGACAGAGTCTCGCAACATCCGCCGACGAGTCAGCGGCCCAGGGCCGCGATTCTTGCGAGGGCAAGGAATCCTCGCGCCTTCTGCGGTGTCGAGCGTCGGTCGGCGCGCTTGACGTGGCCGGCCAGTCTGCCGCCTCGGGCCAACGTGCTGATCTTCGCTTTGACCGCAGGATGCAGGTGTCCGTCAGCGGCGAGCTCCGCAAAGAGGGCCATCACATTGCCGAAGTCGAAGAAGTCGTGCTGCGCGCTCCATTTGTAATCGCCGCCGTATTTGAACCAGCTGCCGCCGGTACCGACCACTTCGTAGTTGCTGCCATCCTTTCGCTTGACCGGCGCGATCTGGCGCCAGAACGCGACGACCTCTCCCTGCACTTCATCGATGAGGATCTTGTCGTAGGGATACTGCCAGCCTTCGAAGCCCTCCATCTGGACGCCCAGCGCCCACTCCTTGATCTGCTGCAGGCCTCGGGCGACGAAGTCTTCGTCGGCGCCGAGATTCCAGGTGTATTCGGCATCGTCGGTGTAGTGGCGCCCAAGGGTGCCTGCCCAGTCGCCGATCTGCTCGGCTTCTTCATTCGCCGCCAGCCACCGCGCCATCATCTCGTCCAGCTCAGCGCGCGAGAAGCCATCGTCAGTATCCTTCGATTTCACCAGAAGCCCCCGAGTCATTCGAGCACCAGCATACGCAGTCGGTGGCGGCCCGGGAACCCACTTGATCGCAGCTGTCTCCCCCACGGTATTCCATGCAGGAATGTGCTTCCGCGTCGCCGCCGAACCCAGGGGCAAATCTTGAGGAACTCTGGAGTGAGCAGCGCGATATCGACAGGAGCACTGGACTTGCGTGATGGATGCCGCGATGGTCGTCAGGTCCCGGGGCGCTGACACGCGCACGATAGCTACCACGAGTTTGACCATGAATCGACGCAGAGAGCACGCACGTGTGCACGCCGGAGCGCTTCTGCGCGCTTGTGCACAACCTGACACCGCGCATCGAATGCCGTCCGGCGCTCGCGCCCTGCGTGGCCTTCTCCCGGTCGCGCTGATCCTGTTCGGCGTCGGGAGCTTTGCAGGATGCGACGACGTCGCTTCGACAGGTGCCGACTCGGGCGTGAGCGATGCGAATGACGCAAACATCGATACCGCCGCCGACGGCGCAGGTGACACCGGCGAGGGCGGGACAGGCCTGTGCGAAGACGACATCGAGCGCCCCGACTACTGGCAGTACGACTCGCACTGCAAAGGCGCCGACCCGGACTACGAGCGGCTCTTTGACGCTGCGGTCGTACACCGAATCGACATTACGATGACGGCTGCCGACTATCAGGCACAGCAGGACGATCTCGAGGACATCTACGGCGGGGGTGGCGGACCCGGCGGACCCGGCGGTCCCGGTGGTCCCGGTGGTCCTTCTGCGAACAGCGATCAGACCCCAGTTTGGGTCCCGGTCACGATAGAGTTCGATGGCCGAAGATGGACCGACGTAGCGATGCGGTACAAGGGCAACTCGTCATTGCAGAGCGCGTACAGGCAGGGCGTTGGAAAGCTGTCATTTCGTTTGAACTTTGACCGGTACGAAGACGACATCCCTGCGATTGCGGACCAGCGCTTCTTTGGCTTCAAGAAGATGACTTTTTCAAACGGATTCAACGACCCCTCGCTGATTCGTGACCGACTCGCCGCGGACATCTTCCGCAGCGGCGGTGTCCCTGCGGCTCGAGGCGCCTTCGCCCGCATCTTCGTGAATTGGGGCAACGGCCCGACATATTTCGGCCTCTACACAATGATTGAGGACCCATCGAACCGAATGCTCGACACGCAGTTCGACGACGACTCGGGCAATCTGTACAAGCCGGATGGAACCGGCGCGGCGTGGACGCAGTTCATCGAAGCCGATTTCGAGAAGAAGACAAACGAAGACGAAGCGGACTTCAGCGACGTGCAGGCCGCGATAGCTGCGCTGCACGCCGACCGCAGCGATGCGGCTGCGTGGCGCGCCGGGCTGGAAAGCACGTTTGATGTGGACGGCTTCCTACGATATCTCGCGCTCAATCAGTCCATGGTGAACTGGGACAGCTACGGATGGATGACACACAACTACTATCTCTACGCGGACCCATCGAATGAGGGTCGACTTGTGTGGTTTCCGTGGGACCTGAACGAAGCCCTCATTGATCGGGGAAGCGGCGGCATGTGGACAGGTTCCACCTCTCTCGACCTGGACTTCATCGACGATGACTGGCCGCTGATCCGCTACCTGCTCGATGACCCGGTTTACAGCGCTGCATACATGGACGAACTTGAGGCGGCTCGTACCGGAGCCTTCGATCAGGAGACCGTGCGTGGCATGATGCGTAGCTACCACGACCTGATCGCTCCCTATGTCGTAGGCGCAGAGGGCGAGTCAGCACCCTATACCTTTCTCGCCAACGACAACGCTTTCAACACGTCGCTGGTCGGCGGCGCGTCGGCCCTGGAGGATCACCTTGATGCGCGCCATGCGGCGCTCTCTGCGCTCCTCGACTGAAGCGAGTGCCGGCGCCGCTGCCACGGGTCGCATCGCGAATTGAGAAGCGGTGACTGATCGTCTACCATTCGGTCTCATGTGCCCGCACTTTGAACTGCGGTGAGCTCCCGGCCGTACCGGGTAGCCGAGCTGAGGCTGTGATGTCCCTGCGAGTGTGTGATGTAACGACGAAGGAAGCGGGGTGCAGGACTCGGGTGTTAGCCTCGAGTTCATTGCTCTTCGTGCTCACGGTCGCTCTGCACGCATGTGTCGACGACCAGCCTGCCGACGATCCGGGTGCCGGAGATACATCCGGCGACCTGAGTAGCGACGGGGTTGAGCAGGACGGTGTCGGCGATTCGACAGCGCGTCCGCCGCCGGAACCGGACCCCTGGGCCCTCAATGAAGTTGCTGTGGCGGACGGTGCGGTGATTCAACTCGTCGCTGAGCAGACGATGCTGCCGATACTGAGTTCCGGTGACACCGAGCTTCTGGCGTACAATGGAACGGTCCCGGGTGGCCCCTGGCGAATCCGACAGTTCGACGATGTGAACGTCGACTTTACGAACCTCCTGGAAGAGCCAACCTCTGTGCATTGGCATGGGCTGCAGCAGGCGCTCGTCGACGACGGAGTGCCGGGCCTGAGCCACCCGCCGATCGAACCGGGGCAGGGCTGGACCTATCATCTGAATACCGACAACGTCGGGACGTACTGGTTTCATCCACATTACAACACCCACGAGCAGCTCGACCGAGGGCTGTACGGGGCCTTTGTTGTAGAAGAAGCGAGCCCGCCGCCGGTAGACATCGACATGCTCTGGGTGCTGGACGACTGGGAACTCGACTCTGACAATCAGGTCCGTGACACATTCGAGCGCCATGGCGATCGAACACACATGGGGCGTCTGGGTGACGTCCTCTCCGTCAACGGAATGACGCCCTATCGTGCGGCGTTGCCGGCCGGCGCTCTCGTGCGTCTGCGCATGGTCGCCGCGTCCAACGCGCGCACGTGGAATGTGCAGATTCCCGAAGCGGCGGGCGACGCCGCGCTGGTTGCGCGTGATATCGGCTATCTAACTGCGCCGCAGCCGATCCGTGATGTGTTCCTCACACCCGGCGACCGCGCAGAGATCGTCTTCCGTGTGCCGGATGAGGTGGGCGCAGCGCTCACTTTCTACGGGGAGCATTATCGGCTCGAGTTTCCTAAGGCATTCGCGAGCTTCATTGTGGTCGAAAATGACAGGCCGGTCGTTGAGGCCTGGCAGCACCCGGTCGTTGAGATTCCGGATTATTCCGACCTCCTGAACACGCCTGAGGACCTCGAAATATACATTGACGCAACGGAGCCACCGGGCGGTGACGCGTCGCTCTTTGTATGGCGAATCAACGGTCGATCGTTCAACGAGAGTATGGGCGTCGACACGCCCCTCGCTACTCTCAAGACCGGTGAGCTGATGCACATTCGCTTCCGAAACGACGGCGGATACAACTTCGGTCATCCGATGCACATTCACGGGCAACGTTTCCAGGTGCTGGCTGTAAACGACGTGCCCGTTGACAATCCGTCGTACGAAGACACCGTTTGGGTTCCGCCCGAAGGTACCGTTGACATCGCGATGTTGCCTGACAACCCGGGCATTTGGATGCTGCATTGTCACATCCTGGAGCACGTCGAGCTGGGCATGATGGCGCGAATCGACGTCGTCGATGAGCTGCCTCCACCGGAAGGCAGCGCAGCGCAGGACGCCAGCGATTGACCTGCCGCGTTCTTCGACTACTCTCAGCAGCTCCCCATGCCATGCCCGCTTCGAAGGAGCCCACATGAAGTCTCGAGCCGCTGTTGCATTCGCCGCCGGTCAACCACTCGAAATTGTCGAGCTCGACGTCGAAGCGCCTCACGCCGGCGAAGTGCTGGTTCGCATTACGCACACCGGCGTATGTCACACGGATGCGTTCACGCTGAGCGGTGACGACCCCGAAGGTGTGTTTCCGGCGGTGCTGGGGCATGAAGGCGCCGGTATTGTCGTGGAATGCGGTGAGGGCGTAACCGGCCTGGCACCCGGTGATCACGTGATCCCGCTCTACACAGCGGAGTGCCGCGAGTGCAAATTCTGTCTCTCAGGCAAGACCAACCTCTGCCAGGCCGTGCGCGCCACTCAGGGCAAAGGTCTGATGCCCGACGGAACGACACGCTTCTCGTACCGGGGCGAGCCCATCTATCACTACATGGGAACCAGTACCTTCAGCGAGTACACAGTCGTACCCGAGATTTCGCTGGCAAAGATCAACCCTGAGGCGCCTCCGGAGAAGGTATGTCTCCTCGGCTGTGGCGTGACGACCGGCATCGGAGCCGTCCACAACACAGCGAAGGTGCAGGAAGGGGATTCGGTCGCAGTGTTTGGACTCGGCGGCATCGGCCTCGCTGTGATTCAGGGAGCTGTCCAGGCCAAAGCCGGTCGCATCATCGGTATCGACATCAATCCAAACAAATTCGCTCTTGCTCGCGAGATGGGCGCGACGGACGTCATCAACCCGAACGACAGCGAACGACCGGTGCAGGACGTGATCGTGGAGATGACAGAGGGCGGGGTCGACTTCAGCTTTGAGTGCATCGGCAACGTTGATGTCATGCGGTCTGCGCTTGAGTGTTGCCACAAAGGCTGGGGCGAGAGTGTAATTATCGGAGTCGCCGGGTCCGGTCAGGAGATCAGCACGCGCCCCTTTCAGCTGGTCACCGGACGAGTGTGGCGAGGTTCGGCATTCGGCGGCGTCAAGGGACGCACCGAGCTGCCGACAATGGTCGAGCAGTCAATGAACGGCGAGATCGATCTGGACCCATTTGTGACACACACGCTGCCGTTGGAGCGCATCAACGAAGCCTTCGATCTCATGCACGAAGGCAAGTCGATTCGTACCGTGATTCACTTCCAGCCCGAAGAATAGGCCGACGTCTCCGGCGACGGACCTCTGTTGGGGCCATTGCCACTAATTGGAATCGGCGACGGGGTGCGTATTCGGTGCGCTCGCGCACACGAAAGGCGGCGGCACCGGCGTCAGGTCCTACCGGCGTCAGGTCCTACCGGCGTCGGGTCCTGCCCGACCACGGCGCGTGCCTCTGCGTTCAGCAGCAGGGAACGCGTCTTTAGGGCAAACACGGACGTGACCAGCTCCCACATCGATGTGCGCGCGTTCTCCTGCGCTGCAGCGCCCGCTCCCTGCCGCAGCGCATCATGTACGATCCATTGGCACGCCGCCATTGTGGCTTTCATGGTCGTTCGCGAAGGACCCGAGGCCGACTGTTTGCTGTACCAGTCCTCAAGCTTCGAGGCGGCCTCTTCGAAAGTGGAGTCGATGATCGCGAAGGCAGGAGACTGATGGTCGCTGCTTTCCGAAAACAGGAAGGAGGCGATCTCGGGCTCCTCGAAGATTCGCGCGATCATTGCGTTCAGGGCGTCACGAATCTCATCAACGCCGGTGCCGACTGTCATGACCGCGGCGAGGTTGACGTGGACGTGGTCGCTCACGGCTATCGCGTACACATGGGAGATCAGCGCCTCCTTGTCCGGAAAACACCGGTAGAAGGTCGGACGGGAGACGTCGGCGCTCGCGCAGATCTGTGAAATGCTGACCGCGCCGGTACCATGTTTGATGAAGAGCTGGACGGCGGCCTCAGTCAGCGTCCGACGCTGTTCCTCGATGCCGGGTCGCTTCTTGCTGCGCCCGTCTCGACCTGTATGTCGCTCAACGTCCATTCTCAGGCTCCACTTGTTTCCTCTATGATGCTTCCGCGCGTCGGGCACGGAACCAGGTGAAGTGCAGGTCCGCGAAAAGCATGCGACAGGCCATCCCTCCAAGAATGATTGGGAATATCAGGTACTGGTACTGGGTCCACACGAGGGCCAGCAGGGTGTCGGCCAGGCCGCCCGGCATGTTCTCGAACTTCGCAAACACCTCCGAGAACGAGAAAATGAAGGTGGCGGCGATCGGTTCACCGCAGCCGATCACCGGGATCAGATAGCGCAGTGATGAGCGTCGCCTGTTCAGCTTGTAGAAGTAGAACGACGAAGCGACGTTCACAAAGGCGAAGAACTCCAGCGAATAGAAGGTCGCGTCGTGATTCACAGTGCGCATGTCGACCGACGAGAACGATGCCATGACCCACCAGCCCATTCGGAGCGGGTTCTCGCGGATCCACGCTGTCTGCGCCACAACATCATCGAGGGTGTGCAGGTCGTCGAAGATGAACGGCGACGTCAGCACCCAGGGTATCTCCCACAGCGCGTTCGTCATGGTGTAGCAGATCATCCACAGCACAATGCCCTCGTGAAAGAGCTGCTTCCTGTCCCGCTGAGCGGCGCCCGGCAGCACAAAGGGAATGATCCAGGCGTTCAGCCAGACACTCGTGCCATACAGCGACACCTTCGTGCTCGTCGTGAAGTCGACCACGCCCACGTAAAACAGGACTCCAAGGACGGTGGTTCCGCCCCAGAATACCGCGGTCCAGATCCAGAAGAGTCGCCAGACTTTCGGAGAAATAAAGCGCTCCTGCGCTTCTCCGGGCGGCGGAAACCAGACCTCCGAGTTGCTGTTGTCACTCATCGCATCGCTCTCACAACAGGGATTGCAGATCGCTAATATTACAACCCTGAAAGATTGCCAGAAGAATCTTACAGGGCTGGCAGTTTAGCGAGTTCCCCGGTGTGTCCGACACCGGACGCAGCGATTCGCTGCACATCGTCCGCGCCACGAAGAAGCACCTCCGCAGACACAACGGCCCGCAGTCGTCACCGGCTCGGATTCTGAAATCCGTGCCGGGGAGCGCTGGAACGATTCGAGCGGTTCGCGGTCAGGCCCGCTTCAGAAAGCAGGTCTTCAGCACGATGGCGATTCCGTTGACGCGGGCGTCGACGTGCTCCGGGTTGTCGGTCAGGCGGATGTTCTTCACCATCGTGCCGCGCTTCGCGGTGAAGTTTGCGCCCTTGACCACCAGGTCCTTAATCAGCGTAACCGAGTCGCCGGAAACCAGCTCGGCGCCGTTGCTGTCGACGGTCTTCGGCGGCGCATCGGCAGGGTTCGTCGTCCCCGCTTTCGCCCACGCCAATACGTCTTCAGGGAGCCAGATCTGGGCGGCGAGGTCCTGCGCCCAGCCGGCGTCGGCAAGACGTTGCAGCAGTCGCCAGCTCACAACCTGGACAGGAGCATGCTCACTCCATGCCGCGGTCTGCAGGCAGAACCAATGGGTGGCATCCAGGGGACCGTCGCCCTCAAGCTGCTCTGCGCACACTGCGCATACCAGAACGCTGTGCGCAGCGTCGCCGTCGGTGTGAGGGGCTACGTCGTATCCGCGCAGCTCCCTGTCGCCGGTGCAGAGCTCGCAGGCGCCGGCGGCGCGCTCGATCAGTACAGGGTCAGTATTTGTCTGAGTCATGCGGTCCCTCTCGGTCACACGCGCCTTCATTGCAAGACTTCCGATGGACGGAGGCCGTGCACAATGCCATAGGCGCCGCCCGGTGCGACCCGAATGGGTCCGCTCCGCCAACTGAAGAGCCGACACCAAAGCATGAGCGAAGACACAAACGACGCAGCAGACGAAGTCCTGACCGATGGAGCGGGGGACACGAGCACAGACGATGCAGCGGAGGCGTCTGTCACTTTCGCCGACCTCGACCTGGCGCCTGCCGTTCTGAAAGCGCTGAACGATGTAGGCTACGAGGCACCCACACCGATCCAGGCCCGCACGATCCCGTCCATGCTCGAGGGTCGCGATGTACTCGGCCAGGCCCAGACCGGTACCGGCAAGACCGCCGCGTTCGCGTTGCCCCTGCTGTCTCGCATCGACCTCAGCAAGAAGAAGCCGCAGGCGTTAATCCTCGCCCCCACCCGTGAGCTTGCGCTGCAGGTCGCCGAGGCGGTGCAGGTCTACGCAAAGTACATGACCAGGTTCCACGTGCTTCCGATCTACGGTGGCACACCGTTTGACGGTCAGCTGCGCGCGCTCAGACGCGGCGTCCACGTCGTCGTCGGAACGCCGGGCCGTGTAATGGACCACATGCGTCGCGGCACCCTGATGATCGACGAGCTCGACACACTGGTTCTCGACGAAGCCGACGAAATGCTCCGCATGGGCTTCATCGACGACGTCACCTGGATCCTCGAACACGCACCGCCCGAACGCCGCATCGCGCTTTTCTCGGCGACCATGCCGCCGGTGATCAAGCGGATCGCGAACAAACACCTCAACGATCCGGTCGAGGTTCGAATCCAACAGAAGGCGGCGACGGCTGACACGATTCGTCAGCGTTACCGTGTGGTCGCGCAGCATCATAAACTTGATGTGCTGACCCGTGTCCTCGAGGCCGAAGATTTCGATGGAATGCTGGTCTTTGTACGAACCAAAAACTCCGCGGTTGATCTCGCCGATCGGCTGGCGGCTCGGGGCATCGCCTCCGCGGCGCTCAACGGTGACATTCCGCAGCGCCGTCGCGAACAGATCGTGAACCAACTCAAGCGCGGCCACATCGATGTGCTTGTCGCCACGGACGTGGCGGCGCGGGGTCTCGACGTCGAGCGACTCACACACGTTGTCAACTTCGACCCGCCCCACGACGGCGAGTCCTACGTGCATCGAATCGGACGCACCGGCCGCGCCGGTCGTACCGGCGAAGCCATACTGTTTGTCACCCCCAGGGAACGCCGCATTATCAATAATGTGGAGCGCATGACAGGCAAGCGAATGGAGCGCCTGTTGCTCCCGACTACGGACGAGGTGAACGTCCGTCGCATCGAACGCTTCAAGGAGAGCGTTGTCACCACCATGCAGGGCGACGACGCAAACACCTATCGCGGAATCGTCGAAGAGCTTATCGCCGATGGCCACGACCCGATCGACGTCGCATCGGCGATTGCCGTGATGGGGCAGGGCGATGAGCCCCTGCTCCTGGACGCGCCGCCGCGCTGGGAGCGCGAGGCGATTCAGTGGCGCGACCGTGAGCGCAGGAACGAAGCCGACCGTCGGGATCGGCAACCGAATCCATCACAGATCGGCGACAGGCGCGGCAGGGACTCGCACGGTGACAACCGGCCGGGCAGAGATTCGCGCGGCGGCGATCGCCATGTTGGTCACTCCGACGCAGGCAACGAAGGTAGCGACGAAGGGCGGGAGCGCTTCCGGCTTGCGGTCGGCGCGAAGCACGGCCTGCGTCCCGGGAACATCGTTGGCGCCATCTGCGGCGAGTCCGGGCTTAGTGGCCGCGCTATCGGCCAGATCTCGATTCAGGACGACCACAGTTTCGTTGACCTCCCAGTTGGGATGCCCCCCGCGATATTTCAGCGCCTTGCCGACGTCTGGGTGTGTGGAAAACAGCTGCGCATTGAGCGCGCGACGCCTGGCGGCAGCAACCAAACAGGCGTGCCTGCACAGGCGCCGCCTGCGGAGCCCTCGGCGCGTGAGGCTGCGCCCGCCGCGGCGAAACCGAAGGCCGGGGCCAAACGCAAGGCGACCTCATCGATGGCCGCGGCCGCCAAGGACGTAGCGAGCGTACAGAGCGCCGAATCGCCGAGTACAGACGGGGTCGGCGCCCGAGGAGCGGCAGCGCCGAAAAAACGTGTGCGAAGTCCGGAAGAGATCGCGCGCCGAAAGGCCAAGAAGCTGGCAAAGAAAGCGGCCAGAGCGAAGGGCGGGGCGGGCACAAGAGGTGCGGCTCGTGGGCTGTCTACCGACGGCGGACACACAAAAAGGCGAAGCACACGAACGACGCCCGGGACACCTGATCCAGGCTCGGATGCGCCTACCAAGAAGCGAGGCTCGCGGCGGCCGAATCCAAACAAGGGCCGGCCGAAGCAGAAGTCATCCGGCGACGAGTAGCGCCCGCAGGCTTCTCAGAGGCGGAACCCGAATTCCAGCTCAAAGAAGTGGGCGACATCGCTTGAGATCGCGTCGTCGAAGATGAAGAATCCGTAGCCGGCACGCAGGCGCAGCTTCGGCGCGAAGGTCCACAGCGCTCCGGCGTCGACTTCAACACCGAGGAAGTTCTGGTCGTCGCCGGTTGCCGGATCAACGAAACTCTCTTCGGTGAAGAAGGGCATTGCGTCCAGGCTCAAGGCCAGGTGTTCGCAGGGCTTGCCGCGCAGACGCAGCATTGACCCGTACACATTGCTACGGGCGCCGATGATGTCCATCTGCCCCATGAACTTGTGTGCTGTGGGGTAGAGCTGGTCCCAGGCTTCGTTTCGGTCTGCGGTGTCGGGGTCGTCACCTGAGGCGTAGAACACACCAAGCGCGCCGCGGAAGTTGCCGCTGTTTGTTGTCAGTCCCAATTCGACCTCGTCGTGAAATGCGAAGGCCTCGGTGGGCACGATCTCGATCGTACGTCCTGCCTGTATGCCGCCTTCGAAGCGCCAGTCGAAGATGCCCGCGCTGCCCTTGAAGCGCACGCCTGCCGTGAGGTTTGCAACAGCAGGTCGCGTCGGTACGCCACCGGCACCGCGGTCATTCAGGTCGGGCGCGATGCGGGTCAGCAGATAGAGGTCCAGATCCCATCCGTGTTTGATCGCTTCGCCGATGCCCGCGTAGAGCCCGACCAGGTACAGGTCTCCGGGAAAGGCGTTCGGGTTCGTCAGGCGCTCGGTGGCGAGGAATTCACGTTCGTGGAGCAGTGCGCCGAATACGTCGATGTAGCCGGTGCCTTCGCGCTGCCAGCGCAGACGTGCAGCATCGTAGCTGCGACCGACCGGATGCCAGCCCACATTGCCCATCACGAGGTGGTCACCGTAGACCAGCTCCATGCGACCGATCTGCAGGCTGAGCTCATCGCCGAAGTTCACCCGAAGGTAGCCTTCGTGCAGCCCCAGAGATGCATCCACCAGGGTGTCGCCGCCAACGTTCCAGTACCCTGCCGCCTGCAGCTGGAAGTGCACGGAGGCGCCGATACATGGCGTCAATTGCAGCGTTGAGCTGTGAGCGCCGAAGCGGGTTCGATAAGCGATCCTGTCGGCGCCCACATCAGGCGCGTAGTTCCGACGCAGCTCGTAGCGCGTGAACAGGTCCGCCGCGGGGGTGAACGAAATCGCCGTGCCGTCGGCCCCTTCGGTCGCGTGCGCGCCCGGCGCGGCCAGGGTGGTGGCGAAGAGACATATGCAGCAGGCCAGCGCGGCCCTCGTGGTTGTCGTGAACATATCGGTCATTCGACTCCTCCTCGTGTTGTCGCCGGTTCCTGCATTCGCACAACGCGATAGCCGGCGGGTGTGCGTAGAATCGTGTCCATCCAGTAGAGTTCGCCGAATCGGTAACGCAGCTGCACGCCAAGCACCGCGCCTTCGACCAGGGCATCAACAGAGTCCGCGAGACCGAAGGTCTGCTCGGGAGCAAACATGGTGGCGCCGTGCTTCACGGTGACCTCCAGGCCGGTGCCGTGTTCGCCGACGGCATCTGCAAGAGCGCGCAATGCAGCTTCATCTATGACGTCGACCTCGACCTCAGGCAGGTCGATGGGGTCGTCATGGTTCACCGGGTATCCCGCTGCATCAGCCGATGTGGCGGCCCACCCTGACTGGGGAACTCAAGGCCGCGAGAGATGTCGGTCTGTACGTGACACTGCACGCAATTCTGCCGTTCTGGGTGCGAGGTGCGCAGCGCGGGGTGCGAGCGGACTCCGTGGCAGGAGATGCAGTTTCCACGCATGTGGATGGCGTGGGGTACGGTCGGCGGGGCGCCTTCGTACGCTCGTGTAGACGTCCCAGCGCGAAGCATCCCCTGAAAGCTGTTCTCAAGAGAAAGTGTGAACGCTGTCAGCTCGGCGTGTGCGGGGACCGCGCGCACATGGCACTGCGTACAATTTGTGTACTCCGCGTGACTCATCACCGGTGCGATGCGATCGCCGATCTCGGCGCCCTGGCGGTGGCAGGCCACGCACTCCGCAAGTCCGCTCTCCTGTATCGGATGTGGAATTGTCGGCGGGGCCCCTTCGTAGGCCCGCAGCTCTGCGCGCTCGTTCAGGACCGCAAGCTGCGAGTCGAATCCTGTGTTGGCCCGGTGCTCGTCCGGTGGTGTGCGTAGGCCTGCAGGGATCGGTATCGCCGTCGTCCAGTAGGCGTTGGCGCTGCCGTTCACGTCGCGAATGCCGGCATAGGTGGGCGCGGCGATCGCGGCGCCGGGTCGGACGTCGATCTCAGACGACGCAGCCATCTCAGACAGCACCGCGTGCCCGGTATCTGCGTCACGGGAGCTGGTGCCGATCAGGAACCCGAACGCGGCCACCCCGATGACGATCGCAGCTACGATAGATTGCTTCGCAACTTGTTTGTGATCTGTGTGCTCGTCGACGGACATCGCCTTCCTCTTACCCCCGGAGGGAGTGATCGCTACGATAGATTGTTAATGCGCCGCCCGGGTGTTCAGCGGCACAACTCGTACCGCGCACTTCTTGTAGTCAGGTTGCTTCGAGATCGGGTCGTACGCGTCCAGGGTCACGTTGTTGATGAGCACACGCTCATCGAAGAAGGGAACAAACACAGAGCCCGGCGGTGGGGCGCCACGGCCGCCGATCCAAACAGGCACGTCGACGTGTCCACGCCGAGACTCCACCCGAACCATCTCGCCGTTGGTGAAGCCCAGCCTCCGCGCGTCGGCGCGATTCACCTCAACATAGGCGTTTGGCATCGCGGCCCGCAGCTGCGGTACCCGCATCGTCATCGTTCCTGTGTGCCAGTGCTCGACGACGCGTCCGGTGCAGAGCCAGAAAGGGAACTCCTCGTCCGGCATCTCGGGCGGGTTTACGTAGGGGCGAAACCAGATCTGGGCGCGGTCGTCGCTGCTCGACGAGTGGTAGAACTGAAACTCGCGACCGTCTTCCACATAGGGGTCGTCGAAGCCGGCGAATCGCCAGCGTGTTTCCCGCCAGCTTCCATCTTCCTGTTGCACCACCGGCCAACGCATGCCGCGGTGTGCGACGTACTCGTCGTAGGGCGCGAGGTCCTTGTGCTTGAGACGCGTGAAGAGGCGGTATTCCTCGAAGAGATGTTTATCGACGTTGACGTCGTAGTAGTGGTCCCATTCCCAGATCGGGACCTCGCGTCCTTCATCTTCGACACGGAACAGGAAGTTTCCGTCGCGGTCGCGCATTCCGGCGAAACCACGGTCGTACAGGCGCCGCGCCACCGCGATGGTCTGCCAGGTATCGTCCCGTGCCTCACCCGGCGGATCCACCATCTTGAACCACTGCTGGGTGCGGCGCTCCGAGTTGCCGACCATGCCATTCTTCTCGACCCACATCGCTGACGGCAGAACCAGATCAGCGGCCTGTGTTGTCACCGTAGGATACACGTCCGAGACGATGAGGAAGCGGTTCGGGTCGCGGACACCGGGATCAAAGTTGCCGTGCAGATGCGGAAGGGTCTGGCCCGGGTTCGTTACCTGTACCCAGATGGTGTGTATGTCACCGCCGTCCGATTCCGGTCGGCTCCACGCGGACCACATCGCCATTGTGTGGTAGCCGGGACTGGAGCCGATGCGTCCCTCGGGCACATTCCAGATCTCTTCGGTCTGTGCGCGATGTTCTGCGTTGGCGACTACCCGCCCGCCGGGCAGGGCGTGGGCGAGGGTGCCGACTTCGCGCACGGTTCCGCATGCCGATGGCTGGCCCGTCAAACTGGTAGGGGCATCACCCGGGCGTCCGAAGTGCCCGCTGAGCAGGTGTACACCATGAACCAGCGTGTTGATGGCCGTGCCCTGGGTGTGCTGGTTCATCCCCATGCACCAGAGGCTGGTGATGCGCTTCTCAGGGTCGCCGAAGAGATCGGCGAGATGTCGGATCTCGTCGGCGGGGACACCGCTGATCTCTTCGACCCGCTCCGGCGTGTATTCGCGCAGCATCTCACGGTACTGATCGAAGGCGAGCGCCTCGCCTCTGAGGGTCGGGTCACCGGGATCCCAGCGAAACGCGCAGTGTTGATCGACGAAATCGCGATTCCAGGTGCCGCGCTCCAGCAGCAGGTGCGCGATGCCGTTGGCGACCGCGAGGTCAGAGTGCGGGTTGAACTCCAGATATCGCTGCGCGTGGTCGGTGGTGCGTGTGCGCCGGGTCCCGATGTCGATCAGCTCAATCTCTTCGCCCCGCGAACGGCGATCGATGAGGCGACTGAAGATCACCGGGTGCATCTCGGCCGGGTTATTGCCCCAGGTGATCACCACGTCGGCGACGTCGAGGTCGTCGAAGACGCCGGCGGGCTCGTCGACTCCGTATGTCGCGAGAAATCCGGTGACCGCGGAAGCCATGCAAAGGCGCGCGTTCGGGTCGATGTGGTTGCAGCCAAGCCCGCCCTTCATGAACTTCTGTGCGGCGTAGCCTTCGGGGATCGTCCACTGCCCGCTGCCGTAGAAGGCGAATCCGGATGGATCCAGCTCTACTCGATCGGCGATCACGTCGAGGGCCCGCGACCAGGAGATGGGAACCAGCTCATCGCCCTGTCGCAGCAGGGGCGTGCGCAGGCGGTCCTGACCATAGAGAGCGAGTCCTACGTGATACCCCTTCACGCAGAGCAGGCCGCGGTTGACCTCGGCGTGCTGATCGCCGGCGACGCTGACCACTCGTCCGTCGCGGACGCCGACCTGAACATGGCAACCGGTACCGCAGAACCGGCACGGCGCTTTGTCCCACCGCACCGAATCATCGTCGATACCGCCGCGCGTCTGCGCCCTCGCGTTCGACATGCCGGCGGCGGCAGAGGTGGCTGCCGACATCGCAGCCGCTTTCAGAAAGGTTCGTCGTTTGAGATCCATTTCTCTCTCTCGCATCCGAGGTGGAAACACCGCACAACACATCGGCCACAATTTCAACAGCGCGCGACACATTTCCCGAAAAAAGGGGGTCGCATGAGCTTCTTCAAACCATCAGGAAGTACCTCGCCGAACGGACGGCGCAGGTTTGCCGACAAAATTGTCGGTTAAAGGGATTTGAGACCCGATCGGGCGCCGGGCCCTGGCAAACTCGCGGGCTTCCGGCATGTGGGCATCACTGAGGTCTGAGAAGTCGAAATGGACGACGACCGCGTGGCTCACAGCCGGCATCGCCGCGATGGTCCGTACCCGCTCCTGCTCGTCTGCGACACCGTCCGACTCGACAACGACGGGGATGTGCAGGTCATGCACTTCTCCGATGTCCACGTAGCCCAGAAGTCGAAGGGACTCCATCACGGCGCGACGGGAATCTTCGTCTGTAACGGTCAATACGAGCCCGGTGACCGGCATAGTCCCTCAGGAAAAAGAGATACGTGATCGCGCTATCCGCATCAGCACTTGGCGGTCAATGATCAGTGTGCCAGGAAGCCTTGCGTGTACGGACTTCGCTTGTACCCTCAACCGGATATTGCCCGTGGCATGCAGACACCGAGACGCTAACATTGGTCGGGCGCCGTGCTCAGGCATACCACTCCTCAGCGCACTGCTAACCTGCGCGCTGCTGCCTGGCCTCGTCCACGGATGCAATGGTCCTGATGTAAGGACGGAGTGGGGTGAGTCCGTCGACGAAGACGCTCCCCTGCATGAGGTGACGATTCATCAGCCGGATTCACTCACCGGACTTCGCGCTTCCACAACCGGGCCCGACGGCAACCCGGTCTCCCTGCGTTGTGCGACCTGCCACGACGGCAGCCCGGGCGCCGATCTCGCCAGACGTCGGGTCGAGGGCGACCGCATGCACGCAGGTCTCACCATGGAGCATGGCGAGCTACAGTGCGCCTCCTGCCACAGCGGCGACAGCCTCGATCAGCTGCATCTCGCTTCGGGTGAACCGGTCGAGCTCGTCGATGCCTTCACCCTGTGCGCGCAGTGTCACGGACCACAGACCCGAGACTACAACGCGGGCTCCCATGGGGGCATGAACGGCTACTGGGACCTTCGACGAGGCCCGCGGGTTCGCAATCACTGCATCGATTGCCACGACCCGCATCAGCCACGCTATCCGGACCTGGTTCCAATGCCGGCGCCCAGAGACCGTTTTCTGCATCGGGGAAGGTCTGACTCGGCGCACGGCACACATTCGGAGCCGACACCGTCGAGCAACGACGGCCATTCAACCGATGGGGGGAACCGGTGAGCGATACAACTCCGGAAGAGCATGGTCGGGGCGCGGTGACGCGACGCACTGCCGTAAAGGCGGGCACCGCGTTGCTGGGAGCCGGCGCTTTTGCGCGCGCGATGGCGCCGCTGACCTCGTTTACCAAAGACATCACGATCGATGAGTTTCTCCAGAAACACTACCTGGAGTTGGACGACGCGCACCTTCAAAAGGTGCTGCGCCGACTCGAAAAGGAGACGAAGGACGAATACGGCGCCGATGTACAGATCAGCGACGTGCGTCCCACGCCGGGCGTGCAGTTCGGCTACGCTCTCAATCTCAGCGTGTGCACCGGTTGCCGTCGCTGCGCTGACGCATGTCACCACGAGAACAATCACGATCGGAGAACAAACAACTCCTACATTCGCGTGTTTGAACTCAGCAACGGCAGCCTGGACTTCTCGGAGGGCAGTGTGGACTACGACCACACGGTGCCGCAGCCGGGCAAGTTCTATATGCCTGTGCAATGCCACCAGTGCGACGAGCCGCCCTGCGTCGACGTGTGCCCGGTGCAGGCCACATGGAAAGAGGCCGATGGCATCGTTGTCGTCGACTACAACTGGTGCATCGGTTGCCGCTACTGTGAGGCGGCATGCCCGTATCACGCGCGGCGATTCAACTGGACAAAGCCGGAGATTCCCGCCGAGGAGATCAACACGGAGCAGTCCTACCTTTCGAACCGTATCCGCCCGCAGGGCGTGGTGGAGAAGTGCACCTTCTGTCTGCACCGTACGCGAAAAGGCCGGCTTCCGGCATGCCTCGAAGCGTGTCCCACAGGGGCTCGGGTCTTCGGCAACCTGCTCGATCCCAACTCTGAAATTCGGCGCGTGCTCGAAACAAAACGAGTCTACGTTCTGAAGGAAGAGCTGGGACTGAAACCGCGATTCTTCTACTTCTTCGACGAGTGAATCAGGCGATGAGCGTAGGAACAACAGATAGCGGCCGCCGCCGAGTACACAGCGGGTTCTTCCGCTTCATGTGGGACTCTCTGGGGCGGGCAACAGATGGATCCATCTACTTCTACGCCTGGATGTTTGCGCTCAGTGCACTGGCGCTCGTAGGTGCCGGCGCCTGGGCTTCGCAGGTCGCGAACGGGATGGGCGTGACCGGGATGTCCGATCACGTGTCCTGGGGCCTGTACATCGCAAACTTCACCTTCATCGTCGGGCTGGCGGCCGGCGCAGTGATGATGGTCATTCCCGCATATCTCTATCACGACGAAGAGATGCATGACGTCGTCCTCATCGGCGAGATGCTCGCCATCGCGTCGGTTATCATGTGCCTGCTCTTCGTCGTCGCCGACCTCGGACGGCCCGACCGGTTCTGGCATCTGATCCCCGGCCCCGGACGCTTCAACTGGCCCATCTCGATGCTCGCGTGGGACGTGATTGTTCTGAACGGGTACCTGATCCTGAACCTGCAGGTTGTCACCTACCTCATCTACAAGCGGTACCGCGGCGAGCGGCCAAGGCGCCGCTGGTACCTGCCTTTCGTATTCATCTCGATCGTCTGGGCGATCAGTATCCACACAGTGACCGCGTTTCTCTACAGCGGCCTGGGCGGGCGTCCCTTCTGGAACACCGCGATTCTGGCTCCGCGATTCATCGCATCGGCCTTCGTGACGGGGCCGGCCTTCATCATCATCACCCTGCAGATCATCGAGCGGCTGGTCCCCGTTTGGAAAGCACACGGGCCCATCGAGACGCTGACGAAGATCATGCGCGTGACGATTCTTCTCAACCTCTTCCTCGTCGTGGCCGAGGCCTTCACGCAGTTCTATACCGGCGGACACCACGACGACGCTGCGCAATACCTCTACTTTGGAACCCATGGACACTCTGCGCTGGTACCGTGGATCTGGACGGCGCTCGTTCTCAATGTCAGCGCCGCCGCCATCCTGCTCATCGCCCGCAAAGACTCCACCTACAAGTGGCTCAACATCGCCTGTGTTCTCGCCTTTGTGGGGGTGTGGATCGAGAAGGGCATGGGCCTGATCATTCCCGGATTCATCCCCAGCACGATGCACGAGATCATCGAATACATTCCGACCGCAACGGAGTGGAAGATCACAGTCGGCGTCTGGGCCTTCGGCCTCCTTCTCTACACGGTCATGGTCAAAGTCGCCGCCGGCGTCTTCACCGGCGAGATGGCAGACAGGCGACGGCGCGTCGCCACAGGTGAAGCCACAGCCACCGGACAGGTCGAAGCGCCGGAGCCGTCTGTCTGAGGCGGACGTGACCGCATTAATGCTCTCAGCGGGCTTTCCTGTGCTCGATAGGCGCTGACCACGGGCTGCGGCTTCCGCTGGCGGTGTTCGCTTCGGCGCACTAGGTGCCGTCCACATGGACAAGGTTACCTTTCGCGATCTTCTGCGGTCGAATCACACTGATCCGGCATCGCTCGTCACCGAGGCCGACGGAACGCTGCGCTCACGGCAGCCGCCGCCGGTACCCGGCCGGTCGACGTCCTCGGGCCTCCGACGACTTAGCGTCTCCAGTGAGACCGCAAGCGCGCGGGACTTCCTGGTCAGGCAGACCATCGGCGAAGGCGGTATGGGAATCGTCCGTCGCGCGACGGATCAACGCCTCGGTCGCCACGTCGCAATCAAGACGGTGCGCGAGGACAGCGGTGAAGCGGATGCGAATGAGCGCCTGATCCAGGAGGGGCGGCTCATGAGCTCCCTCGAGCACCCGAATGTGGTGCCGGTCTACGAGGTGGGTGTGGACGCCGGTGGCGCGCCGGTCCTGGTGATGAAGCAGATCTCAGGGGTGCAATGGACCGAGGTGATTCAGAACCGTCATCATCCGCTGATTGAGGCCGCTGAAGACGAAGCGCTGGTGTTTCACCTCCGCATTTTCATGCGCATCTGCAACGTCGTCTCGTATGCCCACGACAAGGGAATCATTCACCGCGACATCAAGCCCGACAATGTGATGCTCGGTGAATACGGCGAGGTCTACCTCCTCGACTGGGGCATCGCCCTGACTGTGAAGGACGACGCTCCGGATTGGATTCCCCGGGCATCCGAGGTCTCAACGGTGGCTGGAACACCCGGCTACATGGCGCCCGAGATGGTGACGCCCACGAGCCGCGCGATCGGTACGTTTACTGACGTCTATCAGCTCGGCGCGGTGTTGCATGAGGTGGTGACCGGCGAAGAGCTGCATCGCGGCGACGCCATCGAAGACCAGCTGCTCAGCGCCTACCATTCGACGCCCCGTACCTATGGCAGCGCGGTCGACGACGGTCTGGCTGCGGTCATACATCGCGCGACGGCAAAGGAACCTGATCAGCGCTACGCCTCCGCCGCAGCGCTGCGCAGAGCGGTTGGCGCGTACCTCACCGAGCGCGGCGCCGAGCAGCTTGTGCGCGTCGCCGAGTCGCGCGTTACTGAAGCCCGAACCCTGCTTGAAAACGTCAGCGAGGGCTTTCCTCATGTGCGCGAATTTACCGCGTTGACGGCCGAGGCGCACTTCGGATTTGCTCAGGCTCTGCAACGGGTGCCCCACAGCCAGCGTGCGCACCGCGGGCTTGAAGGTCTGCAGCATCTCAGACTGAACAACGCGATACTGATAGGAGACCTGTCGACCGCAGAGTCCATCGCCTCTGAGCTGCAGCTCATGACCGCTGAAGAGGAGTACGCGCTGCATGATCTGCGTGTGCAGAAGCGTCAGGAACGGCAACGGCTGAAAGATCTCGAGCGGCTGCAGCACGACACCGACCTGCAATATGGGCGAAGAACCCGCGCGCTCTTCAGCCTCGTTCTCGCGGTGTTCTTCGGCGTCGGGCCCATTGTGTTGAAGTACGGGGGCCGAGCCGGTTGGATCTCGTTCTCCAATCGGACCCTCGCCCTCGGCTTCATCATCCTGATGGTCGCAGCCCTGCCGACCCTATATTGGGCCCGGACGTCGATGTTCGGTACGAAAGTGAACCGGCAGATGGTTGGCATTTTCGGCCTGCTCGGCTTCATGCTCGCGGTTACTCCCCTTGCGATGGACCTGGTGGATGTGGACCCGCGTGTCACCATGATCCTCGGCGTGGCCTACGCGTCGTTTACGACAGGCTTCCTCGCGCTCACCCTGGAGTGGCGGATCGCGGTCGCGTCGTTCATTCAACTCAACGGCTTCATTCTCGCGTCGGTGTTCTTTGAGTACGCGCCTGAGATCGTCGCTGCGAGCTCATTTGCCGCGTCTCTGCACATCGCAATGGTTTGGAGCCCTGAGGTCGAGATTGCTCGGCGTCTCGCCGAGGAGCGGGCGTCTGCGCTGCTTGCCGATAGAGGCAACGCCCCATAGATCGCCTCGACGCCGGTGGACTCGACGTTCACTGCGCACCGCGCCCCACCGCAGACCACGAGATTCAATGATGCACTTCGTCCGCCGTGCCATGACGCCCGCAGCCACGCTGCTGT
>JAUICO010000074.1 GCA_030427825.1 bacterium | reverse complement strand
CGGGTCCGTCGGGGGGCCGTCGGGCGTTTCGCGCAGCCGCGCGACCCAGACGGTCAATGTTCAACCGACTGCATGGCGATGCTGCGAAATGCGGGCCGACGTTGCGGGCGGTTTGCGGCGTGCCCTGGTGATGCACCACCGGTGCGCGCAACGTTCACGGGCAGACGCTTTCGCCACTTCCGTCTTCCAGCTGGCAGATGTTGCCAATGGGACAGCGGTCCGGGTCAGAGCAGCAGTACTGCTGACCGATGATGCCCGGATCGATCTGGCATGTGTTGCCGGCATTCTGCGAGCAGAATTCACCGGTGCTGCACTCGCAGATGCTGAGGCAGGGGGCGCCGAGGGTGGAGCCGGTATCGGTGGTGTCCGTCGTGTCGGTGGTGTCCGTCGTGTCGGCGGTGTCCGTCGTGTCCGAGGTGTCCGTCGTGTCCGTCGTGTCCGTCGTGTCCGTCGTGTCCGTCGTGTCCGGCGTGTCCGTCGTGTCCGTCGTGTCCGGCGTGTCCGTCGTGTCGGTGGTGTCCGTCGTGTCCGTCGTGTCCGGCGTGTCGGCGTCCCCCGAATCTCCGGTATCGACGACATCCGGCGTGTCCGAATCCGCATCGACGTTCGAGGAGTCGCCGCTGTCCACGACATCACCGGCGTTGGCGTCGAAGTCCGTGTCGCTATCCGTTCCGCAGCCGAAGCCACCGGGCAGGAGAGCGATGACGGACAGCAGAAGGATCGAGGCGGGACTCATTGCCCGTATGCGTGCAACGTTGTTGCGAATGGAGTGCTTCATTCCCAGAAGGGTAGTGAGAACAGGCCACCTGTTCAAGACACCCCGCCACGGCCGTGGCGAGACCGTCCGGGAGTGTATCCGCGGGGCCCGGCGAGACCGTCTGCCGGGCGCGGATGTCGGTTTGACCGGTATTCTCTGTTACACTACCGTTGGAGTCCCGTGACATCGGCCTTCGTGAAAGCACCCCTCAAATATCTGCCCCTGTGGGCGCTGCTCGTCGTCTCCGGGTGTGATGACAGCGGTGGTGGCACACAGCCTGAGACCCGGGGCGATGGCGACGGCGGCGTGGAGCTGATGCATCGCATGACTGCATCAGCTCTCGATCTGGCGATCGGCGACCTGCTGGCGATCGAAGCCTACGTGTCGGAGGATCTCCCCACCGACGCCTTTCACGAGGGCTTCGACAACCAGACGGCGACTCTCAGAGTGTCGCCCACCTGGCTCAGCGCCGCAGAACTGACGATTCGCGAGCACATCGACCGCGCCCTGGCAAATCGGGAATACGTGGCAGAGTCGCTGCTCCAGTCGGCCTTCTACATCGGGTCCGCGGCCGGCGCCGCGAGCGGAAACAGCGGCGTGGCCGACGGCACCTACACCTGGACCTGGGCCACAGAAGACGACGACGCCATCCACTGGGTGCACAGCGTGAACCTCTCGGGCGAATACGAGATCTCCGTACAGTACCTCGATCAGGAGTACGTGACGGACCCGGGCGAGTACTTCCTCAAGGTAGACGGCATCGCCGTAGACGTCGGCGCGGCCGCACCTGCGGGATCATCGGGGACGATGAACGCGACTGTGGTGTTGTCTGCCGGCACCCATGTCTTCACCTTCGAGAATATCGGTGGCTCGGGCTTCACATCATCGGTCGACTTCTTTGTACTGGAAGGTCCGGCGCAGCATCCGCAGCTTGGGAGCACCCCCAGACGAAACATCCTGCCCTGTGCAGAATCCGACGGAAGCTTCAGTGACGACTGCGCACATACGGCGCTCACCCAACTCAGCGAGACGGCCTGGCGCGGCGAAGACACCGACGCTGTCGGTGCCCTCTACGACGAGCTGCGCGCCGCAGGCGAAGCCCCCTACGACAGCCTGCAGACGGCCATCAGCGCCATAATTCTCAGCCCGCGCTTCCTCTACGCGATCTACCGCGACTGGGACTCTCAGGCTCCTGAAGACGACCTGCAGATGCTTCAGCGCCTCTCGCGGATGCTCTGGAACCGCCCGGCCGACGATGACCTGCTGCAGCGCGCCGACACATCAAACCTGCGCGACCGCAACGAGCTGGCAGCGCTCGTAGATGAGATGCTCGCGGACCCGCGGGCATCCACCTTCGTCGACACCTTCGCGACACAGTGGCTGAGCCTCGATTGGATCACCTTCGCTGAGCCTTCACGCGAAGACTTCCCGGAATTCACCGAGTCACTGCGCAAGGCCATGTCTGAGGAGCTGCGAGAGCTGCTGGAGCGGACCTTCCTGGGTGGCGGTGATCTGCGCGACATCATCACATCGACCGAAGGCCGCGTTACTGACGAGCTTGCCGCGATCTACGGCGACCAGATCGCGTCTCGAAGTGGCAACGTGGCAAGCTTCGACCCGCGCTTTCGTAGCGGTATCCACACCCGCGCCGGCATGCTGACCGGGCTGTCCAATCCCCGCGCCACGCACCCGACCCGCCGCGGCTACTGGATCCTCGATCGCATGTTGTGTGCGCCGCCGCCGCCGCCACCGCAGGACGTCCCGCGTCTGGGTGACGCCGATGTGCAGGGCGGCGTCTTCACCGGACGGGACCGCCTGGCGCAGCACCTCAGCGATTCGAACTGTGTGTCCTGCCACGTGACGATGGACCCCATCGGTCTCGCCCTGGAGAACTTCGATGCCCTTGGACGCTGGCGGGACGAAGAAAACGGAGTCCTCATCGACGCGACAGCGACCGTCGAAGACTGGGCCCCCTTTGAAGGCGGCGTGGAGCTCGGCGAGCGCATTGCTGCTGACCCGCGCTACGCATCGTGCATCGTCGAAAACCTCTTTACCTTCGCGCTCGGACGCGCGCCGCGAACCCGTAACGCTGAAGACGCCGCCGTCATCGAGCGTGCGACCGAAGCGTTTGTCGACTCCGGATACCGACTGCGCCCCCTGCTGATCGAGCTCGCGGACAGCCACCTCTTTCGTGCAAACATCACCTCGGAGGCGACGCCATGACGCTGCGACCGAAAAGGCGGCCGTCGTTCGATGCTCTTCCGCGATTGAGCAGGCGCGGCTTGTTGAAAGCAGGCGCGGCCCTCGCCGGCCTGCCTCTGATCGCGCACACCGGCTCGGCGATGGCCGCAGAAGGTGACAGGCGGCTTCGGTTGCTGATCTTCTTCGTCCCCAACGGCTTCCACATGCCGGCGATGCAGGCCGATGCGGGCGATGCCTGGCAGCTGCCTGAGCTCCTGGCTCCCCTCGCGGATCTGAAAGAAAAGACGACCTACGTCACCGGCTTTGCCAACAGCGTAGCCTTCACCGAGTCCGTGCACGCAGTACCCACGGCTTCGATGCTCACCGGCGTTCGCCCCGCAATTGGCAGCCAGCTGAAGAACTCGATTTCGATCGACCAGCTGATCGCCGCCGAGACAAACCCGGGCACGCTGCTGCCATCTCTGCACCTGACGACAGAGCCGATCAGCAGCCTGGGTCAGGGCGAGAGCGGGTACAGCGGTTCATATTATCACCACGTCTCATGGCTCTCCGACTACGTGGCGCAACCAAACATCGGTTCACCCGAAGCCGCTCTGCGTACAATGTTTGGTCGGGTCACTGGTGTGAACCCGGCTACCCAGGGCTTTCGGTCACAAAAGCTTGTCGACTTCCTGCAGGCAGACAGCCTCGCCCTGCTTCCGTCCCTCGGGAGCGATGACAGTCGGCGTGTTGAAGAATACCTCAGCGCCGTCAGCGCTCTCGAAGACCGCATCCAGGCACAGCAGGCCGTCATTGACTGCGAAATCCCCTCGACTGTCGACCCCATCGGCGCCGGTTTCACCGGCCTGAACGAAGCGATGGCCGACGTCATCTCCCTCGGCTTTCAGTGCGATACAACGCGAGTCGTAACGTACATGGAAGGGCACGGGGCCAGCGGCCGGCTCTTTGACTTCCTCGGCGCAGGCGACCCGTTTCACACACTCTCCCACCACGCCTGGCAGCCGTCTGCTATCGACCAGTACAAGCGAATCACGGCCTGGGAAGTCGAACGCTTCGCCGCGCTCTGCAGCCGCCTGGACGCAATCGACGACGGCGGTGGCTACTCGGTGCTCGACAACACGGTTGCGTGCTTGATGAGCGGGATGGGCGAAGGCGACGAGCACGACGTGTTCGACATCCCCTTGGTGATCTGCGGCGCCACAGGGCTCATACGAAACAACACACACGTACAGCTGGAGCCGGAGACGCCGCTTGCCAACCTGCACGTCACTCTGGCCAACCTCTTCGGTGTCAACATCAGCGAATTCGGAACCTACGGAGACCGCATCCTGCACGAGCTTCTACCCGCATGACACGGACCGCCGTGCACATGCGACCGCGGATCGTGGAGCGCCTTTGTGTGCTTGCCGTCGCGCTCTTTGCGTCAGCGTGCAACGACACAGACGGTACGCCCGCCGATGCGGACAGCGACGCGGATGCTGCCGGTGACGCGCCGATTGCGACGTGCGGTGACCGTATTGTCGAAGGCGACGAGGAGTGTGAACCATCGATCGGCGCCTACGACACGGAGTGCCGGCAGGACTGCACGCTGAGGCGCTGCGGTGACCTGCGCCTGGACCCCGGCGAATCCTGCGACCCACCAGACGACGCGTTGTGCTCAGCGACGTGTGTGCTCGCACAGTGCGGAAGTCCGGAGCGCAACTGTGAGTCGGCCGGTTGCGCAAACGCGCCGCAATGTCTGGCAGGCTGCGGTGCGCCCAACTGCATGGTCGAAGTCCGCGACACGGGCCTCCCCGCCACCGCCCGGTACGTGGGACTGGCTGACGTCGACGGCGACGGGGACAACGACGTTGAAGTGAACGGCCCCGACGGCCTGTGTATGTACACCAATGAGTCCGAGCCCGGCGTGATTCGCTTCGTACTGGATCCGGGCTCCTGCAGCCCGGTCGTCACCGGCGACGTGGAAGACGCGCGAGCCCTTTCCACGAGCATGTTCCTTGATATCGATGACGACGGAGCGGATGAGCGTTTCGTACGCGCCTCCGAGCTGTGGGAGCTCGGCGCGAGCGGAGCCTGGACCACGACCGGGAGCGGCGTACCGGATTGCTACGGCTCATCACGTGCGTCGGTGGACCTGAGCCACCGGGGACGACTCTCCTTTTTCGCCGGCTGCCGCGCACAGGGCAATCACTACTTCGAATACACAGATGGACAGCTGGTCGACGTAGATATCTCGACGCGCGGCACCCGGGTGGATGCGCTGGACAACATCGAGACACCATTCGCCTTCGGTGCCGCCGACCTCAGCGGCGACGGACTTGTTGATGTTGCCATCGTGCAGGATTCGGACTCCATCCCGAACCTGCGCCAGTTTCAACACTACTCCGGTGGCATCGCGATCGCCTGCGGGCCCCGCGCCTGCGAAGGCAACCTGAGCTCTCTCCTGCGCGTCTCTGACGACGTTGACGCCTGGGGCGTGTTCATGGGCTTCACCGCCTTCTGGTCGATTACGGACGGTATCATCAGCTACTGGCCCGACGTCGGCCCCAACCGCCTGCTGTCATTCGCCGGCGGACGCATCAACGACATCGCCGTGGATCGCGGCGCCGACGTCGCCACCACCCCATCCGGCGGCCTGACGATCAGCTGGTCCACCTGGACCTGGGACTTTGATCGAAACGGACTCAAGGACATCTTCCTTTCCCAGACCGCGACCTCTGAAGAGGAAGAGTATGACCTTTCGACCGACGACTTCGTGACTCCCTCAGAGCATCGCGATGTGTTCCTGTATCAGGGGGCTGACGGCGCATTTACGCAGGCACCGGTACCCTACCTCGTCGCGGGCGACGACACTCCGCAGTACCTGGATCACACGACCGTGCTGCCGGCAGATCTGGATGGCGACGGTCGCATCGAGCTGCTCGCTCGCCGTGCGGCCATGGTGGGCAGTCCGACGTCGCTCACCGTGTACACCCTGGTCGGTGTGGCGCCGTCGGCGTGTACGCTGGACCTGCGACAGCGCTTCGCGAAGGCCCGCGGCGCCGGCTTCTCGCTGCGTCCCGACGGCGATCACCACTGGGAACCCGCCGGCGGCGACGCCTTCGTGCACGGGCGTCCGCCGGCGACCATTGTCAGCCCGTGGGCAAGCGGCGAAGTGCGCTTCCCCTCGGGCTATGTAACATCGTTCGATTGCGGCTCAGGACACTCCCTGTCCATCGCAGAGCCGGAGTGGATTGCCGTAGACTCCGAAGAGGGGCAGCTGTGCGTCTCGGTGGATGGCCAGCAGCCCGTGACGGTCCGTTTCGTTGTGCGGGACCCCGACGCCGCGGATCGCCCGGCAGAGCCCGTCACCGCTCACGCACAGGGCGACGGCGGGTGGTGTGCCGAGGTGACCCTGCGGGAAGATGAGGCTGCGATGGTGGAGCTGGACGGGCGCTACGTCGGTCACTGGTTCTCGCCGGCCACACGCTGAGACGCCACCGCATCAGCCCCGCCTCCGGCCGCGTTGACCTGAAGTGGCAGGGCGCTAGAGTCATGGCCCGCGGACGCAACGGGATGCGTTCCGCAGACTGGTGATTTGAGGCGCTGACTCCCACGCGATGCGCCATCCTTTTGCCGATCAAAGGTGTCCGAGTGTTCTACCGTGGCAATTCTACTCGCCGGCTGCATAGTGCGGAGCCTGCGTCGCGGGCAGGTCTGACAACCGTCTCGATGCGCGCCGCTCTGAGCCACCTCGTCCTGGCCGCGATTGCGTGCATCGGCCCGGTGGCCTGTGGCGGACCCGACGATCCGGATATCGTGACGACAACACCGCCGGAACCGGCACGATGGATACCGAAAATCGAAGAGGGGCCCGTCACTTTTGAGCCCGGCGGCGCCTACTACCGCCACGGCTACACATCGGCCGACGTGATGTCGCGAACCATCTTCAGGAACGACTGCTTCATCGGCCACATCCCTTCGGACGGCACCGAGACCATGAGCCTGCAGGCGGGTCGAAGGATGATCGTCCGTGTCTCGAGTTTTCAGGAAATCGGAGTCGGGATTCGCGGTGGCAATCGCCTCACAGAGCACTGCGCCGACGGCTTTATTCAGCCAAACGGCATGTACGTCGCAGAGATGACAGAGACCTTCGCCGCAGGGGACTATCAGATCCACATCGCTCCCCGTCTCAACGCAGACAAGGCAGGACACCTGGCCAAGTACCGCGTCGAGTTAGTCGACATCGACGCGCACGACCCCGGTGAGCGGGTTGACGACCACCGCTGGTCGACGCCGGAACAGCATGCCCCCTATGCGGCGGTTGCTGCGGGCGACGGTGGCCGGAGCGCGCTGCAGGTCACGGAGCGCCTCGTGGCGGACCTGGTTGAGGCGCAATATCTGGACGATACCGTGCGTACGAACGTCTACCTGGAGCTACACAGACAGGCGCACGCGACGATATCGCACTACAACCGCCCGGTGCCCGGCTTCAGCCCGGAAATGATGCGGGTCGAGGCCGAACCCGTCGACGCGCGTCACAGGGTACGCCTCGGCGATGACGTCAGGGAATTCAGCATCCCGGTGACCGCGCGGGCATCGGAGTCCCTGGCGCCCCTGGGGCTGGGCCCCTTTTGCGTCGGCTACGCGGATCGCAGCGCTCCCACCGCGGTGATCGATCTCGATTTCGCCGGCAACGTTCGATACCTCATGTTCACCGTACTGCATGATACCATCGACACGGTGCTGGCGATCCGCTTTCCGAACGGGTCGTGGTACTGCAACGATGACGGCTACGAGCGGGATCCGCAGCTTCATCTGCCTCATCCCGAGGCCGGCGTGTACACCATCTGGGTGGGTCAGGCCCTGCCGGGAGAACCGGCCGATGTTGAGCTCAAGGTCATGCTCGACGGCGACTGAACGCCTTGCAGTTCATGCAGAAGTCGATACAACTCAAAGGAAGAGTTTCAACGTGGACGTCTACCGGCGTGGGGTAAGTATGGGAAAGCAAGCAGCCCGAATCGCAGGCCTGTTTTTGATGCTCGTCGCTGCCGCCTGCGCCCGGGACGACGGCGACACGTCCCCACAAGACGAGACGGCGCCACAGCAGGTCGAATCTGAGACGGGCGCGGTCGAAGCGGAGCCCGGGACTGAGGGCGTAGCCGCGTCACAACCAGCGGACGAGGCGGCGCCCCCCGCCGTAGACCCTGAGGTCGAAGCCGCCGCCCGCCTTGAGGTATCGCGGCGGTCCTTCGGCGATGAAGGACCGAGGACCTGCACGACGACCTGTGACTGCCCGCCCGGCTCCGGGTGCCAGCCTGACGCGCAGATTTGCATCGAAGGACTCGGTGGCACGACGTGCTGTACGTGGCCCGAGGAGCACTGCCGGCCGAATGCAGCGTGCATCACTCCAGAGGGAGAAAACGGAATGTGCCCGGGCTCTGACCCGCCGGCGGACGAAGAGTAGCAGCCGCGGACCGGCCGACCGCACCGCTTTTACCTGACATTCAGACAACAACGACGCGAGCCGGGTGCTTTCGTCCCGGGGATTGCCCAATGAAAAGAACGACCATGCTGCGTTTGCCTGCTGTCACGATCGCTCTCGCCGGTGCTTTGACCTTCGCAACCGGAGCCTGGGCTCTGGAGCTGACCGTCAACAGCAGCGGGGACGAAACCGACGCGAACCCGGGGGACGGTACCTGCGCGACGGCAGCGGCGAACTGCACTTTTCGCGCCGCGCTTGAGGAACTGAACGCCACGGGTACGCCCGCCGGCGATCCGCACCGGGTGCTGTTCTCAATCCCGGGCGTCGGAATCCAGACCATCACCCCCGCATCCGGGTTGCCGCCAATCGACGTTCCCACAGTCATCGATGCCTGGTCTCAGGGTGGTCTTGGCTACGACGGCACGCCCCTGATCAGCATCGACGGCAGCCTCATCGTATCCGCCACAGACGGACTCGCGATTCGGGCGGCGGGCTCGTCACTGCGTGGCATCAACGTACACAGCTTCGGCCGCAACGGAGTCATCCTCAACGCCTCCACGATGGTCGGGTCCTACATCGGCACGGACCCCACCGGAGTTAGCGCGCGCCCGAACGGCCAGGAAGGTGTCATCGCAACGAACGGGGCCGTCATCGGCGTTCCAGGTGGCCTGCTTCAGCCCTGCCGCTCAGGCTGCAACGTCATCTCCGGAAATCTCGGAAACGGAATCGAAGTCGGCGGCGCCAATGTCGTCATCATACGGACCAACGTCGGTCTGGCAGCAGACGGGATCTCCCCCATCGGCAATGGTCGACACGGCGTGTTCGTACCCAACAATTTCACATCGCCGCCCGTCGACGGAACCGTCGGCCGCATCAACGAAGGCAACCGGATTGCCTTCAATGGATTCGACGGCATCGCCATCGAGACCGGCGACAGCGGGTTCGCGACAGGGTTCGAGATTCGCGGCAACCGCATTTTCAACAACGGGGGCACCTCAATCGACCTCGGCAATAACGGGCCCAGCCCCAACGACCCCGGCGACATCGACATCGGCGCAAACACCGGATTGAATTCGCCCTTCCTTGTGAGCGCGGTCGTCGACGAGAATTGTCGCGCAACCGTCACCGGGTTTGCCGCGGCCGGCAGCACGATCGACTTCTATTCAGCCGACGACGGGGAGGGCCAGAATCTGTACCGCTTTATCGCCTCAGTGAGCGAAGGCTCCTCACTGGATACAGACAACACAACCGGAAGCTACGACGACCCGGAGGCGGGCTCGGATACGGCGTCTCGATTCTCGTTCGAATTCGACGCCGCATCCCTTGGAGGACATTCACACGTCCGAGCTGTCGCGCTCAGCGGAGGACAGACCTCCGAGGCCGGCGTTGCCGTGGAGGCGACCTCTGACGACACCGACGGAGACAATATTCCGGACGCCGTCGAATGCTCCTGGTCATTCAATGTCGGTGAAGACGATTCGGATGACGACGGCATCCCGGATGGAGAGGAAATCGGAGACTTTTTCGCGCCTGCCGATACCGACGGAGATGGCACCTATGACGTCCTGGACTCAGACGATGACGGGGACACGGTGCCGACATCGGTGGAGCGGCAGGCGTCGATCGGCATCTCCGACAACGACGTCGATGATGACGGCAGCCCCAACTGGTTGGACTGGGACAGCGACGCCGACGGACTCCTGGATGGCTTCGAACGAAACGTCGAACAGACTGTGGGAACTGCCGATGACGACGACATCCCCGCCTGGCTGGATGCTGACTCCGATAACGACGGGCTGTGTGACGGCCCCGGCGCGATTCCCTTTGCCCCACCGTCAACATGCGACGGCGGCGAAGACACCAACCTGGATGGCGTTGTTGATCCCAACGAAACCGATGCGCTCTTTCCCGATTCAGATAGCGACGGAATCTGCGACGGCGACGGCGTAGTGCCTACGTGCACCCCCGGCCCGGACAACTGCCCGAGGACTCCCAACCCCGACCAGTTGGATTCTGCCGGCACCCCGCTCGGCGACCTGTGCGAGTGCGGCGACGGCTTCACCGCATCCAACGAAGGATGTGACGACGGCAACACAGAGGACACCGACGGATGCACCTCGACGTGCGAAGTCCAGGACGGCTTCACCTGCACTCCCGACGGCACCGGCTCCAGCTGCACATGCTCCAATCCCGCCGACTGCTTCCGTACCTGCTACAGCGACCAGGACGGCGACGGCTTCAACGGCACTCCGCAGCAGATCGCGCTTGATGCCTCATGCGACGAGAACGTATCGCCCAACGGAATGATCTGGGGCAATGTCGACGGCGGGGACTGTGACGACGAAAACCCCCAGGTTCATCCCAACGCCACCGAGGTATGCGACACGATCGACAACGACTGCGATGAGGATGTGGATTCCGACGACATGGACATCCTGCTGGCCACCCCCGGCGATGCGGGCACCTTTCCACAGCCACTCTATGTAGATGGCGACGGCGACGGTTGCGGAGTTTCCGAGACGGTGCGCGCGATGTGCACACGTCCCGAGAGCGGGTTCGCGATCCGCGGCGGAGACGCCGACGACACCGACGGAGTCTGCTGCGGCAACGAGATCATTGATCCGGGTGAAGCGTGCGACACAACCGCGACCGGCGACGCGGAGTGTCCCGCCGGCCTCTTCGGCGGGCGAACCTGCAACAACGACCCATTCTATGGCGACGGCAACGGCACCTGCACACTCGTCGAAGCCACAGTAAGCTGCGTTCCCGGGCGCATCTGCTATGCCGATCTTGATGGTGATGGGTTGCGCGGAACGATCATTGAGGTCCCACCGGGGAGCCTCTGCGAGACGAGCAACGCGGGCCCCAACGACCTCGCCCTCTCTGAAACCTCTGACAACGATTGCATCGACTCCCCCTCTGACCGCTGTGCGCCGCTGACGTACCCGGGCGCGCCGGAGCTCTGCGATCTCTGCGACAACGACTGCGACCCCGACACGGCAGACGGAATCTCGGTCCCGGGAATCGGCGAATCCTGTGACAGCCAGGACGCCGACTTCTGTGAGACCGGCGTCGTGATCTGCTTTGAAGGCAACATCAACTGCGATGATGACGATGAAGCTACCGTTGAAATCTGCGACGACGACGGCGTCGATGAAGACTGCAATGGCTTCGCAAACGACGACGAGCCCGACTTCTCTACCAACAAGCCCCAGGGCACTACACAGTTCTATCGCGACGAAGACGGCGACGGCTGCGGTCTGCCCAGCGACACACCGATCGAGACCTGCTCCATGGTTCCCCCGGACGGATACGTGGCGAATGAGGATGACATCGACGACACAGACGGCACCTGCTGCTTCGACGAGCAGGGAGTGCCCGTGCTCTGTGGCGTTCCCGCCGGCTGTGGCAATGGGATCCTCGACGAAGGCGAGACCTGCGACACCGCTGATCCGCTCGCGCCGCTGGGCTGCCGGCCGACCTGCACCTTCTGTGGCGACGGTGTCCTGCAGATCGAGGCCGGAGAGTCCTGCGAACCGGTCGGTGCGAACGCTGAACCTGACTGTCGCGTGGACTGCACGCTGTGCGGCGACGGCGTCATTCAGAGTGGGGCCGGTGAAGACTGCGATGATGGCAACGACATCACGGAGTCCTGCGCGTACGGATCCGACGGCTGCACCGTGTGCAGTGACCTCTGCGTGAGCGTCGAAGGCGCCATCAGCTTCTGCGGAGACGGATTCGTGGACGAAGCCAACGGCGAGCTCTGCGATGGCGAACAATGCAACGCGACCTGTGACGAGATTGTGTCCGCCGACGAAGGATGCGCCTGCTCCGCAGGCACAGGCAACGCGCCGGCGGCGTCCTTCTTCGGGCTCGCAGTCGTCGGGCTGCTGCTGCGGCGGCGACGGCGGCGTGCCTGAGTCCCGCAGGCTGATCAGCGGCTGACGAATCCCGGCAGGCTCCAGGCCTAAGGCAGCAGGTCCCGCAGCAGGTCGCTACCGTCGTTCCCGAATCGCTCGAGACTCAAACCAAACAGGGACGCGAGGGTGATGTGCAGATCCGCCACCGGCGTGCCGACCGGCAACGCGATGTGGGCATCGTTTCGAATGCGTCCCGTCGCGCCGCAAATGACCGCGCCCATATCGTCAACGTCGTGCTGGTCACCGTCACCCATGCCGCTGATGAAGAGCGCCACCGTGTTGTCCAGTACACTTCGACCGTCAACATCGGGCGTCGCGTCCAGGCGCTGACACAGGGCCGCGAACTGCCGACACTCCCAGGCCACGATGCGGTTATAGGCATCGATCGACGATGGATCGCCGCCGTGATGTGAGACGTTGTGAAACGGATCGGAGACGCCGAGGAAGTTGAAGATTCGACTGCTGCCGGCATGGCCGTCCATGAAGGTTACGACGCGGGTCGCATCGCAGCGAAACGCCAGCTCAACGACATCAGCGAGCTGCTCGTTGATCGCTGTAATTCCGTGCTGAAGTGGATCTTCAAAGGCCGGAATCTCACACTGTATCGTCCGCCTGTCCCTCTCAATTCGTTCTTCGAGCGCAGCGGTTGCCGTGAGGAACTCATCAATCCGATGGGAGTCTTCGCTGCTCAGGTTCAGCTGTAGAGCACGTGCCTCTTCCGCGATGAAGTCAGCGACCCTGGCGCGTCGATCGCTTCGGGTGCTCGGGTTTTCGAGGGGGTCCTGAACGCCAAAGAGGTGCTGAAGCGCCCGCTCAGGGGTGTGCAGGTTCGGCATCGGAACCGTCTCCGACAGCCACGACACATGCTGGTAGTACGCGCAGCTGTAGTCGGGTTCGCACGACCCGATGATCTCACCCCCTTCAGTAGCCAGGTGCAGTGAGGGGACGCGACTGCCATCATTGATATGCTCGGAGATCAGCTGGTCGATGGAGATACCGGAGCGCACCGCGTCACCGCCCTGCGGCGTCACTCCGGTCAGGATTGATCCTGTAGACAGAGCATGGCCGGTGGGAAGCGCGGCTTCGTTCCTCAGATTCGTCAGTACGCTGGTCTTCGCCTTCAGCGGCTGCAGGGCATCCAGAAGTGGCGGCAATGTCCAACTCGTACCGCCCGCCGTCGGCTTGAACGCCGGCATGTGAAAGCCATTGGGCACGAAGTACACCAGCAGGCGCAGGGGAGCCTCCCCCTCCGCTGCGCGCGCGCTACCACTCGGAGCCAGCCAGGTGAGCCCGGCGAGTGCGGCCGTCCGACGCATGAACCGTCGGCGGCTGATTCTCAGAATAGAGCTCACAGTTCTGCACCGGTGAAGCGGGGGCTTTCGATGAGGGCGGTCAGCAGCGCCACGAGTCGATACTCCGACGCCACAAAGGCGCGAGTGAGCTCGGCGACTTCGTCGGCCTCATCCTCCGTCGGAGTGGCGCCGAAGACATACGTGAACAGCTGCTCGGTGACACACGAAGCAAAGCGCGGATCCTCGGCGATGCGCCGTCCCAGATCCACGCCGCCTGCGAAGTCCCCCCATTCCGGGACAGAGCCGGAAGCATCGATCGTCACGCCGTTCTCTTCGTCACGCCAGCGGCCGATGGCGTCAAAATTCTCAAGAGTGAGGCCGATGGTGTCCATCTCGATATGGCACGAAATGCAGTTTCCGTCGCTGAGATGCCGCTCCGTTCGGTCTCTACCTGTCGCGAGCCCCGCCTCTGCAGATGGCTCGGCCAACGGCGGAATGTTCGCCGGCGGGGGCGGCGGAGACGAACAAAGGAGGCGGTCGAGGACCCAGTGTCCCCGTCGCGTGGGGTGGGTGGACTGCGGGTTGGAGAGAGCCGCAAGGATGCCCGCCCGGGTGTGAATTCCGGCGCGGCGATGAGGGTCCAGCTCGACCGGAGTCGCCCCTTCTCCCGTCGACTCAACGTCGTACAACGCGGCCAGCTCCGGAGTTACGAACGCCTCGGTAGATGTCAGCAGCTGCCGGAGGTCCGATTCCGCAGAGATCGCCCCACGCACCAGATGCAACAGCTCTTCTCGCATCGCGTGACGCAGGTCTGCGTTGAAGGCCGGAAAGCGCTCCTCCGATATCGAAACGGTCCGAATCCAGTTCAGCCCCAGCCACTGGCTCACAAAGGTCTCGACGAAGTCAGAAGCGCGCGGATCGTCCAGCATCTCACGCACCAGGGAACCCGCATCCAGGTTGGCGACGCCGGACGCAACAACGTCGCTGACCAGCGCAGCATCCGCCGGCCGATTCCAAAACAGGAGCGCTACCCGGTGGGCAAATTGTTTCGCCGCCGCCGCGCCGGTGTCCGTCCACCGCCTGTACACGTGATTGAGGTGCTGCGGGGAGAGGAGCACAGCGACGATTGAACTCTTGAATGCGGTCATTGAGCCTTCACCCATCGCACGAAGCTCATCGTAGAGGGCGATCGGCCGCTCGAAGGATGCGTCGTCGCCGGCAGCTTCCCAGGCGCGCGCGGTAAAGCTCACGAGGGCCTGCCGTGCGCAGTCATCGTCGGGCTCTTCGCCGAGAGCCGCGCATGGGAGCAGACCGCGCCGCGGGGAGACGCCGATCAGCGGATGCGCCGCCGGCCCTTCGAGGGTGAACACGTCGAGCACGGCGCTGACCTCGCTGCCGCCGGTGCACTCGAATGAGATCACGTTGTCGCCCGCCGCGAGTGACACATCCGAAGCGACGGTCTTCCATTCCAGGAGCGCCGGAGCCGGCGCATCCGCCACCTTGAGGCCGTCCACACGCACTTCACAGACCCCGTGCTCGTCGATGAACTCCGAACCGAAGTACCGCAGCGATAGTGAGTAGGTGCCGGAGAGCTCCGCAGAGAAGGTCCAGCGAACCGCGTCGTTCACTCCCAGCGCCCACGGGTACGAGAGCAGACCTTCGTCGCCTGTTGATGGCTCTCCCCCGACAGAGCGCACGTACATTGCCGGCTGTACCGTTCGTCGTGCCGCGTTGATCTCGGTATCCACTGCCCTCTCGACGGCGGCGCTGAATGCGCGCTCAGCGTCGATCAACCAGCCCGGCGAAAAGCGTAGAGCTGCGAGCTGATTGTCGAAGGCTCCATGAAGAGGGTCCGCCGGCAGCTCGTTCGAGAGATCCACCTCGATGCGCAGGAGTTCCTGTAGACTCCCTTCCAGGCTGCTCGCGGTTGCACGCCGCACAGACTCGACCCCGCCGTCCCGGTGACCGCCGGCCGAGTCTTCGGTGCCGCTACACGCGGTAGCTGCCATCGCCGCGGCAAGGCAGACAATCTGCCATCGCGGTGCTGGTCTGCCACGCTCTCTGAAAGACCTGTCGTTCACTCGTACTCGCCGCCCGACGCACCCTATTCTACAGCCACACCGTAGCCACAACCCGGGCCGGGGACAACTCAGGGTGCCCCGGAGAGCGCGAGGCGACGTGACACCCGGTGGCCGTTGCGCGTGAGCATGAACTGTCGCGCCGAGACCTCACCGATGTCCGAGACAACCCAGTCTGCACCGCTGCGTGCAGCCACCCGTTCAAGCACCCCGTCTGCGCTGGGAAAAAGAAGTCGGAGATCTGTGGTCGGCGACGCAAAGGCGGAGTCATCGATCGAGATCAGCAGGTCCTCGCCGTTGCGCTCGTAACGAAGCCACTCCGGTTCTGTGACAGCAACGAATCCCTCGTTGTCGTCGCATGCGTAGTCAACGGCCGCACCGGACGGAAAACGAAGTGTACCCGCGCGACGGGTGGCGAGAATCTGCGGCGGGTGTCCAACCTGCATCTGTCCCTGTACGGCAGCGCCGGAGCTTGAGAGTCTGCCGTCGACGACATGTTCCATGGAGTAGCCGTGCCCCGATGTTACAGCGTATCGCGGCGCCGGGTTCAGAGTGCATCTACGGGGTGCTGCCGCCTGCTCCTCAAGGATCAATGGAGGCTCGCCGCAGCGGAAGATGATCAGCTCTCCGGCGCCATCGTGATCGAGGTCGGCGGCGACCGCACCCCGCTCCGCGCCGGAACCGTAGGGTGCCTCCGGGAAGGCGTTGCCCGCCGCCTCGGCGAAGGTACCCTCCGGCGTCTGCGGAAAGAAGAGATGCGAACCGGCGTCCTCCTCTTCAACGAGGCGCCCTCTCGTGATGAGAAGGTCGTCACGACCGTCCATGCTCCAGTCCCCAGCGAGCAGGCCCCAGGAGACGCTCTGTTCGGAAAGCCGGAGCGCCTCGAGTCCGGGGTCGTCGCCGACCTCTTCAAAGCCACCGTTCGCCGCGTTCCACTCTGCAACCAGTGGCGCCCCGATGTTGGACATGACCAGAAGGCGCCGATCATCGACGTCGATCTGCGCTACTCCCATCGCGGCCAGCCACGCCATCGACCCGGAAGCACTACGCAGCATCTCGCCGGCGGCAATTCCGAGTAAGGGATCGTAGCGCCAGATGCCGCCGGGGTCCGCGCCAAAATCCACGGCACCTCCGTTGAGACGTACGTCGGCGGCGAAGACCACCTCGGTCATGCCGTCACCGTCGAGGTCTGTCGCCGCGAGGGCGAGCACATTGGAAGGCGCGATCGGGAGAGTTCCGAGGGTGCTCAGGCTCTCGTCGCCCAGCCGTAGAAGGATGGGACGCGCCGGTCCCACACGGGGAGACGCAGCGTTGCACAGATCGCCAGTGACTCCCTCGCGGCACGCGACGACAAGCTCCAGTGTGCCGTCGGCGTCTGTGTCGATTGGGAGTACACTGCTCACGACGCAACCGGGCAGCGGCAGCGCCTGCGAATCGGTCTCGGTGCGAAGCTCGATGAACTCGCGCCCGAATGCCAGCCAGCGGGACACGCCGGCGGAGTTTCGCGGGAGCCCGATCGCTCCGGTGGCAGCGGGTTGCGAGCAGGATGCCGCTTCCTGTGCGACTTCTATCTCGCCATGCTGCGAGAGGTTTTCGAACACACACGCGCGGGCACCGTCGACGCAGGCTGTGATGTAGATTACGTCGAGATCCCCGTCGCCGTCGGCGTCATGAACCGTGCCCCCGCCGCAGTAGTTCACTCGGTTTTCGCTCTCGAGCGCTGCGGGTGCATCGTCACCGAACACTTCCTGTTCAACGAACACGGGAGAAACGGGATCCGGGATCGAAATTCCGCTATCATCGGGAATGTCGCTGACAGTGTCTTCGGTTTGACCGGCATCGGTCGCAACTCCCTCATCGGTGCAGGCGAAGCAGAGCGCTGCTATCGAAGCGGCCAGCAGGCACGACGCCGAAGGGCCGGACGCCACGCAATCGACCAGGCCCCTACCCTGTCTGTAGAGAGTTGGACTGAATGACGAAAAAACAAGTCGCATTCGCGCTCGCTGCGGGCACTGTGGCAGTGCTGGTGTTCCTGTTGCTGCGAGAACGCGGCACGGATGCAGTCGAGCCGAGCGTAGAGACGGGGCCGATGGAGGTCAATTCTGGAGGCGGCATCGACGCAGAGCCCAGCGGTGTCGCCCTCGAACCCGGCGTTCGGATGCCCGACCTCAGTGGTGTCGAGATTTCGCCCACACAGCTGCGTGTCGAAGACTACGACATGGAGGTGGAGCTGCGGGAGCGCATCCGGATCTCGCGGGAGGTCTTCGGCGCCGAGGGACCTCGCCGCTGCGCCAATGTGTGCGACTGTCAGCCGGGCGAGGCCTGCGAAGGAAACGCGGGCATCTGCGTTCCCGGCTTAATGGCACCCCATTGCTGCGAGTGGGACTCCTGCCCTCAGGGGGCAACCTGTACGACCGCCGATGGGACGGCCTCTCGATGCGGTTTCGACGAAGCCGCCTTTGTCGACGAGGCAGATACCGGAGTCAGGGGCTCAGCGGATGCCGGTCGCTGAGAGCGCAGGCTGATCTGCCGCTATCCGGGCGCCGTATTCCCGCGCGTATTCAGGGCGCGATAATGCGCTGGTCGACGCGTCGGCACACCCGGTTCTCAACGATCTCGCCGTCGACCCGGATGAACTCGTGGCGGCACGAGTGATCCACGTAGCGGTGTCGCCGCCCGGAATAGGCGCTACGCTGAATCACTGCCACCAGTGGGTTCTGGATCCCGTGCCCGTCGATCAGATAGTGCACGCTGTCCGCGAATCGAGCCAGGGTACCGAGCGCGATCATCTTTCCCGGATCCGAGTGCTTGAAGAGCACATCGCGGTCGGCATCCGTGAGATCGATATAGCGGTCCTCGTCACCGATCTGCTCGTACCAGTCCAGGAAGTATATCGGCCCCTTGCGGCAGTACATCGCCATGCCACCCAGCTTCCAGGGCGAGATGTCATAGCGAAAGGTCAGATAGCGATGCGTGGGCACCCAGATCGAAACCCAGCCAATGAAGAAGATAAGGAAGTAGGCCTGAAGACGCTTCACGGTCATCCTCCAGCCGCGACACGATAGATAACAAGGCCGATATTCGTGAACCCGAGGACCGGAACCAGGAAGCGAATCCATGCTCGGTCCTCGAGGGTCGCCAGCAGCGTCACCAGAATGCCGAGGAAGAGGTACTCAAACGCCGCGATCTGAATCGGCAACATCAGGAGCACCGACGCGACAAGAGCCGGCTTTCGGGTTCGCGGGAACATCATCCAGACACCCGCAACCAGCTCACCGACCACGGTCATGATGCTGGCGAAGATCAGGACCGGTGAGTTGGGCGCGATTCGCATCCCACTCTGCCACGCGTTCTCATTGCTGTAGAGAGCCCAGTCGGCGCTCGTCATCAGAAAGTCGCGCACGAACCACGGGTTCTGCATTCCCGGCGCCTGAAGGGCCAGGAACTCCCCCCGCCAATAGGTCCCGTGCAGGATTTTCTGTATGGCGGCTCCGAACATTGCGTAGATCAGAGTCGCGCGGAGACCACCCAGCATCAGCCCGCAGCTCTCCTCGTCGTCCGGGTCCCCGAGGCAGAGGAAGAGCAACGCCACTGCACCCAGCCAGGTGTGATTCCAGGTATAGGGATATCCGGCCATCAACGCGCGGATGTAGGTGCCCAGGAGCAACACAGTGGACAGTCGCTGCAGGCGTGGAAAAGCGACCAGCGCCCCCACGATCCCGGTGGCGATCATCCACTTGTCATCGAAACCCCAGTTCATTGAGTACACACCGTAGGCATCGAGGACGATGCCGATGTGCAGGAGCAGTCTGATGATGCGGGTCTGGCGCGGCGCGACGCCTTTCGGGTCCCAGGTCAGAGCCTGCAGAATGATCCCGGCCGTCTTTCCGAAAGAGTCCAGGAACTCTTCACTGAGGGGGCCCGGTGTTGTGGGCAGTCGCGCCCAACTCATTCGCATACGTGGCTCGCAATTGTATTGATCGCTCGCTATCTTAGCGGGCACGCGATTATTCGCAATCGGTCTGTTTCGCACTCGGACGGGGCCAGACGCTGGTGTCAGACACCGAGAAATTACAGATGCGGCGGATGCTGCAACCGCAGCCCTTCCTGGCAATAGTGCTGCTGGCCGCGGCGCTCCTGGCGTTGATTCGGGAATTTCACACCGCCGGCCTTATCGCGGCAGGCTTTGCCGCGCTCGCGTGTGCGCTTCATGTGAGCCGCCGCGACGCGATGGCGGCCCTCTCCGCGCTGGTGTCCGGTACTGCGGGGCTGTTCGCGCTCCGCTACTCGCCGCCCTTCATTCATCTGCTGCTGTTCTGCATGTCGGCAGCAGCCTTTGCCTCGGTCGGCGTGCGAAGATCGCGCACCGATGTAAGAATCTACCGTTTCTCGTTGCAGCTCCTGTGTCTGTCGCTCGCTGTGCAGTCTGCATCGAGCCGAATCTGGCGTAGCGGCGCAGGTGAGGCTGCTGCGACTGCACTTGGCGCAAAACTGTCGCTGCGCGACGCGCTGAGCGGCTGCCGTGGCTTTCATGCAGAGACGATGGAGCTGCCGATCTTCGATCAGGTGTGGTCCTCGACGAACAGCGCCCACACGTGGGTCGTCGTCGCCTCCATCGTGCTGCCACTTGTTGGGATGGTCCTGCTCGGATTTCGTGGCCGCATTCGCAACAGCACGCTCATCGGTCTGGCGCTCGCGTCGGCGGCCGTCATCGTGCTCGGTGCGGAGCCGACTACTCCGGCGTTGGTGGCGATCCTCGCCCTTCACATTCGCTTCTTTGGCGAACCGCAGAGCCACGCTCTGGCCTCAAAGGCAACGGACGACACCGTGCGCGTGGAGGTCAGCCAGTTCGTCTCCGGCGCCGTGCTGCTGCTTATCGTCGTGTGGCCGATGCTGCACAGCACACTTGCGAGGGACTACAACATCCGGGTCGATCAGCTCTATGGCCTGAAGGCTCACACGGAGCGTTGCCTGGGCGCCGAGACCATGGTCGAAATCGCGTACATCAACGAGGACGACGACGAGACGAGCCGGATGCAGGTAGACGTCCCGGAACAGTGCCCGAAGCTGGCCCGTGAGCTCGATTGCTTCGGAGAACTCTCGCGAAGCGACGACTGCGCCCGCGCTCTCGCCGCCCGCTACCCGGACGCGGGCGCCTTTCACGTCAGCGTGCTTCGCACAGAGCTGGACAGGCGTTCCAGGCGCGCCATGCAGTTCGGCAATCGCAGAGTATACGTGCGACGCCATGACGGCACCCTGTCCGTATCCAACTTTCGCTCACAGCAACGCTTTGACGCAATGAACTCACGCTCGCAGTGAGTGAGCCGGTCGTCAGCGGCCGCGCTACCCGGCCGTGCACGACTGCGGCAGTGGCTACCGGCGCCCTCAACAGGGTGATCGCCTGTACCCGTTCAACGCGCCGGTCCGGTCTCTGAGTTCGCCGGCACAAGGACGTGGTCGTTGCGGTCGTCGTCGCCCCCACCGGCGGCGCAGTCATAATACGCTTCTGCGGTCCGCCGCTCCTGGGACAGCTGAAGCGGCTTCTCCATTCGAATGCCCGGTCTCCCGACGACCTGTTCGCCGGAGAACAACACGCAAAAACGAGCGCAGGCGCCCGCAACACGTTGCGACCGCCTGTACTCGTTCTGAATGCCCGAACTCTGTCCGGGCGTTCGCAGGCTCAACCGTAGTCTTTGCTGGCACCACCGGTGCCGTTGCTGCCGTTCGGGGAACCGCCGGCACCGCCGGTGCCGCCGGTGCGGGTTCCCCCTGAAATAGAGGGGCTGGTACCCGTGTAGCCGAGTCCGTAGGCGTCGCCACCGTGTCCGCCGCCGCCGCGACCGCCGGTCTGCGCGCTACCGCCGCGACCACCGGCGCCGCCGTTGCCGACCTCACTGGTGGAACCGCCGCTTGATGCGTTTCCGTAGCTGCCACCGCTACCGCCATTACCACCGGCGCCGCCGGCGCCGCCGTTGCCTGAGTCCAGGACACATCGGTTGATCTGGATGCTGCTATTTGAGCCGTCGAGGAAGACCGCGAAGCTGGCCCCGCCGGACCGGCCGGTGGCACCGCCGTACCCACCGCATGCACCGCCACCGCCGCCACCACCGCCGGCACCGGCGCCGTCGTCGCAGGTGACGCCCCAGTGACCGTCATCTTCCTGTGCAGAGCCGCCGCCGCCGCCGCCGCCGCCGTAACCGTGAGCGCCCTGGCTTCCCGTGCCGCCCCAGTTCGCCTGCCAGTAGCCGAGAGAGTTGATAGAGAATCCGGCTGCGGTTCCGCTGGCAGCCGTGCCGCTGACGCTGCTTCCGGTTCCGCCGCCGCTGCCGTTGCGACCGTCGCAGTCGGCGGGGCAGTAGCCGCGACCGCCACCGCCGGCGCCGCCGGTCGGAGTGCCTCCGTTCGCTCCGCCACTGTCGTTGTCGTACGCACCGACACCACCAGCACCGCCGGTACGACCGCAGCTTGTGGTACCGGCGCTGCCGCCGCCGCCGCGACTGTTGCCGTCGTTGTCGCCGCCGCCTCCGTTCTTGCCATGTCGATTGCTGCTGCTTGGCCCGCTGGCTCCGTT
>JAUICO010000073.1 GCA_030427825.1 bacterium | reverse complement strand
GACAGCAACAGCGAAGTGCCATCACGGCGACCGTTGCCTCACGCTTCTGACCGAAGATCGGCAACGAGGTCAAGCTTCAATTCAAAGGTATGGGGTCGTTTTGCGGCACTTGAGCGCGGCCATCCGTTGACATCCCTGCCTCATTCGACCATGCGCCGCGCCGACCCGTGCACAAGCCCCGGCACCCGCCGAGCGATACCAGCAGACGAGGAACCATGTTCGAACGCGATTTCGTCTTCACTTCAGAATCCGTCAGCGAAGGCCACCCGGACAAGATGGCTGATCAGATCAGCGACGCTGTCCTCGACGCCGCACTCGCGATCGACCCCAAAGCACGCGTCGCATGTGAGAGCCTGCTGAAGACCGGTTTCGTCTGCCTCGCCGGCGAGCTCACGCTGCACGGCGATGAGACCATCGACTACCCGGCCATCGTCCGCCGAACCGTTAACAACATCGGCTTCAACAGCTCCGAGGTCGGCTTCGACGGCTCCACCTGCGCCGTCATGGTCGCGGTCGAAGAGCAGTCCCCCGACATCAACATGGGCGTCGATCGCACCAGCCCCGAAGAACAGGGCGCCGGAGATCAGGGCCTCATGTTCGGCTACGCGTGTACCGAAACCGCCGAGCTGATGCCGATGCCGATTCAGTTCTCGCACAACCTGGTGCGCGAGCTGGCCGTGCTCCGTAAGTCCGGCAAGCTCACCTGGCTGCGCCCCGACAGCAAGTCGCAGGTCACCGTCCGCTACGAGGGCGGCAAGCCGAAGGTCGTCGATACCGTCGTCGTCTCGACCCAGCACGACCCCGACGTCTCGCAGAGCGACATCCGCTCGGCGATCATCGAAGAGCTCATCTACCCGCACATCCCCGCCCACCTCCGCGCCGACGACATGAAGATCCACGTCAACCCGACGGGACGCTTCGTGACCGGTGGCCCGATGGGCGACAGCGGCCTCACAGGTCGCAAGATCATCGTCGACACCTACGGCGGTATGGGACGTCACGGCGGCGGCGCCTTCTCGGGCAAGGACCCGTCCAAGGTCGACCGCTCAGCCAGCTACATGGCGCGCTACATCGCCAAGAACATCGTCGCCGCCGGCCTCGCCGACCGCTGCGAGATTCAGCTCGCCTACGCCATCGGCGTCGCAGAGCCCGTCAGCGTACTCGCGCAGACCTTCGGTACCGCGGTGATCGCCGAAGAGAAGATCGAAGCCCTGGTCCGCGAGCACTTCAAGCTTACGCCCTGGGGCATCATCTCGACCCTCGACCTGGAGCGGCCCATCTACGGACCGACCGCGGCCTACGGACACTTCGGCCGAACCGACGTCGACCTGCCCTGGGAGCGTACAGACCTCGCGAAGACACTCAAGGCGGCCGCCGGTATCTGAGGCGTTTCGCCAGTGCACCGACCCCCCAGGCACGCCCGGCGATAGCGCGGCGCTCCGGCGGAGACCCCACTGACGTACCTGTGTCCGGGGCCACCTCGACGGGTTAAATGCGGATCAGAAGCGCATGCCAACGCTCGTCGAGACGGACGGCGCGCGGGGTTCAGCGAAAACCGCCAGCGTCAGCGCGCCGGATCCACGCCTGCCGATTCTACCGAAGTCAGCGCGCAGGCCGACGGTGGCCTCGGTCGTGATGCTGAAGTCGGAATCATCGCAGAACCCTTCGTCATCAAACTCTACGCACGTGGCGGAGCCAAAGAGCCAATAGCCACCTGCGACCAGCTGAAGGCGAGCGCCTCGCAATACAGCGGCAATCCCACCCGTAGCGCGGATTCCGCCCGCACCACCGTAGTCAGTAACCACACCAAATCCCGAGAAACCGACAACCGGTCCCATAGATCGCGGCAACGGTGCGACCTCGACGGAGATCATCGGGCCAAATCCAAACAACCCATCGAACCAGGTCTGAAAATACCCCTCAACAGCGACGAAGAGCCGGTCGCGTCGCCGACTCTCCCGTACAATGTGGCGCTTTGTGTGGGCCGCGCACACCGAGAAGTGGCCCTCGCGAGAGCCAACAACCTCCACCGAAAGCAGATAGGTGACACCCGGCTCTGATCGAAACCGGAGCTTGCAGTTGCGACCGGCCCCGCTGTTGCCATCCAGGGCGACGACTTCAGCGTCGCTGCCAAGCACCGCACACTCCACATCAGAGGGTCCACCGGTCTCAATCTCAATCTCGCCGTTTGTCCCTTCAACGTCGAACAGCACCAGTTCTCCGCCGCGCTCGCCGAATCCTCCCGCACATTCGTTGACCCGTAACACCGAAATACCGCCATCGACCTGCTCATGCAGCGCACGAATCTCTGTGTTGATGGCGTCAGCGTCCATCTCAAATTCCGACACGCTCCCGGCATGCCCGTCGGGCTCCGCTACAGAATCCGTTCCAGCATCCGGGTGAGACGACGCATCTAACGGCGGCCTCCCCTCGAGATTCGGCGCCGGGGCTGCATCGGCCTCCGGCTCCCCGTCCAGGACACCGTCCCGGATCCGCGCAGGCGCGGCGATCAGATTCTCTGTCGCACCGTCGGACGATCCGAATGCCGGATCCGAGTCGGCTGCGGGCGCGGACCCGGGCACCGCGTCGCCGTGCGGGGCACTGTCCCGGGCCTGCGCAGGCTCCGAGGTCTCCGGAACAGACGCGCGTTCGACAACTACCTCACCGGTCATGTCCCCGGTCGATCCCCCTCCCGCGTCCGGTTTCGGTTCGGCTACAGGCGACGGGTCATCTTCGCGCGCCGAGTCTTCGTCAGCGGTCGGCGCACGCGGAATCTCGCTTCCTGACTCCTCCACTCGCGGCTCAGCTCCTGCGTCTTCGTCGGCGAACGCATGCGTCGAGAAAAGCAACCCAACAAGGAAAGCTGTTGTGGGCCCCATCTTTCTAATTCGTCGTCCCATCGTCGGCTCCAAGCCTGCCGGTCAGCGTCTCCGCTCAGGGAGGCCGGAACACCCTGTTGACGCTGAATCATCACACCGCGTTCGTACCGGGGACGTACCACATCGCCGAAGAGTCGAAGGACCCATCGGGTACTTTCGAAGCGTTTCGACGAAAGCCGCGAAGCCTTCGAGATCATAACGAGCGAATGCCCTGAAGGTGCGACGTACAGGCTGGGCCAGCCGAAGCCGACGTCCTCAATCCTGCGTCAAATCCCGCACGCGCCGCGCCCCGCGCGCGTCACGACGCGCAGCGGCCTGTTCCGGGTCCAGCAGCTCTTCGTACATCCGATGCAGCTTCCGCGTCGCCACCGAACGCACAAAGTGCAGCTCCGCGTACCGGCGCGCCGCATCGCTCATCGCGCCGGCGCCGGCGCTCTCACCACTCGCTAAGTAGCCGACGATCGCGGTCTGCAGGCCGCCATCGGCCCAATCAAAGTGTCGACCGGTATCGCCATCTCGTACAAGCGCGGCCGCCGCCGTCGCTCCAGGCACCATCGCCGGGACACCCAGAGCCGAAGCAAACATCGGCGCCAATGCGTCCCCGGCGGCTTCGACCACAAGGTCGCAGTCAAACAACTCCGGCGTAGGCTCTGTCGCCTCAACAAGGCGCAGGCGACCGCCCGCCGCCAACGCCTCCACGCGCCGTGATTCCGGAGCCAGGCGATGCAGCGCTCCGACGAAATTCCACACAAGGCCCGGCCGGCGGCGCAGCACATCCTCTGCCGCATCGACCAGCTCGCGAACTCTCAAGCTCCCCTGTGCCGGCACCCAACACACCAGCGCCTGTCCGTCTTCAGCCGCCGTACGACGGACCCGCCACTCGAACACCGAGTCCGGCACTCCCGTCTCTCCGACAAAGTCACGCACATCCACGCCGGCACATCGGCGACTCGCCGACTCCAAACAATCGGGCGTCGTCGCCAGCAGCACGTCCACATACGAGGACCAGCGCAGCAGCGCACGCTGCTCAAGGCCGGTCGCAGCCGCACGCATCCGGCCGGGAAGCAGCGATGGCAGCGACGATGCCACCTCCAGAGGAAGCCGGTCGCTACTCGCAACCACCGCATCGACATCGACCAGAGAACACACAGCCGGCAGCAGGCGGGCCAGCCTGGAATCCACACAATGCAGCACGCCAACACATCCCGACGCCGCAAGGTCCTGCATCGGCGCCAACAGAGCGCCCGCGTCGAGCACCAGAGATGCCTTTGCAGGAAACGCCGCCCTGCGGAACTCCACACCATCGATGGTTACCGGATCGCCGCCCGCGATCACGGTGCAGCGAATCCCATAGCCGACAAGGGGTTCGACGACCGCCTGATAGCGCGCGGCGAAGTCAGCGAAATCCCGCGCAATCCAAACCACATTCGGCGGCGTCGCCGAGTCACTACTCACGGATACAACTCGCTGACAATGTCGTCGATCAATGATGCATGTGCCTTTCGGTCACCCTCGAGCCCTCGAAGCTGCTCGATTGCAGCCCGCACGTCTGAGCGACCGGGATCAGGCACCGGCAGCGTGCGGAGAGCCGTCGCAGTAATACGCTGATAGCCACCACTCAGGGCAGCGCCGCCGTGAGCCCGCGCATACCAGTCCCGAAGCCGGCTGCTGTTCAAACAGGCCGCGACGTACTCGTTCAGCTCATCGGCGCAGATTGCGTACACTCCGACTCCCAGGGCACAGCCCACGTCATCGATCGCGGCTGTCAGGCGCCGAAAGACCCCCGGCACCACAACCTTCGCGGCACCATAAACGCGACGACGCGCCTCCGAAAGGGGCACAGCGAAGGATAGCCTCGGGCGCGACCAGACCCGACGAGCGAAGCGTATGTCGCCAAGCGACAGGGACCACGGCTCGATCGATGCCGTGGTAATGAAGGGCCACCCCTCCTCGCCGCCGCCCGCCAGGTGCGACGTGACCTCCGCAGCATCAAAGCCCGGCGTCCCCCCATGCACCGCAGCGATCGTCGAGAGCGCGACGCAGGACTCCGGAATACGGGCCTCACGACCGTCAAAGTACACCTCGTCACCGAGCACTGCGCTGTCGGAGATCGCCATCGTGCGCACCGCTGCCTCAAAATGATGCCCGTCCGCGAACACTCGGCGCCAGGTCCTAGCGCTCATCGCATCTCTCAGCCGCGACGCGTAGGCAACCTCCGTCCACGACGCCGGTATCACCGCACAGAGAGCGCCCTGCTCCGTCGCCTCAAGACAGCGACCGAAGATCGGCACACCCGAATCGAAGGCCCCCACACACACCGGATGCTGCCGCCGAATCTCACACACCGCGTCCCGGCCAAGGCGCCGATGCATGGAGCGAATGCTCTCAAAGGGCGGGTTCGTGATGATCCACGCCTGACCGCCCTCCCTGCCCTCAGCGCGTTCCCTCGCCAGCAGACTCGCCGCATCACCAACCTCGAAGCCGCCGGCCTCGGCATCCGCAGCCGCCAGCTCCTCCGCATCCTCAACCAGGCCCGCGGCGCGCAGCTCCGTGACTGTCGCTGCGACCGCACGCGCCATCGCGCCACGAGCAACAGACAACGCGTCCGTATCAATGTCGAACCCGCGCATGCGCCTGCGAAACTCCGGCAGGGCGCTACGCCACCGCGGCTCCGCCGCAACACACTGCCACGTCGCTACAAGCAACCTCCCCACGCCTGCGCAGGGGTCACCCCACCACACCGGCAGGCGCTCAAGCCCGGGAAATGAGGCCGCCAATGCGTCAGCCACCGCCCACGGCGTGTCGTACGCGACGCCGCCCGCGCCACGTCGGCGCTCCGTCTCCTGGTGGGCATCCACCCACGCACGCACCGCCGCGTCAGCTGCGCTACGAGTCTCCGGTCCGGGAGGCGATACCGGCTCCGACGATCCCGTCGAAGCCGCACCCATCGCCCCTATCCCAGCCACTCAAGCTCAAGCTGCGGCGGACAGGGAAGCTCAAAACGATCGTGGCGATGAAAGAGCGACACCTTCAATGTACCCAGACGGGCTCGCGATCGCGGCTCCCGCACAGGAACCCGAAAGGTGCGGCAGTACACCCCGTCACCCACCGCATTCTCGCTCGAACGAAACATGCCGCGCCACACACCATCAACCAGCGCACCGCTGCGCTCCAACGCCTTGCGCGCCGGGGTGATCATCGCCTCAAGCGTTCCGCGATACACACTGTCGTCCCAGAAAAAGAGGAAGCGCGACGGGTCGAAAGCCTCAACCGGCGTTCGCGCGATCTCGATAAACGAGTAGTCCGTAAGCTCCTGAAGATATCGACCTGCGTCCGGGACCACCTGCGGTCCGCGCACATCGTATCCAAGGATTCGCCGAGTACCACGCGCGGCGCTCGAAACTCCCGTCGCACGCGTCCCGGCCCCGCCAACACCGGCCACATAAATCGGCTCTCGGCGACCCGGAAGGCCAATCGTAAAGGTCGTAATGTGTTCGTTGGTGAGGTCGGATTTGATCGCCCGCAAAGCCTCCATCCGAAGCGCCGCGTTCGTCCCGCCACCATCCGCAATCTGCGCCGCGCTACGCGACAACAGGCGACACAACGTCTTGTCGCCCGCACCCACCCAGCGCGTTCCCGGCGCGTCCGCGACAATCATCGCGTCCAGCGCAAGCTGCTCCTGAATGAACGCACACTGATATGCAAGCGCACGCGTAATATCGTCGCTGCGTCGAAAACGACGATCAACCACCGTCTCTGCCGGCAAGGCCAAACTTATACTCATCGCCACACCTCGGACATGCGGATTCCACCGCTCTGCACCGCATCCTACGGTGCATGTGCGAGAGGTCAAAAAAGTTGCGGGGATTTGGGCGGCGTGAGGGATGCGAGACTCTGTCTCGCGCTCTGTCCAGGGGCTCTCGCCCCTGGAAACCCCGGCGGAAAGCTGCGCTTTCCTTGAGGGGGTTGGCGCAGGAGGCGGGTGTGGATGCGGGCATCGCCGCCCGACATGCGCTGCCAGCTCGGTCGCCTGCTCAACCGATGGTGTAGCCGCCGTCGAGGGCGATGGTCTGGCCCGTGCAGTAGCCGGATTCGTCGGACGCGAGGTACACCGCGAGGCCTGCGATTTCGTCGGGGGTTGCGTAGCGGGCCAGCGGTGCGCGGTCGGTGAAGTGCTTTACGAACTCCGGGTTATGCACGATCGCGGCGGCGAGCTTTGTATCTACGAGGCCCGGAGAGATCGCGTTGACGCGAATTCCCGCCGGCGCCCACTCTGTCGCCAGCGTCTTCGTCATCGAAATCACAGCCGCCTTCGTCATCCCGTACACGCCCTGCATGGCCGCGGCTCCCATGCCGTACACGCTAGAGACATTGACGATGGAGCCCGGCTCCTCCTTCGCCATCAGGCGCAGCACCACCTGGCGACTCATCTCGAAGTAGCCTTTGAGGTTCACTTCAAAAGTCTTGTCCCAGGCTGCCCAATCCACACCCAACATCGGTCCGAAATATGGGTTCGTTCCTGCGTTGTTTACCAACACATTCGCGGAGCCCACTTCGGCATCCATGCGCTCAAACAATGCCTCGATCTGATCAAGCTTTCCCGTGTGGCAGGCGATCCCCACCGCTGAGCCGGCGCGAGCCTCGTTGAGCTCCTCCGCAGCGGCCTCGACACTCTCCTGTCGACGCGAAGACACGACCACACGGGCGCCTTCCTGCACAAAAGCGTGGGCCATCGCGAGACCGATCCCGCGTGTTCCGCCGGTAATCAGCGCCACCTTTCCTTCCATTCGACCCGACATACTTCCTCGAAGTTCTAGAGCTTTGAAGCAGAAATCACGGCCAGCGCCCGATCAAAGAGAATGCGAACCGCGTGAATCATCGCCGCGAATCGCCGGTCCTCCGTCTTGCCCGTAGCAAATCGATAGTAGATCTGCTGGGCGATGACCGCGAGCTTCACCAAACCAAACACGTAGTAGAAGTCTATCTGCGTGACAGGGCGGCCGGACACCTCGCCGTAACGCCGAACGATCTCGTCGCGAGTCAGCATGCCCGGCAGAGCCACCGGTACAAAGCGAAACTTGTGCAGATCGGAGTCATCGTCCGCCTGCAGCCAATACGCCAGGGACGAACCCAGGTCCATCAGCGGGTGGCCGATCGTGCTCATCTCCCAATCCAACACCCCGACGATCTCGTCCAGGTTGTCCGGGTTCAGCACCAGGTTGTCGAACTTGTAATCGTAGTGAATCAGCGACGCCTGTGTTGGTACTTCCAGACGCTCCTGAAGCCACTCGCTCACCGGCGCAACGGAGTCGATCTCATCCGTCCGGCTGCCATGGTAACGGCGAATCCACCCGTTCACCTGACGCTCAACGAAACCCTCCGGGCGGCCGAAGTCCTCAAGGCCGGCGACCGTCAGGTCGACCGCGTGAATGCGCGCGAGGTTGTCCACAAAGGCCTCGCTTAACCGCCGCGCTTCACCCTCATCCAAACTCACGCCCGCAGGCAGCGCCTCCCGAATAATCAGGCCGCGAACCCGCTCCATTACGTAGAACTCTGCGCCGATCACGGACTCATCGTCACAGAAAAGCAGCGCCTTCGGCGCAGGCTCATACGCGCGGTGTAGCCCGCTGAGGATGCGATACTCACGCTTCATGTCGTGCGCAGTCTTCACGTGGCTGCCGAAGGGCGGACGGCGCAATACCCACTCGCTCTCGCCGTCTGTCACAAAGTAGGTCAGGTTGGAGTGCCCACGCCGAAACTGCTGTATGCGCAGAGGCGCTTTCACGCCCAGCTCGTGCTCGAAGAGGCCCTGCAACGCTGCAGCATCCAGCGCCTCACCGGAGCGAAACTCCCCCGGCGCGTCCACAAGCTCTCCGCTCATACCCGCACCCCATACGCCTTCAATACTCGGCGGGCGACTACGGCCTTGTGTACTTCGTCCGGCCCGTCATAGATCCGCGCCGCGCGCTCGTGTCTGAAGAAGAATGACAACACCGTGTCGTCCGTCATTCCCAGCGCGCCGTGGGTCTGCAGCGAGCGGTCCATCACACTCTGCAACACACCGGCGACGTAGAACTTGATCGCCGAGATCTGATTGCGTGCCTTGAACACACCGTCGCGATCAATGCGCTCCGCGGTATCAAGCACCATCATTCGAGACGCGTCGATCTCCACACGGCTTTCTGCGATCCAGTTCTGAATTGTTTGTTTGCTGCCCAGCATGACACCCGGCGAGATCTCACGGGTCGCGGCACGTCGACACATCATGTCGAAGCAGCGCTCCGCGATCCCAATCCACCGCATACAGTGATGGATCCGGCCCGGTCCCAGACGCTGCTGTGCGATCGCAAAACCCGCGCCCCGTTCACCCAACAGATTCTCGGCAGGCACCCGACAGCTGTTCAGGCGAATCTCGGAGTGACTGAAGTGACCGGCGCCCTCATCGCCCATGATGGGAATCCGCCGCTCGTGCACAAACCCTTCGGCGTCCATCGGCACAATGATCATGCTGGCGCGCCCATGACGAGGCACATCGTCCCCCTCTGTGACTGCCATCACAATACACAGCGAGGCGCCGTCGGCAGAGGTCGTGAACCACTTGTGGCCGTTGATAACCCACTCGTCGCCATCAAGGCGCGCGGTCGTCGACATCACCGTAGGGTTCGAGCCCGCGTGCTCGGGCTCGGTCATACCAAAGCAGGAGCGAATCTCGCCGGCCACGAGCGGCCCCAGCCAACGCTCCTTCTGCGCCGCCGAACCAAACTCCGTGAGCACTTCAATGTTGCCCGCGTCCGGCGCCTGTGAACCAAACACATAGTGTCCCAGCGGAGACCAGCCCATCACCTCACCCATGCGCCCATGCGTCACCAGGTCCAGCCCCATTCCACCATGCTCACGCTCAACCTGCGGAGCCCACCAGCCCCGCCGCTTCACTTCTAGCCGCAACGGCTCCAGGGCCGCCGACAGCCCGTCGAAATCGCAGGCAAGCAACAGCCCCTCGTGCGGCACCACCTGCTCCCGCACAAACTCCCTCACCTCATCGATCACAGCGCCCCCTACGTAAGCCGAAAATCCAGCGCCGAATCTACCGCCAAGCCCGGACAAACGGAAGCCGCACCCAACGCCACGCGCTCACGAAGTTGGACCGACCTCGACTGAACTACAGCAGACGGCCCTACCACAAGGAAGGTGCAGGACCAACTGAGCCCAGGGCGAAGGCGGTAGTGGTAGACGCAGTGCGTCTACCCCGCTTCGCGGCAGTTTCCTGCCGGGGTGCAGGGGCGGAGCCCCGCCGGGGTCCAGGGGCAGAGCCCCTGCCTAACCAGAACGCCCTCAACGGCGCGGAGGCCGGCGGCGGTTTTGGAACCATTCTCGGTATTCGGCCATGCGAGCCTGTTGTGCTTCGGGGGCACGGCGGTCGCAGGTTGCGCGCTCTTCGCTGCCTTCGGGAGCACCCCAGCGGAGTTCGGGGCAGTCGTTGGGGTTGTAGGACATCTCGAAGTTTGCCTTACGGTTCAGGAGCTCACGAAGGTCGATGGTCTGGGTCGCTCCGTCGGAGCGTGTGTAGGAGATGGAGCGGGCGCGCAATTCATCATCGCGGAAGGCTTCGAGCTCAGCGATGGCGTCGTCGATGTTGTCGGCGTCGATGCCGAAGCGGTGTGGGTTGCGGCGGACGGTGTCGACGAAGAACTCGACGGTATCGAGTGAGATCAGCATTCGCATGTCGCGTGCGGGGGTCGAGAAGTCCTCCCAGGGACCGGAGGTCTCGAAGAGGTCGTAGCCGGTGGGCATTTCGACGGTGCGGTAGTTCGCGCTCTCCATGTATTCCTCGCCGTTGTTCACGGAGTTTACGCGCCGCGAGACGGCCTCTTCGAGGGCCGCGACGAGGGAGGCCTGCATGTCACGTGGGTCGAGGGGGCGCGGGTTGATGAGTGCTTCGACGGCTTCGTAGAAGTCGTCTTTTGTGCCGGCGTATTGCTGGTCGCTCCAGGGGATGTAGTCGTCGGATTCCGCCAGGTCGCTGTTGCTGAGTGTACGCATCTCATCCGTTCCCCGGCGATAGATCAGCGGACGGAAGGTCTTGAATCCGGCGCCGACAGAGTCGGTCTCGGGGCGAAAGAGGAAGGAGCCGCGCCAGAAGCGTCGCCTACCGATCGTTCCGTCGGGTTGCGCGTCCGCGGCGTAGAGGACGCCGTATTCGGAGAGAGTTTGCGGGACCCAGCCGGCGACAACGAGCAGGTGCCCGTCGGGGTCGGCGTATACGGTGCCGGGGCGCAGCGCTTCGCGGGTGATGGGCACCGGGTAGAGGTCGCTGTTGTCGTAGTCTGGTGCGGTGCGCGCTGTGCCGGAGTGCACGCCGTTTGCGACGACGCGGTTTGCGTAGTGTCGGAACGCAGCGACGTTGCCGTGATGTTCCCGCTCCACGAGGTTGGTCTGCACATCATCACAGGTGGGCGGGCGCCCTGCGCGGCCGCGATTGCAGCGCCTGAAGCCGAAAGGCAGGCCGAGCTTCCATGCGAAGTAGGCGCGAAGCACGTAGGGCAGGTCGGCGCAGTCTGGCTGCGAGGTGAAGTCCTCTTCTTCGTCGAGGCTGTAATAGTTGAAGAGAATGTTGTGTTCTTCGTTGCGCAGCACGTCGTGCAGGTTTGACCATGTGAGGTCTTCGTCGAGGGGGTAGTTGAAGAGCTTTTCAACAAACACCGCGTAGTAGTTTTCGAAGGCGTGATTCCAGGAGTTGCGCGGCCGCCAGACCGGACCCGAATCACCGGGGTTTCGCTCGCGGTGGTCGCGTACCCGGATTCTCTGGCAGGCATGCACGTTGTTTCCGTCGCCAAACACGGCAGTCCAGGTGCCGACCTGCGGCTCTTCGATGCGAATGACGCGGCTGAAAGGCGGTCCCGAAAACTGTTCATACTCGGGGACGATTCGCTCCCCGTCCGGGTTGATCAGTACCAGCTCTGCAGGCCCGTGATCAACACGGGCGGACACAAGCACCTGGAGCGGCTGTTCTCGGTTTGGATTGCGCGGCGTCGCGAAAATTGCAGTCTCGACCGTATCATCGCACTCCTCTCTCGGCGGCACCACGACCGGCGCCGGTGCACGCGGCTCAGCGATCCCCTGCAGCTCATGGCCCGGAGCTTCACCGATAACCGTGATGCGGGTCAGGCGTTCGATGAATGAGGTGCGGGACGAACCGCGGCCGAGCTCCATGTTTGAAACGTTCACGCGGTCGACAGTGAAGAGCGTCTCGTCGTTCTCGGCGGTGGACAGGTCGCCGCAGGGAACGAGGTATTCGGCGAAGGAGTGGATCGCCATCGGCTCGCCGTCCGCGTTGCGCCCCAGGTAGAGCATGATGTGTCCGGGAAAGTGCAGCAGCACGACTCCTTTCGCGTTCGCCGCGTCGAGCAGGAGCACCTTGTCACTGTCCTTTTCGATCGTCGACGTGTCGATGCTGAAGGTGCCGGCGTTTGCCTGGTGACCGCTGAAGCGGGGCATCTCAAGGCCAAAGGCGGCGAATGTATCCATCGTGAAGCGAGAGCAGTCCTGGCCGCCATTGCTGCCGCCCCAACCGTAGGGGTGATCCAGCTGCGAGAACGCAAACTCCAGCAGGTTTCGCCGAGTGAGTGGTGTCGTCGTGTTTGCGAGGCCGGCGTCGCCCAGGGGCACTTCGTCGAAGCCGTTGGCGGTTGCCACAATCACACTCGGCACGCCCTCCGACTGCTCGACCGGAGCAACAAAGGTCTCTGACGGCAGGGTGTAGACGCTGCCGTCGTTCGCCGTGAACGAGGTGGCACCGATGGTGCGCTTTGAGCGACCGCGCACGATCGACGCCTGCAGCCCATCGGGAACGGGCGGCGAAAGCGCTGTTGTGTTTGGTATCCATCCCAATGTGTACGCGCTACGAACCAGGAACATGTCGCCCCAGGCTTGAATCACCTGGATCGGTTCCTGAGGATGTACGGTGCTGCAGTTGTTTCGATCGAAGTTGAGGTTCAACGACTGCGTGTACAGACCTTCGAGCCGCGGACCGCACCGTATCGGCGTCAACTCCAGCGCAACTCGCAGCTCGGGCTCCGGACTCAGCGAACCGACACTGTCGAACGCAGCGAGCTCCTCAGCGCTCAGCGCACCACCCTCGGCGTTCACGTAGCGCCGGTCGGCACCACGCTCCTGCAGCCACGCGAGTCGCTCCTGTACCTCACGCAGCAGCTGCGCCCGGTCCGGGGGCGCAAGCAGGTCCGCGCGATACGGCGCCTGCTCACCGCGAGGCGCCGTCATCGCGTAGTTGTGCGCCGCGATTCCTGCGGCGTCGATGAGCACCTCGTCCAGTTCTACCTGGTCTTCGAGCTCGCTCAGCCAGTATTCCAGGGTCCGGTGTTCCGGCGCCACTCCCGGCAGCAGCACCTCGCCCGGCAGCGTCGCAGGACACGTGCTCGGCTCCGACGCCTGCTGCGTCGAATCATCGCTCTGCGCGCCGCCCGCATCCCGCCCGGCGCCGGTGCAACCCACAACGGCAACCAGTAGGACGCAGACTCCCAGGGCAGGGTTTGACCGGCACCGACTCTGTCTACAATCGCTCAATCGTCGTGTTCCTTCGTTCGCGGCCGAAGGCACGCGGAGGCTGTGTACGTACCAGCCATTAAATCAGCCTGATCAAAGGTCAAATTGTCGCCGCCGCTGTGACCCCGTTTTCTGGCGTCTTTGCGGTCGCTCGATCATGGTGCGCCCATGCAGGCAAACACCCAAAATACCCGAACCCGGCGCCTGGTTGAGGGTTTTCGCGCGTATACGCGACCTCGCGTGCTGTTGCTCTTTCCCCTGGGGTTTACAGCAGGGTTGCCCCTGCTGCTGGTCTTCTCGACCCTGGGCGTGTGGCTCTCCGAGTCCGGGTTCTCCTATGCGGCGATTGGTGCGACGGCGCTGATTTCGACGCCGTGGTCGCTGAAGTTCCTCTGGGCGCCTCTTGTTGATGCGGTGCGCATTCCGGTGCTGCATCGAGTCCTGGGGCACCGTCGCAGCTGGCTGCTTGTTACGCAAAGTGCGGTCGCTGCGTGCATTCTGCTGATGTCGACCTGTGATCCGATCTCCGGCGGGCTCGTGCGTCTGGTGTCAGCAGCGGTCGCGATGGCTTTCTGCTCTGCGACCTTCGACATCGTGCTGGATGCCTGGCGTGTTGAGGCCCTGGAGGAGCGGGATCAGGGGGCCGGCGCCGGCGCGTACGTGGTTGGGTACCGCGTCGCGATGCTTCTGGCGGGCGCGGGTTCGTTGCTGATCGCAGGGGCGCTGCGCAGGGACAGCGAGGTCGGCTCACAGACGGCACGCGGCGTGATTGAGAGTGCTTCGGGAGTGCTGGCTGATCTCGGCGTGGATGCGCCTGCGGTGGCGACGAACGTGCACATGGCGTCAGAGGTGTGGCCGCTTACCTACCGCATACTCGCCGCCTTCACCCTGCTCGGCTTCATCGCGATCCTACTGGCACCGGAACCTGCGAAGAGCAGCGCGACCGCCGCTCCCGCCGCGGAGGGCCTGAGTCGTCTGAGCCGAGTGCCGATCATAGGTCGTGTGCTTGAAGCTGTGTTCGGCCCGTTGGTGGCGTTCTTTCGTAGCGAGCGAGGAGTGCCGGTTGCCTTCGCGATCATCGGCTTCGTGATTCTGTTCAAGATCAGTGATGCGCTCATCGCGCCGATGTTGGACCCCTTCCTGATCAGCCTCAAGTTCACCTACGCCGAGATTGGCAGCATTCGAAAAGTGTGGGGACTGGTTGCGACCCTGGTGGGAGCGCTGGGCGGCGGCTATCTCGTGCGCGCGATAGGAACGATGCCGACGCTCTGGATCGCCGCGGTCGTGCAGGTGGTGTCGAATCTGATGTTTGTTCTGCTGGCGAAAGCGGGCGCCGACATCAATGTACTGATCGCGACGATCTCCATTGAGAACCTCGCGGGCGGCCTGGGAACCGGCGCCTTCGTCGCCTTCCTGAGCGGGCTTGTGTCTCTGCGCTACACCGCGACGCAATATGCTCTGCTGTCCGCGCTGGCCGGCGTCGGCCGGAATATGCTCTCGGCGGCAAGCGGGTGGATGGTTGAGGCCACGGACTGGACGACCTTCTTCGTACTGACGACGCTTGCCGGCATCCCCGGCATCCTGCTGCTGGCGTTGCTGTCTCGGCTGGACAGCCGCGGTGGAATGATTGACGAACGCCTGGCGCCGGATGCCGCCGCAGACTCTGCCCACGCGACAGCAGGTGCGCGTCAGGGTCCGGGGGACAGCGCAGACAGCAGCTGACGCAGGCGTGGATACCAGCTCGCCGCCCGTAGCCGCCGCGCGCCTTCCTCGGCGGCCGTCTGAACCGCGGGCACCACCGCGACCCGACCCTCGTTCATCGCGGCGTACCAGCCCCGAAACTCCGTGGTCGGGTGCAGGGTGTCGCGCAGACCGAACTCGCTGAGTGTGGTGGCCTGCAGGCGCAACGCCGCGTGCTCCCGCCACACGTGACGCTCATCGGTGTTGTCGAGCCCCCAGTCGAACTGATGGGCGGAGGCGGGGCCTTCGACGCAGAAGTGACAGAGCTCATGGAGAATGATCTGGGCGAGGGTGTCGTCTGCATCCAGGCTGTCGTCCGGTGTGATCATGATGGTTCCGGCGCCATCGTAGCCCACCCAACAGTCTCCGCTTCGTGCGATCGCGAAGCCCGCCATCGACGCGAGCTGAATCCAGTCGGCGTCTCGCCCTCGAATGTCGACGTAGGAGCGCTGCATCAATCTGTCACGACCACAAGGCACGAAGCCTGAATGACGCCGTTGACCTGAACATCAACGACGTGGTCACCGGCGTAGTGTTTACGTGTGCTTCGCTGCACGAAACTGTGAGCACGACGGACCGTCACACGCTCCCCTGCGGCGACTTCGCGATCGACCAGCTTGAACACCTTCCGGGATGTGGAGCCGTTCGATTTGACGAAGTGCACCGCGTAGTCGATCACCAGGCGGCGCGCGTCGGGTGCGTCGTTTGTCAACGCGAGCAGAAGGCGTCCGGCGTCGCCGATCGCGACGCGCTTCGGCTCAAACTCGAAGCTCGAAACGGTCACGGACGGCGGCAGGTAACCAAACAACGCCAGCGCTCGCGGCTCGCCCTCTTTGATGAGGTTTCGGCTGGCGTGGCGTACAATCCACTGTGTCGCGTCGTTGTCGATCGTCGACCAGCGTTCAAGCACATCCAGCGCCAGCTCTCTGTCATCTTTGACGATGTCGTTCAGGTGGTTTGCTACGGAGCGCTGCACATAGCGTGCAGGGTCCTCTTTGAGCAGCTCGAGGAGCGCAAGACGTTCGTCGGGGTTGTCGTTAAGCCAGGGCACGCGGGTCGCCCATGGCAGGCGAGTGCGTGTGCCCTCGCTGACGAGACGGCGCACATGCTCGTTGTCATCGCGCGCCCACTCGGTGAGCTGCGCGATCATGCGCTCCGGGTAGGCGGCGATATAGGGGCGCACTGCAAATTCTGACGTGAAGCGGGTCGTGATCAGCCGCAGCAGCGGGATCGCCGCGTCCGGTGCACCTATGCCGCTGGTCTCGACGAAATGTGCGATGGGCCAGACGTGAAATCCGCCTTCAAGCGGTCCGTCATCTCCGTCCAGCTCCTCAGGCAACGCAGCCGCAATGATCGTGGCGGCGTCGGCGAAGTCTTCGGGCAGCTGAGAGCCCAGGGCGTCGGAGAATTGGGCGATGCGCTGTTTGAACTCGAGTTTCGAGAGACCGCGCGTCGCCCTGCGTACGAAGCGCTGCACGTCGAAGGCGGGAAAGACCTCAGCGAAGCGCTCAGCGATAGCCCGGGCTGCGTCGCGGTTGTAATAGTCCTTGAACGCCGTTGTCTCTGCCATCGCCGGCCCCTTTCTACTGAAACAAACAACTCTCGGCGATTTCAAGCGCGTCGAAGCGGTGATGGTTGCTGAAGTAGCCGGTGGTTCCAGAGAAAGCGATGAACCCGCCCTTGAACTCGAGGCCCGGCGACACGTCGTCGATTACAACCACGCCGTCGTATCGAATCACCACGCGTGAGCCTACGATTTCGATTTCTATGTCGTGCCAGTTGTTGTCTTCCAGGTTGGCGGCCTCGGACCACAGGACGTGATTTCGAGCATCACCATTCAGCGTGACCGCGATGTGGTTGGTAGATGTCGGGTCGGCGATGCCGCCGTTCTGGTCGTTGTTGAAGTAGGTGTCGAACTCAACATGAAAGGTCTCTACGGCCAGGGACTGCTGTGCGCTTGATCGCGCGTATCCCAGCCCGCCGCCGTTGAGCGCGTCTTCCATGTACGTCACCGCTTCGGCCGCGGTCTCAAATGCCAGAATAGAGTACGCAAAGCCGTCCGCGCCTTCGCTGAAGTTGGAACAGCTGCCGGGGTCCGTACAGTGGCCGGTCGAGATGCGAAACCGCATGCGCACGTCGCCGGGAGCGACCGGCTCCCCAATGTTCACAATGGCGCCCTTTCGGCTCTGCGCGTCGCCGGTCATCTCGAGCCATCCGCGCTCGTCACGGTAGGCGTTTCCGACCGAAGTCCAGGTCGCCGCGTCGAGATCTGTGTCGAAGGGGAAGGCAGCTCCCCAGCGGCACACTCCGATGGCCAGGGTCGCCGTGCCGGACCCGCGATCATCAGTGACGATCGCTGTAATGGTGTGCTGGCCGTTGCTCAGGCTGGATGTAGACACGGTAAATGTGCCGTCTGTCGCAGAATTGCCGCTGCCGAGCACACCATCTCGGCTGGATTCGATACGCAGTGCGACACCCTCGGCGTCGACGCCGCCGTCGCTCAGCTGCACCACGAACTGCACGTTGTCGGCGGCTCCGAACACGGTGCGAGCCGCGGGGCTGACGAAGCTGACCTGATAGTCGATCGAGGTGGTGTCGGGCTCGTCGCCATCGGGGGCAGCGTCGTGAGCGTCGTCGGCATCGGTAACGTCTGCGTCGAGCCCATCGATGCTGTCGCCGATGAGATCTCCTGCCGCGTCTGTGGCTGCGTCCGGCGCGGGGCCGACGTCACGAAAGTTCGTGACTGCATCTGCGCAGCGCGGCCCGGTGCACCGGGCATCGCCCGCACCTCCCGCACATGCGGCAGTGAGGAAAGCCATCAGGACGGCGGTCAGGGCGCACAGGGTGTCTCTGTGTGTATGCAGTGATAGCTGCACTGGTATCCGGGGGGCAACGGGTCGCTCATCGCGCTGGAGTTCTATGACGCACTGCGTTAGCGAAGATTCTGCGTCTGGACCATGGTGTCCCTCTACCTTCTCACAACCGCGGTGGTTGAGTCGATATGGCACGGATCTTTATTTCGAGAGAGCGGCGGCCGGGCGAAACCCGGGTAGCGGCGTCGCCGGAGACAGTGAAGCGCTATGTAAAGGCGGGATTTGACGTGAGCGTCGAGGCCGGCGCCGGCGTGGCGGCATCGAAATCTGACGATGCCTTTGTGGCAGCGGGGGCGACGATCGCGGCCGGCCCTGAGGGCGCGGACCTCGTACTTCGTGTTGCACCGCCCAGTGTAGACGAGGTCGCCGCTCTGCCGGCGAATGCGGTCCTGGTTTCGTTCATGAATCCGGACATGAACCTGCCCGCTGTGAAGGCCCTCGCCGAGCGGGGAATCTCGACGCTCTCGATGGAGTTGATCCCGCGCATTACCCGCGCTCAGTCGATGGACGCGCTCTCGTCGCAGTCCAATCTGGCGGGCTACCAGGCGGTGCTGATCGGCGCCACGCGCCTGCCCCGCTTCTTTCCCCTGCTGATGACGGCTGCGGGCACCATCAAGCCGGCGCGGGTTGTCGTAATGGGCGCAGGAGTGGCTGGTCTGCAGGCCATCGCGACCGCCAAACGGCTGGGCGCCGTCGTCGAGGTCTCCGACATCAGGCCGGCGGTCAAAGAGCAGGTCGAATCCCTCGGCGCCCGTTTCATCGACCTCCCGGAGCTGGAGTCCGGAGAAGGTACCGGCGGTTACGCAAAGGCGGTGACCGAGGACTTTCTGGTGAAGCAGCGCGCCATCGTTCGCGAGCACCTGTTGCAGGCGGACGTTGTGATCACGACGGCGCTGATTCCGGGGCGCCCTGCTCCGAAGCTCATTGACGCGGACACTGTGCGCGCGATGCGCCCGGGCTCGGTTATCGTCGACATGGCGGCGGCCCGCGGTGGCAACTGCGAGCTCAGTGTAGCCGACTCCGAGGTCGTCGAGGCCGGCACCACGATTCTCGCGCCGACAAACCTTGCGGCCGAGATGCCCGACGACGCGAGCGCCCTCTACGCGCGAAATGTGTTTGCCCTCGTCAGTCTCATCGCCCCCGAAGCCGAGCTTGCCCTCGACCTTGAGGACGAAATTGTGGCGGGCGCCCTCCTCACTCATGGCGGAGTTGTGCGTCACGCGCCGACGGCAGCCCTGCTCGAACCCGGAGCTTCCTCATGATAGGCCCCTTCCTGATCGGCCTTTATGTGTTTGTGCTTGCGAGCTTTGTTGGCTTTGAAATCATCAACAAGGTTCCGCCGACCCTGCACACGCCGCTGATGTCCGGAGCGAACGCGATCTCGGGGATCACCATCCTGGGCGCCATCGCAGCTGCGACCGTCGCTGAGCCCAACGTAAGTACCATTCTCGCGGCGGTCGCGATCCTGTGTGCGACGATCAACGTCGTCGGCGGCTTCCTTGTGACCGATCGTATGCTTGCCATGTTTGGGAAGAAGAAATGAGCGACAATCTTCGACTGTCGATCGTCGGCGCCATTTACCTGGTATCGGCGGTCCTGTTCATCCTCGGTCTCAAGCGCCTGACCCGTGTGCGTACAGCGCGCGCGGGCAACGCGATGGCGGCCATGTCGATGCTCCTGGCGGTTGTCGGCACGCTGATTGAGATCGGCAGCGTCGACTACCGCTGGATCGTTGGCGGCCTGGCCCTTGGCGGCGCGATCGGCGCCTTTATCGCCATTCGCGTGCCGATGACCTCGATGCCTGAGATGGTCGCTCTGCTGAACGGAACAGGCGGCGCTGCATCTGCGCTTGTTGCTCTCTCCGTCTTGTGGGGTGCGTTCATCGAGCCGGGTGCCGAGACGACGACGGCGAAGCTGCTGACCGGTCCGTCAGCGGTGACGATCGGCCTCTCGGTGTTCATTGGCGGCATCACGACCACCGGTAGTTTGATCGCGTGGGCGAAGCTCCAGGGCAAGCTTAAGAAAGGCGCGCCCATACTGCTCCCCGGTCGGCACGCGCTGAACCTGCTCCTGGTACTCGGCGCTATCGCTGCGATCGTGGTGTTTACGGCGGTCGTCAAGGGCGCGACTCCTGTGGCGGTCGTGATCCTGGTCGTGCTCGCGATCGCGCTCGTTCTGGGTGTCACACTGACGATTCCCATCGGCGGCGCAGATATGCCGGTGGTTGTGTCTCTGCTGAACTCCTACTCGGGAATTGCCGCGGCCATGGCCGGCTTTGTGATCGGGAACAACCTGTTGATCATTGGTGGTGCGGCGGTGGGCGCGGCGGGTATCATCCTGACGCAGCTGATGTGTGTGGCGATGAACCGCTCGCTGGTGAACGTGCTGGTGGGTGGATTCGGTGCGGACGCGGGTTCCGGCGGCGGTGGTTCCAGCGAGTATGTGGGTGTCACGTCATCGGGAGCCGCCGAGGCGGCGATGATTCTCGATGTGGCGGACAGCGTGATGATCGTGCCGGGGTATGGTCTGGCGGTGGCGCAGGCGCAGCACACGGTTCGGGAGCTCACCAAGCAGCTTGAGGCGCGGGGCAAGAAGGTCAGCTACGCGATTCACCCAGTGGCGGGCCGCATGCCGGGACACATGAACGTCCTGCTTGCTGAGGCCGATGTGCCATACGAGCAGCTGGTAGAGTTGGAGCACGCGAACCCGGAGATGGGGAACACCGACGTCGCGATCGTTGTCGGCGCCAACGACGTGGTGAATCCGGCAGCGCTCGATGATCCGACGAGCCCGATCTACGGCATGCCGATCATCTCGGTGCATGAGGCGCGCACGGTGTTTGTGATCAAGCGCTCGTTGAGCCCGGGATACGCGGGTATCAAGAACCCGCTCTTTGAGGCCGAGCGCACGATGATGGTGTTTGGCGACGCCAAGGCGATTCTGCAGGAGATGTCGTCAGAGCTCGGCGAGCTCTGAACAGCCGGGTTTCTGTGCGCGCCAATGTGCGGCGGCCGAGGTGTTGTGCGCTCAGCCCAGATCGAGAGGGCTGACGATGCCGAACGCCCCTTTGCCGAGCACGTGCAGGTACACTGATGTAGTGCGCAGAGAGGTGTGGCCGAGCAGCTTCTGCACGGTACGTATGTCGGTACCGGTGCGCAGCAGGTGCGTGGCGAAGGAGTGACGCAGTGTGTGGCTGGAGGCGTCCCTGTGGATGCCGGGAGACGCGCGCACGGCGTCCTTAACGGCGCGCTGCAGGCTTGAGGGCGACATGTGCCAGCGTTCGTAGAGGCCGGTGTGGACGTTGCGATGCAAGCGTGTTGAGGGGAAGAGGTAGCACCAGCCCAGCGAGCGCGACGACGCGGGCTTCTTTTCGGCGAGGCGTCCGGGTAGTGGCGCAACGACGTCGCCTTTGAGCTGGTCTTTCTTCTGCAGGGCAGCGACGCGGCGAATCTGAGCACGCAGTGCTGGAATCGTCGCTTCGGGTAGTATGGTCACCCGGTCTTTGTCGCCTTTGCCTCGGCGCACCATGATCTCTTTTCGTTCAAACTCGATGTCCTGCACCCGCAGCTGCGCGGCCTCGCTGACGCGCAGTCCGGCGCCGTACATGAGCTTTGCGCCCAGCTGTTGTTGTTTGCCTTCAACGCGCGTGAGCAGCGCTCGTACTTCACGTTCGGTGAGCACGGTGGGCAGGCGTCTGCTGCGCTTCGGTCGCGAGTACTTCGGCAGCTCACCGAGCGGCTGATCGATGGCGCGGTATAGGAACACGAGTGCGTTCAGCGCCTGGCTTTGTGTTGACGCCGCGACGAGCTCTTCATTGGCGAGGTAGCTGAGGAAAGCGACCACGTCGTTGGGGCCGAGATACTTCGGGTGCCTGCGTTCATGAAAGTGAATGTAGCGCTTGATCCAGCCCACGTAGGCGCGAATCGTGTTCTCTGCCAATCGCCCGCGGCGCATGGCCTCAACCAGCGAAGGAATCAGCTTCATCCGCACCTCCTGTCGGCAGGCTTCGGCCGACGCGGAGAGTATCGTACGCGGCCTCCGGATGTTGCGGCCTCCCCTTCACGGCTCACGCCCGCCCCGTCCCCCGCCGGATATCCATCACGAATATCCGCTATCAACAGCACCTATCCATACACCCCCCGCCCGCCACACTCCGCCCGATATCCACGGCCAATATCGAAATCCGCGCCGCCTATCGAAACGAATCCCCGCCCCAAAACTCCCCGCCTTTCGCCAACCCAGATCCAGATACCCATCCACGATACCGCCACCCCCACCCCAAAAATGCCGAAGCGCTGTGCCTCGACGACCGCCGGCACGTTGAGTATGCGGGTCGGGAGACTTAGATGTTG
>JAUICO010000200.1 GCA_030427825.1 bacterium | reverse complement strand
GAGGGCCGCACCGGAAAAACGCTGGATCAGCGCCTCAACGTCTGCAGTCGACGCGACGTGCACGCCGGATTGAAAAGGCCGAAGCCATAGCGGCGGTGGACTCACAGCCAGAGGAGGGCGCGTGCGCCGACGTTGCCACTCTTCGCTCCAGGACTCGAGGGCATAGATGCCGCCGTGCCCCAGCTGAATCACGATCGCCGCGCCTTCCTCGTGCACCGCATCCGTCATCGTTCGCATCGGAGCCAGCTCCGAGAAGTCGGCCAGGCACGCCATTCCCGGCGACGTTCGGCCCTCGGCTTCAACGACGGTGTTGCCCTGAATGATCAACCCGACACCGGCCCGGGCGTTTGGAACGAAGTGCTTCGCCAACACCTTCGCAGGATCTCGCACGCTCCCTGCACCTTCAAGTACCGGTGCGCGGTAGAGGCGATTTCGCAGGCGCAGCGCGCCGATCGAAATTGCGGAGGTGAGCGAGGCCATGTTCAGCCTACGATGTACGGCGCAAGCGCGCCCTGAATCTCAGCCGCGTTTGCCGTGAACTCCTTCTTGACCTTGTGCATGCCAAGGAGGCCGCCTGCGCATCCCTGGTTGGTTCGGTACAGGGTAAGTCCGGTGTTGCCTGCCGGGGTGGTCACCATGCTGAAGTGCATCTCGTGGTACTGCGCGAAAGCGCCGAAGAGCACGTTCATGATCTTGTTGCCCTTCGAGGCCATCCCGCTCCAGCCATCCGGGTTGGGATGCATCGTCCAGCCTCGGGTGGTCATGACCTGAGCGAGCTGTTCGCGCGCCTGCGCCGGATCTCCGGCAATCTCAAGGCGAAGCTCCATGCTCGGGTCGTGCGGCTTCATCGCAGAGGTCGTAGGCGGTGCAGGAAGATTATTGCTCATAGGGTTCCTCGTTTGCTGCGCACGATGCGCGGATGCGGTCGTAGCGTCCGCGGGAAAAACCCGCGAAGACACCGCTATCATCGATAATCCGGAGCAGTTGTACATACCCTGGAAGGATTCGGGAAGGATTGCGGCTGCTACATGGGATACTGGACAGCCGGGTGCCGTCGTATACTCTCACGTGGCCCCGATCGCCGCACCTGTACGCCGCGATTCGTCGCGGATTTTCAACCTGTGTGCGTCTGAACGCACCAAATCCGGAGTGTGAAGTGAAGAAGACACTGCTGTTCCTCGCCGTTGCCTCTATGGCGCTGAGCTCGACCGTCGTGATGGCGCAGATGCCGGACTGGGGTCGCAACCCGACCTTCGGCACCGAAGCGCTGACCAGCGGCTTCGTCCCCGACCCGATGGAAAAGCGCCTGACCGCCGGCGGTGGTGCGGACGGCATCGAGGTCAACAGCCTTGGAATCAGCGACGCGGCGACAGGGGCCCGGTGCAACGCCGGCTTTGTTACCCGCTCGCCCGACTTCCGATTCAACTTCACCACCGGCTCGAACTTTGCGTTCCTTCGTTTCTACGTTGAAACCCAGAACGGTGCCGACGCAATGCTGCTGATCAACCAGCCCGACGGCAGCTGGCGCTGCAACGATGACTCCTTCGATTCGCTGAATCCAACGATCGACTTCAACTCGCCGATGGGCGGCCAGTATGACGTCTGGGTTGGCACCTACGACCGCTCTTCCGGAAACCCGGCGCGCCTCTACATCACCGAGCTCGAGAGCAACCGCCCCGGCAATACAACGGTCACCGGCGCGAACACTACCGGCAACGCGAACAGCGGATCTACAGGGCGCCCGGACTGGGCCGGCCGGCCGACCTTCGGCTCCCGAGACCTGGTTACCGGTTTTACCCCGGACCCGAATGAGCGCCGTCTGACGGCGGGCAGCGGCCGCGACGGCATCAACGTAGCCACGCTCAACATTACCGACGCGACCACCGGACAGTCCTGCGGCCAGGGCTTCGTTACCCGCAACCCCGACTTCCGCTACAACTTCGTGTCCGGCGAGTCCTTCGACTTCCTTCGCTTCTACGTTGAGACCCGCAACGGCGCGGATGCCTTCCTGCTCATCAACCAGCCCGACGGGTCGTGGCGCTGCAACGACGATTCATTCGGCACCCTGCACCCGACGATCGACTTCGCCAGCCCGGCAAGTGGCCAATACGATGTCTGGGTTGGGACCTACACCGAGAGCTCAGGCAACCCGGCAACGCTCTATATCACCGAGCTTGAGGGCAACCGCCCGCAGTAGAGGCCTCGCACGCAGATCGTTGCGGCTGCGCCTTCACCGGCGTAGCCGTTTCTCGTTTTTGCGCCGCGAGAGGCTCCCGGTCACGGCGCGCTTCGGTTCCCTGCGTTTCATTCACGACAGCGGCCCCGGTCGCCGGGCAGGCCCAGCAGCGGCGCGACGTCGACCCGCCGCTCCGAGGGTGTCTCGATGTCGATGTGGACGTGTGGCAGGTCCGTCATCACTGCGGTGCCGCCCATCAGGCCAACCTCCTGACCGGCCTCGACGATGTCGCCTACGCGCAGCTCCGGGTGAACCGCGCCGAGATGCATGTAGCGAATTCGATGGCCCTCAAGGGGCGCTTCGAGACCCTCCATGACGATGACTGTACCGCTGTGCCAGGAGCCGTAGTTGCGTGTGAAGTAGTGCACCTCTCCGTATCCCGGCACGTCCTCTGAGCGGGGGAGCTGAACGTCCCGCCGCCCGCGCGTGGCATACCCTCGCCGCAGGTCCGGTTCTCCGTACCGCGCGGGTGACTCCTCGGGCCTGCCGATAAGCGTGATGCGCGAGCGAACCATGGCTCGAACCGGTGTACCGAGTCCTTCGTTGGGCCCGACGCCCCCCATGTCCAGGCCGGCGTGCGTACGTCCCCCACGGCGGCAGTCGCTGAAGGTGCTGATGATGTTCGACGTATCGTAGGGCAGACTGACCCGGGCCTCGCCCGGAGGGCCGTGCGCTGCGCCGCGGCGCAGCACACGCTGCTCGGCCTGCACCGGCTCGCGATTCGCCCGCGTACGGCTTCTGGCTTGAGCAGGCTCCTCTGGCGCGCCGTGCCCGACGCCGTGCTCGGTGGCGCGGCCGAGTCGCCGCGTGGTACCCGAGAGGGAGGCCGCCTCATCGGAGTGCGCAGCGGCCGGCGTATCGTGTGTGCGGTTGATCGCGTCGTCAGCCTCCAGGCTTCGGTCCGAAGCGCTCGGGTCGACGGTGCTGGAGTCCACTGTGTAGACGCGGGTGCCGATCAGCGCGGCCGGCCCACACGCGGAGAGCCAGGCGGCCGCCACAATCGCCGCCCTGAGACCCGCGAAGCGTCCGCGAGCGCTGTCCCCAAATTGTCCGAAGCGTACCGACAAACGCGGCTCCGACGCAGATTCCGCCAGTGTGAACGTCAGAGCATCGTCAATTGTTCATCGCTTCGCAAAAAGTGGCCGTCGGATCGGGTTTACGATCAGTCGGGAGTACAGCCGTCGCCACCGCACGTGTCGATGATCTCGCCGGTCTCGAAGAAGTGGATCATCTGTTCGTTGTGGTGGTCCAGTCGCCTCGGTTTTCCGTGGGGATCACCGACGTCATCGTGCGGGGGCAGGTTGCCGACCTCGGGCCAGGGGTTTCCGAAGTCGTAACTCACGATCCCGGAGCCGGTGTGCGGATAGGTCTGCTCGGTGATCAGGTCGAGTTCGCGCCCATAGTTTTCCATGACTTCGACGCCGATACCCGAGCGTGCGACGATGATGTTGGACACCGTTGCGACTTGATAGTCCCCCTTCGCGGGCGCCAGCAGTACGTGCGTGGGGTCGTTGCCGGCGAT
>JAUICO010000072.1 GCA_030427825.1 bacterium | reverse complement strand
CTCTCGATAATCTCGAAAGTGCGGCCACGATCGTGGGAACGCAGATTCTTCACGTTCTCCAGAAGAAAGGCCCGCGGTCGCTTGTGTTCGATGATGCGCGCCACATCGAAGAAGAGCGTGCCTCGCGTTGCATCGCGAAAACCGTGCTCACGGCCGAGCGACGCTTTCTTAGATACCCCGGCGATAGAGAATGGCTGACAGGGAAAACCGGCGGTGAGGATGTCGTGGTCCGGGATGTCTTCCGCGCTGATCTTCGTAATGTCGCCGGCCGGCTCTTCGCCGAAATTCGCCGAGTAGCTCTCGCGGGCAAAGCGATCGATCTCGGACGCGAACACACACCGGGCGCCAACGGCGTCGAAACCGATCCGCATCCCACCGATGCCCGCAAAGAGCTCGACGATGGTCAGACGCTCATCGGGGTCCGAAGCTTCGAGAGTCGGTTTGGACACGGGCACCTGTGGGAAGAATCAGTGAGGCGCCGCATGTACTCGTCGAGCGGGCAATGGTCCAGGCGAGGTCGTCGAGGCGTCGGAGCAGCTCCGCATCCAGCGGACTCGCAGCGAGCGCAGCCGCGATCTGATCGAACTCGGCCCACCCTGCCGCATCGCTCCGCGCAATGCCCGTCGGCGCAGGAACTCGGGAGACCACCGAAGCGAGAAAGCGGCGATACCCCGAGAGCGCGCGCTCCGCCGTCGACAACGCGGCGGCCCGGGCCGGCGCCGAGTTCAGCCATGCTGCTACCCGCCACGCCACCCGCCGGTCCGGCACCGCAACTACATAGGATGTGTTGAGGGCGACGGCACCGCCCTCTGCCACCGGCGCCAGGGCGCAGGCCTCCAGAGTCCGCGCAATGTCACGCCACACAACACGCCATCCCAGCGCATCCGGCGGCACGCGAAACAGAGTCCACAGGGCGTCGTCTTCGCCGGCATCTGCACGCTCTCGCAGCGCACTCTCGTGCTCGGTGACCCACCGAAGCACCTCTGTGGGGACATCGCTCACAACCTCGCCGCTGCATTTGTCGTGGGCAAAGAGAAGCGTACACCGCCCTTTCGTGCGAAAAGCCCGCACGTGACTTCCACGAACCGCGTCCACAACAAGTGGCATCTGCGGCGTGTCTATGAAGACGCGGTTGCAGCCTGTCTTCACACCGAGCCGCGGTTTGAACGTCCTCCCGAACGTCGGATGTCGGTGCGCCATCGCACGCAACGCATCTGCGGTCTCTTCGTCGAGTAGCGGCCATGGCGCGTCGGCCCGCTCACTCAGTCGAAGCGAAGACCGCCGCACCCGGGCTCCGCCGATATCCACCGTAGAATCCACAGTGATCCTGCTTCGCCGAAGCACAAGCCGAGCCGGAAATACGTCCGCATGAAACGCCCCGGCGCGGGTTTCGCTGAGGTCTTCCGCTGCAACCACAGTGTGATCTCGCAGCAGCCCTGCTCTCATCGCGCCGGCGTAACCGGAACGAAACAATTTGGCGGGCACGATCAGCGCGCAGAGGCCGCCGTCGGCCAGAAGCTCCAGCGAGCGCTCCACGAAAGCAACGGACAGGTCGGCCTGTCCACCGAAGCTCCCACTACTGCGCATCCATCGGTATCGTTTTTTGAGAGTGACTCGCAGTCTGGGTTCGACGGCGGCCAGACGCACCCACGGCGGATTGCCCACGACGAGGTCAAAGCCACCACGCGCCAACACATCTGCAAAGTCCATTCGCGGGTCGAAATGATCGCTCCAACCCCGGGCCTTTCGATCAGCGTGGGCTGCCTCAAGTTGTGCCAGCTCCTTCTTCAGCGAGGCCAACTCCACGCGCTGCTGTACGCTGATCGCTTCTTCTCCAAACAGACCGGGTCCGGCGCCGCGCTCCAGATCCGCGATCTGCGCCGAGATGCGCGCGCCGGTCTGTGCGTGCAGGTCCGTCGCGATGTCAGCGCGCAGCTCTCGCAGGCGCATCCGGAGATCGCTGCGATCCTGCCCTCTCGCCTCGTCCCACTCTTCGTGCAGGCGCCCAACCTGATCCGCGAGCCTCGGATTCGGTGAGACGCGGTCGAGCATCTCAATCTCCCCGCTGCTGATCAGGGAGTTCCCCTGCCGAATGTGATGGTCCAGGTTCGGGAGAGCTTCAACGTGCCCACCGGAGACAGCAGCGAGGGCGAGCCAGAGCCGCAACTCACAGAGCATGACGGCGGTCGCCGAGACATCAACGCCAAAGAGACAGTGGCTGATGATCCTGCGATGAGAGTGTCGACGTGCGACCTCCGGTGAGCGGCCGAGACACACAAGCGCATGGGATCGCAGCGCGCTGAGCTCTTCGAGTACACCCAACAGGAAGGCCCCGGAACCCACCGCCGGATCCAAACAGCGGATGTCATCGATGGCGCGAATTACGGAGCGGGCTCTGTCTCTCGATAACGCTTCGCCACGCCGCAGGGCGCGCAGAGTTGCGGCTGGAATGCGTTCCCCGAGCACCCGTTTGATCGCGTCACCAACGGTCTCCCGCACGAGGCTCACCGGCGTGTAGTATGCGCCACTGCGCCCACGCTCGGCGCTGCACATCAGCTCTTCAAACACGCTCCCAAGCATCTCAGGATCGATCGCCGCGTCGCGTCCCGCTTCGTCGCCGACGAAACGATATCGATCGAAGATGCGCCGAAAGAGCCTGCGTACTTCCGCATCCGGCAACGCAGCGTTTGGATGCGCCAACTCGAGCTCGGTCGGCGCGAAGAGCCCGCCGTTGAGGTAGGGAACATCGTCGAACAGGGGGCCGGAGCTTCGCTCACCCACCGGCCTGTTCAGCGCGTCGAAGAAGAGGGGTCGGAGCCGCTGCGTGTAGATGTCACTCGCTTGCGGATCGAAGACCAGCGACTGGACGAAGCGGGGACTGCCCAGCCAGCCACGGCTTTGGATGAAGAAAACAAACATCAGTCGGCAGAAGACAGTGATCGTGAGTCGTCGGCGCTCGTCGTTGTTTGCTTCGATCTCGACCCAGGCCCGGTCGATGATCGCGAGCTCGCGCCGCACATCCACAAAGAAGGCGCGGCCGATGTCACGTCGCTCGATCAAGCGTGCGAGGCGCGCCGCGAGCGTGGGCCACGAGTCCACTTCGCCGAACGATCCCCACACCTCGTGATCGTCTCGCGCCGGCCTGCCTGCTCGGCTGACCAGCACAACACAGCGCTCTTCGATGACCACACACAGCGATGCGCCGGTCCCCGCCGCGTCCAGCGTAATGAATACCGCAGCCTGCATCCCGCAACGTGCCGCCAGCGCCCGCGTCCGGCGTTTCAGCGCAGGCACCGACGTGGCGCGTTGTCGATGGCCGACGAAGAAGGGAACCGGGCACTCCGGATTCAGCCAGACGAGGGTGTATCCGGCGCGATGCAGGTCCGCGATCGACGGCTGCTCGCTGATCGCATCCATGTAGAACGGGTCGAGCTGCGGACGCAGTCGCCGCAACCCCGCGACGAAATCATTGAGCGAGCGGAAGTCGCCTGGGGCGAGCATGAACTACTCCGGAGTGAAGGGAACACTCCGAGAGTCGCCGGGCCGTCAGCGTTGTTGTCTGCCGGCGCCGCTACCCGCTGCCATCGCCATCAGCGCTCGGCGCGCGGTGGAGGCGCCGACGCGGGAGTCAGGGCCGCGTGCACCATCCATCCTGACACACCCAGGCGCCGCAATCTGAGGTGCTGCTGCACGAGGTATCGTAGAAGCGATACTGTCGGGCCTCCTGCATGACGAAGCCTACAGACGCCGGCTCCGCGCAGGTCCCGTTGTGGCAGATCCACGGCCCGCAGTCCGGATCAGAAGCGCAGCTCCCGTCTACGTTGGTGAACCACTGGGGGGCGTTCAAGCCGGACACATCCATCGGCAGAATGTCGGCTCCCACGACACAGGTTCCCGGCGGAACACAGGCAGCTCCTGAGGCGCACTCGACCTGCTGAGAGCAACGCTGCGCGTAGCCCTGAAGGGCACCGCCCGTACCGCTCGGCTGCACGAGGGCGCCACCGGTCGCGGTCCCGAAGAGGCCGCCGCCGACTCCGGTCCCGAAGAGCGTCGACGTGCCATCGAGGGTATCCGTGGAGAATGTCGCTACCAGATCGAAACTCGACCTGTGCCGGTTCGGATCGTGACAGTACCCGTTCTGGCATACCCATATGCCGCAGTCGTCGCCGGAGCGGCAGCTCGCGTCCGCATATCGAATCTCGTGGTTTGCCGGCACGGAAGGAAGAAACTCCTCCGGCGGTATGCAGGCGGCGTTGACGCAGATCCACGGTCCGCAGTCGGTATCGTGGTCACACGAGCTATGCTCCGACGACCACGGCCCGTTCAGGAGCTCAGAAAAGTTGAAGGGAAGATCGGCGGCGTCTGCCGAGCACACGCCCGGATACACACATGCCGAGCCTTCGATCGGACACTCATCGTCTACGGCACAGGGCTGCGAGGCGAGGCGGGCCGGATCCGCGCACCACCCATCTGCGCACATCCACTGTCCGCAGTCGTCCGCGTCGCGACAGGAAAGGTCCCAATAACGAAAGGAGTCCCGGCGCGGGACCTCCACACGCGCTTCCGGCTCAACGCAGTCCCCGTCGACACAGATCCACGGACCACATTCGGCGTCACGCACACAGGTTTCACCGGTGAAGTAGCGCTGCGCCGCCTCTTGCGACACCGTAGCCGGCTGCGCCGAGGCACCCTTCTCACAGTGTGCCTCCAGGCAGACCTCTCCGCTCCCGCACTCGGTGTGGGCCTGGCACTCGCCGGCGTGGGTCCAGCCGGCGACCGGTGATTCTCGGCCGGTACAGGACAGGAGACACCACGCTATCAAAAACAGAAGCGCCAGCGCTCCCACGGGCGTGACGTCCGACATGGGGACATGCCTTCGCGCTGAGTTCTTCTTCATTAAGACCCCCCGAAGTCGGTGCCGGTGCCGGTCGCTACCGTTGAGCGCGTCACCGTATTCCTGTCGCGGGCTGCTGAAAAGGCGCAGCGCCGGCCGACACAACCCGCGCCGTGCATTGAGCTTGCGATCATCACCAGCATCCCAGCGGCCACCTTCTTCGCCACACCACCATTGTTGTTTTGCCTTCACGAACTATACACGTCCCAGCTCCAACGGCGGAGCGAATCCCCAATCAACCTGACTCTCACCTGCAGGAGACATCATGGCCTTCGAACTTCCCGCATTGCCCTACGCTCATGACGCACTTGAGCCCAACATCGACGCTCGCACGATGGAGATTCATCACAGCAAGCATCACGCCGGCTACGTGAAGAAGGTCAACGCCGCACTCGAGTCCGCGCCGGTGCTCGCCGGACGAAGCATCGAGGACATCCTCAGCAACATGGACGATGTGCCCGAAGCAGTGCGGGGCGCTGTCCGAAACAACGGCGGTGGTCACGCCAACCACTCGTTGTTCTGGAAGGTCATGTCGCCCAACGGTGGCGGTCAGCCCGGCGGTGCCCTCGGCGACGCGATGAACGCCGCCTTCGGCTCCTTCGACGCGTTCCGCGAGCAGTTCTCTGCCGCCGCAGCGACCCGCTTCGGTTCCGGCTGGGCGTGGCTCGTGGTCGACGATGGCGCCCTCAAGGTCACCTCATCGCCCAACCAGGACAGCCCCTACATGGACGGCCAGACCCCGATCCTCGGCCTGGATGTGTGGGAGCACGCCTACTACCTGAACTACCAGAACCGCCGCCCCGACTACGTGGCTGCGTTCTTCAACGTGATCAACTGGGAAGAGGTGGCGAAGAACTACGCCGCTGCACAGGGCTGAGACCGGACCCCGTCCTCGGGCTCGCTGCTTTTGCGCTGTCGCGATGTTAGAGTTCAGCGCGATTCAGTAAACCGCCCCAGCCGACTCATGACCTGTCGTCCTGCCATCTCAGCTATGGTGCTCCTGATCCTGAGCACTGCCGCCTGCCGCGGTGAAGAGCCGATACATCCAGGCGAAGACGCGGTGTTGATCGGCAACGATGCAGGGTCAGACGCTCTGTTCGATGTCGGCGACGATAGCGACGACGATAGCGGCATCGTGTCTCTGGATGTGGGATTCGACGCCGTAGATTCCGATGCGAATCAGCCGGATGTCGTGCCCACAGACGCGGACTCCGGCACTGACACGTCCCACCCTGACGTCGTTGATCCTCCGGACACCGATGTGCGGGTGTGCCGCGAGGACTTCAGACAGTGCTCGGGAGACCTGCTCCGCACCTGTTCCCCCGCAGGAGACGCCGTCGTAGAGTTCAACTGCCGGCTGGCGAATTCCTTCTGCGCGGCAGTGAACGGCGTCCAACAGTGCGTCGACTGGTTCTGCGAACCCGGCAGCGGGGGATGCACAGGCGGGAGCGAATGGAGCTGCAACGACCGAGGCTCCGACTACACTTCACAGCAGCAATGCCCTGCGGGATGCGACCCTTCGACGGGCCGCTGCAGACAGGGCCAACCGAGCTGTTCTCTGCCCGATACGGTGGCCGAGCTCGTCGCGGGCGAACAGATATTCTTTGATCTGTGCGGTGCCGGAGACTCGGTGCATCCGGTGGAGGGGAACCTGGACTGCGGGAACTTTCAGAGCCGGGGCGAAGACCGCATCTTCTACTTCCGACTCGACGCCCGCCGAGACGTCCTCCTGCAGCTCGCCGACGCAGACAGCGAGCGCGCGGTAGATACGGTGCTCAGCGTCCGTCGTGTCTGCGACGACTCGTCGACGCAGATTGTCTGCAGCGATGACATCGACTGCAGCAGTTCTTCGGTCGTAGATGGCTGCGCGAACGGAGGTACGCAGCCCCGTGAGTCTCGCATCATCCAGACACTCGAAGCGGGCGACTACTTCGTGATCGCCGACCAGTACACCTACAACAGCAACAACGCAGACTTCGGGTGCGGCGTTGTCACGATGTACTTCGACACCGCGGCTCCCTGAAGCCGTGCGCTCCGGACGCGCCCGCCGGCGCGCTGTGCTGCCGGCCCGTCACGGGGTCTGCAAATCAGGCGTCGCCGCGCGGCGTCAACGCCCGCTGCAGTGACTCGACCAGGCCGGCATCGCCCTCCATGTCGACGGCATCCGGCTCAGCCTCGCGACCGATTGTCAGCATCCCAACGACGTCAGCCATCGATCCGCGGATCACAAAATCGGCGGCTTCTGCGGCTCCGTCGCGGGTCCGCAGCTCTGCGGGGCTTATTCTGAGGGTGAAGGGTTGGCCGTCCATGACGACGACGCCCGTACTGCTTCGGACCCCGCCTCGATAGCGGCGCTGCAACGACACGGCGAACCATCTGGGAACGCGGTGCATGCCTTCAGGAGACTCCATCCAGGCTTCGCCGAACGCACTCAGCCCGAGCACGACGCCGTCGAGACTGCGCCCGAGAGACGTGAGTCCCCACGCCTGCGCGCCATCGGCTCGCTCCGTCTCTTCGATCACGCCCTCGTCCCGAAGGAACTTCAGCCGGTCCGCAAGCATATTGGTCGTGATCCCCGGCAGCCCGCGATGCAGCTCAGAATAGCGCCGTGGACCCGGCAACAGGTCGCGCACAATCAGCAGCGTCCAGCGGCCGCCGACGATATCGAGCGCCTTCGCGACGCCGCAGAATTGATTGTAGCTCTTCATACGTTACTTTCTAATACCGGGCGGGCAGGCTCGTGGACTACGTGTTTCTAATAGTCGGCAGGAAGAACGCAAAATTCCAGCCCGGCACCGCGGGCGTTGTGGGCGACATCGACGGGCACTCAGACACCATAGGAAGACAACTCAGCGGGCCTGCGACCCAATCGTCACCACAAAGGGATCCTGCGCCACATCGGACCAGCAGAATGAGGAACGCGTAGAGAACTCACGGGATTGAAGGCCCGTACCTGCGGTATCGCGGCCTGCAGCCGAGAACTGCACGCTGTCTTCGTCATCCCACCGCACACACACATTCCACCCGGCAGCTCCCTCGATGCGTGCCTCGTAGCTACCGTCCGCGAGGAGCTCGAACTCCAGATCAATGCGCGAAGTCCCCGCGCGAAGTCCCCGCACCGCCATATCGTTCCAGTCTGTTGGCAGGTGCGGTGCAAAGTAGAGCGTCTGCCCGCTGACCGTCGCGTCGAAACCAACGAGATACTGAAGCAGCGCGTCCAACACGATGCCGGTCTCCCAGGGTCGGTAGCGGGCGGCGCTGTCCGGCAACACTCCGCTCGGGTCGTAGGTGAATGAAAGACCCGTGTGTTCATCGTCGTCTACCCGAGCGTGATACTCCATCAGCGTGCCGGTGTTTGTGATTGTCAAAGGCAGCGCCAGGAAGGCGTCCTGCGCCTGCGGGTGACCGGCGACGCTCAGCGCCGAGAGCAGGTACCCCGGGTTCATCCCGGTGAAGACCCCGTCGAAGAGGGGGGCGCCACGCAACACGGAGTAGGGCCCACCGGGTTCGCTGACCACAACGCCCGGGCGTTGGGCGCCGTCGAGCAGGCATCGAAGGCCCGAGTCGTCGCCGAGCAGCGGACGTTCCGTCCGAGACGCCCACCAGTTCTTCAGCGCGACATCTTCGAACACCAGGGGATCGACTTCAAGGTCATCGATCGTGGCCACAGTGCGAACGCAACCCTGCTCATCAAGCCAGAAGGACGCGGCTGCGGCGCGGCGCACCGTCTCGACCGGGTCCAGGCGCTCACCTACGCCGGTGCCCCACTCCCCCAGCTCGCTCAACTCACGCAGTGAGGCGGCGGCGGCCAACCACAATAGGGAAGAGTTCGCAGAGTAGTGTTCCTCTTCGTGCGGAAACTCGATGCCGACACCGAGGGCAACATTCAGCGCCGTTCGAAAGGTCTCGTCGCCTGTAAAGGGCAGCAGCAGCTCCGGCGAGAACGCCTGCGCAAACACCGCTCTCTCCAGCGCACTCCACCGCTCGGCGAGCATCGAGACATCCCCAACACGAAGTGCAAAGTCACGGTGCATCAGCACAAAATACGAGGGCGTCTCTGCGGCCACCCGACCGGCCAATGGTGGCAGCGAAGCAAAGTCCGGAATCTCGGTCATCGGACCCGGTACGAACGACGCGCTCCATGAATTGCGAAAGTCACCGGAATCCACAATCGCCGCAAAGAGAAAGTCGAGGCCTCGGGCGGCGCTCTCGAAATCTCCGAGGGCCAGCCACGCCCGTATCGCACCCACATGGTCGCGCATCCAGGCGCCTGCGTAGCGCGACATGGGGCTCGACGCGCCACTGCTCGCCCGCTGTGTCGCCAGCAGCATTGCCGCCCCTTCAATGAAATCTGCGACCATCGGGTCCGGCAGCTCCACCTCAATCAGCCTCGCGCGTTCCTGTGCCCAGCGACGCGCGCTCTCATCGAATACGGTACCCACGTCGTCGATCTCTGGGAGCCCCGCGATATCGCTCGACGCATCGCCCGAGGGCGGGATCGAAGCACAATGCAGCAGCGTAGCCGCTGCGCTCTCATCGACCGCGAGGTGCAGAGGCCACACAAGGACACCGTCCACGATCGAGCCGGGGTCCCCAGTGAATCCGGTGGTCAGCGCCCGGTCGCCCGCGCGCTCAATCAACAAGTCGTCGATAGCCTCAACCTGTGCCCACGGATCAACGACAACGGAAAAGTCGGGGCTCACGGCATCGTGGTTTCTCACCTCGAGGTGCCGAATCAAACATCGTCGCAGTGCCACATCGTCGGTCCATGGGGCGAGGTCATGGGAAACGATCTCGACGCCGTCGATGCGAACCGAGGTGACAACCACCGGGGCGCTGAGCGAGCGGATCACCACATCGTCGCTCGAAACGAACACATCCTCCGCCTCCCGAATCCCGACTCTATAGTCGCCAAAGAAGCGTTCACCGCGGGCGTAGTCGGGTCCTGCAATGTTGTGCAGTGTGTTGATTGGATCACCGTACCCGGTGAGCGCGAACACGTGCCCGTTGCCTACACCAAGCGCGCCGCGATCACGTCGCTCCGGTCGCGTCTCTTCAGTCCACGTCGACGTCCACCGGCTCAGCCGCGAGAAGGCGTCCGGATTCGCGCGCATGAAGTCGCTCTCCAGGGACGGCACCGCGACCAGGGGCCACCGTGGATCAGACGGCGCCGCGTCCTCGCCGTCCTCGCTGTCCTCGCCGTCTTCGCCATCAGCGGCATCCCCGACACCCTGTGCGTCTCCGCCATCGCCGTCTGGACCGGCGTCTTCGAGTACGTCCTCGCCGTCGGCCCCCGCGTCCAAAGGGTTCGCCCTGTTGTCCGCGCAGGCCGGCGCAGCGATTGCGATCCACAGAGCAAACAGAAGAAGCGCAGCGTTCAGCAACCACGGCCGATTGCCGCGAGTGCCAAACATCACTTCTTCGCCTGGTAGCTCCGAATCGCTGACTCGATGTCTTCCTGCGAAGCTTCAAACAAGTCTCTGCGGCCGCCGGCTTCGATGATGTGAATGAACTTCGCGGTAACAAAGAGGGTTACCCAGTAGGCGTAGGGACTGTCGTCCTGATCGCGACCGAATCTAAGCTGCACCCCGTCCACGCCGTTCGCGGAGACCACTTCGCTCTCGTCAAGCAACGCATAGCCGCCCAGGGTGCGCAGACGCAGCTGCGTCGACTCCGACCAGAACTCCAACTCGCCGACAGGGGTATTTCCTGAGCCCTCACGCATTCGTTCAATACGCACGCCGAGCACCACGCCGTCCGGGGTAGTCGCCCGGTACTCGTAGTTGGAATAGGCGCTCTCGTTCAATTCCACCATCGCAGCCGGTGTATCGATCGCGTAGCGGGCGCACCCGCTACCGAGAGCCGTCCCCGCAACCATTATCAAAGCAAACAAGAATCGAAGCATCACGAACTCCTAAACAATCTCAACACAATGGGTCGAGGAAACCGATTTCCCTCACGGGTGCAGGGCAACGCCCTGCCGGAGTGTGGGGCAGCGCCCCACCGCACAAACACGTAACACCTACAACTGCAGCAACCCGGGGAGCCCCAGTTGATTGAGCCATCCGAAAGGCAGCCGATAGTCCTGATCCGGTACATCGGTTGTGCGAATGGCAGAGAAGCGAAGGTCGATCGTCGAGAATGAGATTCGGTCGTCGAGCACGCGAAGCTGTCCGCGAATTCGCTCGATCTCGAGGGTCACACGCTCCAGCTCCCGCTCCAGCATCAGCGCTTCTTCGATATTCGCAGCGGTTCCCAGCAGCTCGGCGAGTCGGTCTCGCATGTCGAGAGAGTTCTCAAGGCGAATCATCAGGTCGCGGTGCTGGTCCGATACATCGTTGGCGGTGTAGTCGAGGCCGAGCACGTCTCCGAGCTCGTAGAAGTTCTCCAGCGCGGTGTGAAAGTGTCGGGCGGGAACGCGCAGAAGCATCCGCTGGTTGGAGCGGTGGGCGATGAAGCCGCCAAGCTCCGCGATCATGGCCGCGGCTGCATCCTGGGTGGCGCCGACATCATAGATCGCGAGTACGACAGAACCGGTGTAGATGAGCAGCGGACCGCCGCTCTCATCACTCTCTGCGGGTGCCTCGCCGCTTGAATCAGCGACTCGATCAGCGTCGGGGCCGGGCGGCATCTGCGGATTCGGCGGGCCCTGGGGCGCCGGCGCGGGCGCAGCAGCGACCTGCGTGTTCGCTCGAGGGGAGGCCTCGCGGGTCTGCATGCGCGCCCCCGAGCTTCCGGATCGACTACGGCCGCCGCGCCGCGCCTCGTCAGGAGCGGACGCCAGCGCCAGCCCTTCGGTCTCGATCATGTCATCGTCGAAGTCGTAGTAGGCCGGTTCGTCGATCTCGGCGCCATTGGGAGAGATCATTCCGCCGGCCAGGCCACCCAGCCCGCTCAGGCCGTCATCGCCCAGCACGGCGATCAGCGTGTCGTCGCGCATTGGTGGCGGCGGTGCGTCGTATTGTACCTGCTGCTGACCCCAGGTTGGCGTCGGCGTCGCATAGTAACTGCGGGAGCTCCCGCACGCGGATGCAGCGATTGCCAGGCCGGCGATGACCGGGCACAAAAGGCGGACTCTCATTTCACCCCTCCGAAATGGACTGAGATCGTGAACGCGCCGAATGAAGAAAGGGTCTGTCGATGAGCAACTCCGGCGATGCTCCGGAATCGCATCGGGTCTTCGTGTATGGCTCGCTCCTGCGCGGTATGTACAACCATCACCGCCTGAGCGCAGCAAGCTTCGAGTGTGAGGCGAGGACGCCGCCACGCTATGCCATGCTGCATCTCGGACGCTACCCGGGTCTGGTAGCCGGCCGGGAGAGCGTCAGAGGCGAGGTCTACCGGATCGATGACGCCGGCCTGCGGTGTCTCGACCTCCTGGAGTCCGCTCCTGAGTTCTATCGCCGAGAACTGCGCGAGTTGGCCGACGGCAGCCTCGCGTGGCTGTACGAGCTCGCCAACCCGGAGCTTTACGGGGACTGTCCGGTCGTCGAAGGTGGCAACTGGCGGGCCTTCCTACGCGCGCAGAGAGATCTCTGACCCCGATCGTTGCGTCATCCCGCCGAATCCACTATACACCGCGCTCCCTTACTGGGGGGTGGCGGAATTGGCAGACGCGCCAGCTTGTCTCGCTGGTGGGCAGCCTTTCGGGGCTGCCTTTGGAGGTTCGAATCCTCCCCCTCCAGCCTACGATTCTGAGCAGATCTCACAGCACGAGCCCGACGGTCCCTGAGGGCGCCGTCGGAGCGGAGCGGCTGTCTATTCCGAACTGCAGCAGGACTTGGCGCCGTCATCCGGCGGATCCTGCACAGCGGCGCTCGTCGTGTCGCAGCATGTCGACTGCGCTTTCGGTGTCGCCGCTTCAGAGGCGCAGCACGAAGATTGGGGGGTCGCCTCGGTCGCTGCGGCCACCTCAGATGCGCAGCATGAACTCTCGCTGCTCTCATCGTGTCCGCCGTGAGAGTGGTCCCCGTGTCCGCCGATGCTGAAAGCCGTCGACAGAAAGTCGCGCGGCCCCTTGCGAAAGAAAGAGGCCAGAAAGAGCGCACCCAACATTGCGAAGGTGATCAGCTTGAGGACGCTCGCGCCTTCAGCGCCATGTACATGTTCGCCGGTGTGGATTGTCACAACGCCAGTGAGCGCATTTACAGCGTAGCCGGCTGCGACGGCGCCGGTCAGCACCGAGGCGGCAAAGAGCACGGCCACGCGTCGATCGTGTAGCTTCGAGAGCACTCCAAAAGTGGTGATATTGGTCGCCGGGCCGGCGAGCAGAAAGGTGATCCCGGCTCCCGGAGACACGCCGGCGAAAATCAGCGCCGCAGCAATCGGAGTCGCGCCCGTCGCACATACGTAGGTCGGGATTCCGATCACAGCAAAGACCAGAACATCGGTGCCCGCCGGAATCGCTGCGACGACGGCGCCGAAACTCTCAGGCTCAATCGCCGCTGCGATCGCAAGGCCGAGGAGGATCCAGGGCGCAGTGTCGTCGACGACCTTTCTAAATCCATAGCGAAGGGCGAAGCCCGCCTTCTCCGCGAAGGGCGCGCCTTCAAAGTCCGCGCGATTCACTGCACCGGTGGCGACCCCGCTCTGCCCGGACGCCACAACGAAACGACCGACCACTACACCGATTACCAGCGCGACGATCAGCGCCGAGCCAAGGCGCATCGCTGTCAGCTCCCAGCCGATCAGGGGCACTGAGAGCAGCATCGCTTCGATTCCAACCTCTGGAGTCGCCACCAGGAAAGCCATCGCCGCCGTCGGTGCTGTGCCACGTTGCACAAGCCCCTGATAAACCGGCAGAACGCCACACGAGCAGATCGGAAGCGGGGCACCAAGGGCGACCCCACGACCGGCCTGCATGAACCCTCTCCCGCGATTCAACCAGCGAACGGTCGCGTTCGGCAGCATCACCATCGCCGCGCCGGCGAGGGCATACCCGAGCAACAGGGCCGGTGCCGTCTCGACCGCGAGACCCAGCAGTCGCTCCGCCCAGCCCACGATCCCCGCAGAGTGCACGGCGTGATGATGGTGGGCGTGCGCCCCCGCGGCTGCCTGCCCTTCGCTGATCACCATGTAGGCGAGCAGAGCAAGCCCGATCAGACCGCCAACCGCTTCGCCGAAGGTCGATGAAGCCTGGTAGTGATCGTGGTTGTCGTGCTCGCCACCACTACGCTCTGCGTGGTTGTGGCGATGGACAAGAACGTGGAGCAACGAGCCCGATACGAAGGCCTGAAACACAGCCAGTCCGGTCGCGCTCAATCCCTCCACAACCGTGGTGCTCGCGAAGAATCCCAGCGCGGTTGCGGCGCCGATCCCACCAAGAATCCCCACTGCACCGGCTGCACCGAAGCGTGGTCGCGCGAGAACCCAGATCGCCAAACCGACAGCGATCCTGTGAAGAATTACAGCCAGCCCCGCCGCTGCCGGCAGGCCGTGCGCGTGTCCGTGCGAATGGGTCTCGACCGCGCCGAGCACCACTCCATCAACGGCGGCGTGCACCGCAAGCGCCAGGAGTCCGAGACAGAGGAAGGCGGTATGCGCCCTGCGCTCCGAGACGCCCAACCATCGCTCGGCAAGCGACGGGACAATCATGCCCACCACCAGCGCGAGTATCGCCCACGCCCCCGCGCTCGCGACCGATTCGGGGAGGACGTGAATCAGCACCAGGCCGGTGACGGCCACCAGTACGAAGCCCTCCATCCCCGACTTGATGTGCCCGCTCCCACGAGACGCCCACCAGGCCAACGGACCGACCACAAGGGCGACCAGCGCGAGCACGAACAAAAGGGCGGGTGACAAGGTCATCGAAACCAAACTCAGGACAGTACAGCGCCAGGTGTAGTTGCGCGCGCGCCTTGTCAACCGGCGAGTGGGTGCGAGACGCTGTCTCGCGCTCTGCCAAAGGGCTCTTGCCCTTTGGAATCCCTGCGGAAAGCTTCGCTTTCCTGTGGATCGTTGGTTGAGTCAGGCGAAGAATCGGTCCCGCAAAGACCAATCCCTGAGACGGCCTGGCGTAGATCACAGGTCTACGAACGACCGCCAGTCCCACCCTCTCAAGGAAAGCGCAGCTTTCCGCCGGGGTCTCCAGGGGCGAAAGCCCCTGGGCAGAGCGCGAGACAGCGTCTCGCCCCCCGCGTTCTCTCAGCCGCGTGTAAACATTGCGCGGACCTTCTTACCGACGACTTCGATCTCGTGTTTGGCTTCTTCTTCGCGCAGTCGCGCGAGGTTCGGGGAGCCGGCGTCGAATTCGGCTTTGGCGCGTCGTGCGAAGTCGCCGCTGCGGACTTCGGCGAGGACTTTGCGCATCTCGTCTTTGGTGTCTTCGGTGATGATGCGGGGGCCGACCCATCGGCCGCCGAGCTCTGCCATATTCGAGACGACGTCCCACATTTCGGTGAGTCCGCCGCGCTCCATGAGGTCGACGATGAGCTTCAGCTCGTGGAGGCACTCGAAGTAGGCCATCTCTGCCGGGTAGCCGGCTTCAACGAGGACTTCGAAGCCCTTCTTGACGAGCTCGGCGGTGCCGCCGCAGAGGACGACCTGCTCGCCGTAGAGGTCTTCTTCGGTCTCTTCGGCGAAGGTGCACTCCATGACGCCGGCACGGGTGAGGCCGAGCGCGTGGGCGAAGGCGAGCGCGCGGGACTGGCTCTTGCCGGTCTCGTCTTTGTGGATCGCCATCAGGCCGGGGGTTCCGAAGCCGTCGGTGTAGGTCTTGCGGACTTCACTGCCCGGGGCCTTGGGGGCGACGAGCCAGACGTCGACGCCTGCGGGAGGCGTGATGAATTCGTAGTGTACGTTGAAGCCGTGGCTGAAGCTCAGGGTCTGTCCGGCCTTGAGGTGCGGTCCGATGCTCTCGCCGTAGACGCGCCACTGCACGTCGTCGGGGAGCAGCATGTGAACGATATCGCAGGTCTTTGCTGCGTCAGAGAAGCCGATCGGGTCGAAGCCGTCAGCCTTTGCTTTTGCCCATGATGAGCCGCTCTCACGAAGCGCGACCACGACGTCGCATCCGCTGTCCCTGAGGTTGAGAGCCTGCGCGCGTCCCTGCGCACCGTAGCCGACAACGCCGATCTTCACGCCTTCAAGCGCGCCGGAGTCCACATCTTTCGCTGTAAAATACGCCATATTCGGTCCTCAACCATCAGAAGGGTCAAGGGAACGCAGTTCCCTTGCAGGGTGCAGGGGCAGAGCCCCGCCGGGGTCTGGGGCAGCGCCCCAGCCATACGAACCGCACCAACGCGGCGCGGGGCCTATTGCCGAGAGTCGTCGTCGAGTTCAAGGGGGCTTATGCTCGCCGGCGTCGTTGTGACGCCGGTGCGCGAGATGTCGACGAGCTCAAAACTGCCCAGAGTGTGGACGAAATGGTCGATCGTCGCGGGGCTGTCGATCAGCTCCAGCACGATGCTGTCACGATCTGTCAGGGCGATACGTGGCCTGAACGCGACGGTTTTCTCGACGATCTCGTTGCGCTCCCGGATTGACGCTGCGCGCATGCGGGCCAGGCAGAGCTCGAAGATCCCGCCGTCTTCGGGGTCAACGACTTCGACGTCGAGCACGTCGACGAGGTTTTCTAAGAGCAGGGCGAGCCGTCTGAGGGCGTCGGTCCTTCCGTCGCAGCGGATGACAATTTTCGATACATCCGGCCGATGTGAGGCGCCGACGGTCAGTGTGATGATGTTGATGCCGCGTCGGAAGAAGACGTCGGCGATCTTTGAGAGCACACCGGGCCGGTCGCTGACGAGCGCAACGAAGACCCGCTCAGGGGTCGAGTTCCTGCCGACCATGGGCCGCCTCCTTGAGGATCATCGCCTCTGCGGGTGTGAAGAGCTGACCGGCGGCGGGGACACAGTTCCCCGCATACTCTGAGAGAGCTCCGCCGGTCGGCACGATGGGCGCGAGGGGTATGTCTGCGGCACGTGCCTCGATCAGGCGAGGTTCATTCGCGTCCATGGCGTCTGCAAACGCCCGGTCGAACTCCCTGATGTTGTCGGCGCTTTGCGAGGGGACTCCGTACGCAGCGGCGACCGAGACAAAGTTCGGCGTGCGTGTGCCGGCGGGTGCCGGGTCCCCGCCCTCGTGACGAATCCATGCCAGTCCGCCGTTGTTCAGGACCACGATCACGATCGGCAGGGCGAGCTCGGCCAGTGTCGCGAGCTCCGGCGCGCTCATCTGAAAGCTGCCGTCGCCATCGACGAGCACGACCCGTGACGAAGGCCTCGCGATCGCCGCGCCGATCGCCGCCGGCAGCCCGAAGCCGGCGGTACCTGCGCCGCAGGACATGATCAGCGTGTTCGGCGCGCCCTGCAGCAGGAAGTGCGCCGCATATGCCTGGTGTTCGCCGACGCCGGTGACGACGATGTCACGGGCACGCTTCGCCAGGTTCAGGCTGTCCATCACGGCTTTGGGGTGCACGCCCTCCTCGGTGATGTGCGGGACACATCGCAGGCAGATCCCTGCCGCAGCTGCGCAGCGACTCGCCCAGCTTCGCTGCTCCTGCGTGGGGCGCCAATCGCCCGCGCCGTTGATCAGCGCGCGCATTCCGAGCGCGGCGTCGGTGTGCAGTGAGACGTCGGTATCGACGTTCTTCCCCAACTCGAAAGCGTCGGCGTCGATGTGAATGACCCGGCGTTTCGCAAACGCCCCGATGGTGCCGGTCAGCTGATCTGAGAATCGGCAGCCGACGGCGATCAGGAGGTCGCTCTCGAGCAACGCCATGTTGGCGGCCTTGCGCCCGCAGCGCCCAGCCATCCCCACCGCGCGGGGGTGGGTCTCGGGGAGCACGCCTTTTGCGCGCATCGTGCTTGCGACCGGCAGGTGCAGGCGGTCAGCCAGCGCGAGCACGGCGGCCGGCGCATCACCGGCGCAGCAGCCGCCGCCGACGAGCAGCAGGGGCCGATCGGCGCGCTGTATCAGCTCGATTGCAGCTCCGACGTCTTCCGGTCTCGGCGCGGGAATCTCGAGCAGGCCGCGGGTGAGATTGCCGTGTCGCGTCGACGTCGCGGTCTCTTCGGTGAACACGTCGCGGGGTACTTCGACGTACACGACGCCTCGGCGACCGTCGGAAGCGACGGTGAAGGCTGCCTCGAGGATCTCTTCGAGCTCAGCGGCGCTGCGTGCCTGAAAGTTGTGCCGCGTCACGCTCGCCGAGATGCCCATCATGTCGGTCTCCTGACAGGCGTCCGTGCCGATGAGCGGGCGATCGACCTGTCCGCCGATGACGATCATCGGCGTGCCGTCGAGCTGGGCGTCGATCATGCCGGCGAGCAGACTGCCCACGCCGGGTCCGCTGCCTGCGATGCACACCCCCACCCGTTCGCCGGCGCGGGCATAGCCGGCTGCAGCGTGTGCCGCCGCCTGTCCGTTGCGCAGACTGACCAGGCGGTGATTGCGCAGAGACAGCTCGGAGTACAGCGGGATCACCGCCGGGCCGACCACGCCAAACACAACGTCTACTTCGTGCGCGACGAGCGCGTCACAGATGATCGCTGCGCCGGTTCGCAGCTCGGATGTCATCCCTTAAACGCCGTGAACGCTACGCTGGGGATCTTCGTCAGCGAGGGATTCGCTTCAAACCACGTCAGCTTACGGCCGAGCTTGTCGACGATCTTGTTGTCGGCGAACCACGGCGGCGTGGGGCTGATTCGGAAGGGAGCCCGTACGATGGACTTCTCCGGGTGGTCGAACATGTAGGTGTTGTGCACTACGCCACGTCCGGACTGGATGTCGTGGTTTGAGTGGCCCGGGTATGCGCCCCAGGTCGTAACAACCAGACCGTAGATCACGCCGGCCCACACGTTGACGCCGATTCCGCCGTAGCGGAGCTCGGCGAGGGCGTTCTCAAAGGCCGCCTTGTGTGCTTTTTCAGTCTTCGGGTGAATCAGGATCATGCAGGACAGGGTGCCCCAGCACACGTCGTTGCCGAACTCGCCCATCTTGCTGATGAACTCTTCGGCGTTGGACGCGTCCATCTGCACATCGGCGAGCACGCCGCAGAAGGCCTCGTTGGTCAGCGCATACTCATCGGCGCTGGCGGGAACGTCCGGGATAAAGGTCCACGGCACGATCTCTTCGCCGCCTTCTGACAGGGGCTGGGCCTGCGGATAGTTCTCCAGGAACTTCTCGTAGCGCTGCTCTGCGCCCGGATAGTAGGCCTTGCGCGAGGGCGTCTTCGCGAGCTGCTCCTTCACCTTGGCGATGAAGCGCTCGCGCTGCGGCCAGCCTGAGGCGGTAACGAGGGTCTTTGCGGCGTTGCAGTTGAAGCTGCCGTTGTTGGCGACCATTCCGGCGACGTGACGAGCCTGGAAGTTGAGGTCCTTCTCGCTCCATTCGCCGGGGACCACGAACACGGGCGTGACCGCGCCGAGCTCTGACGAGATCGGAACCTTGAGCTTCGGATCGTCCGCCGCCATGCGCCGCTTTCGCTCTTCGGGGTCGCTGCCCCAGACGATCGCGTCATGGGTGTAGTTCGAGCCTGTGATGTGCACGGACGCGATCTTCGGGTGGTAGCAGAGGTGCGCGCCGACCTCGGCGCCGCCGTGGACGATGGCGAAGAAGCCTTCGTCGATGAAGGGCTTGAATGCCCGCTCGATAAAGGGACCCAGGTACGCGTTGACCGGGTTTGTCTTCAGGATCACGACTTCGTCGTCGATCATGAGCTTGTAGAGCGCGTCCATCGGTCCGATCGATGCGACGTTGCCTGCACCGAGAACGAGGCCGACGCCGCCCTTGCCCGGTCGGCCGGCTTCCTTCTCGCGATAGATGTGTCCCTGGCTCGCTTCTTTGCCGGGTTGAATCCAGATCTCTCCGGTAAAGCCGGTGTAGAGCAGCTTGTCGGCGGCTTTCGCGGGGAAGACCTGAGCGATCTTGCGGCCGCCGGGTCCGTTGCGGAAGCTCGGAACCTTCGGCTGTCCTTTCTCTTTGAGGGAGTCGATGAGCAGGCGCAGGTTGCGCACGTAGGTCATCGGGCCACCGAGCCACTCTTCCCCTTCGCGGGGCTGCCCGGGGGTGATGCCTTTCGCCTTGCATGCGGCAGCCACCCACTCGTCGGCGGTCTCAAGGAGCGCGTCGACGCCGGCCTCCATCAGTCGGATCCGCTCCGGGATGTCCGTCTGTACCCAGGCCTCGGTCCGTTCGGCGAGGGCATCGACAAGTCGATCGACTTCGTCGAGCGGCGTCGCGGGTACGGCGGGAGGCGGTTCGGGGAAATGCGGAGAAGCCATCGTGGGTTCCTTGCTGAGGTCGTGGAAATTCGGCTGCGCCCGCATCCTGGGAAGCCGCGGGCCGCAACGCAAGAGATCTGCGCTTTCAGAAGCGCCTTTTACCGGTTGAATACGAAAATGTGACTCCCGTCACACCCTGCGCAACAAGAGAAAGGAGATCTCATGCGCAGCCAACCGAAGCTCGCCTCCCCGGTGCCCTCTATGATTCGAGAAAAGACCGTCTTTGCCATCGCGATCGCGCTGATAGCGGTCGCCGGGCTCGCATTCGCAAACAGCGACGCCGGCGCGCAGGAACCGGTGACACCGCCGGCAGACGAAGCTGCAGAGGTCGCGTCAAGCAGCGTAACACAGCGCCTCGCGGGTCGATGGCGCGTGAACCTGGACTCGGTGATGCGCGAGTACGTCAGCTCGCGATCAAGTCGCGGCGTTGGCGTGTTTGCCGCAGGCGCCAGCCGATTTCTCTTCGGTGAGAGCTACGGTCTCGTCGATGTTGCCGCCGACGGCACCGGATCCGCGACCGGAATGCTGCTGGGCGACACCGCCGCAGGCGCCGGCACCTGGCAGGTGGTGGAAGAGGACGGCGACCGCGCGACCATTCGCGTTGTCGTCCCCGCCGAGAACATCGACCGAAACTTCGATATCCGGATGTATGGTGACTATTTCACATCGGAATACCGCGGACATCGGGTCACCTTCTACAGGCAGTAGTGTTCGTGAAGTGCCGACCATTGTCCTTGCTTGTCCAACAGGAAAGCGCATAGCGCTTTCCGTGGGATTCCAAAGGGCGAGAGCCCTTTGGCGGGAGCGCGAGGGCAGAGCCCTCGTACCTCCCTGTCGCTCCGCCGAAATCGAATGAAGATCACTCTGCCAAAATACGACGATTCGGATCCGGTCACCGGGCGCTACATGCTCGTAGCGCTGGCGATATCGATCGTGGTTACCGCGGTACTCTTCTTCGTGCCCTTTGGCCGAACGATTGGCAGGCCGCTGATTCTTTTCTCAACCTACGCCCATGAAATGGGGCACGGGATCGCGGCGGCGCTGGTTGGCGGCGAGTTCGACAACTTCAAGATGTGGTCCAACGGGTCCGGGGTAGCGCGCACACTTGTACCTTCGTCCGGGTTTGCGAGGGCGATGGTGTCCGCCGGTGGCCTCGTCGGCCCGGCGGTTCTTGCGGCGATCCTGTTTGTGATCGGACGGCGCCCGAAGTGGTCGCGCTACGCCATGATCACGCTTGGTGCGGCCTGCCTGATATCCGTCGCGTGGGTGGTTCGAAACGCGTTCGGTGTTTGGTTTGTCGCGGCTGTGGGCGCGTCCTTCATTCTGATCGGCCTTTTTGCGAACAACCGCATCGCTCACATCGCCCTCCTCTTTCTGGCGACACAGCTGGGCCTGACGGTGTTCTCTCGCGGCGACTATCTTTTTATGCAGTACGCAAGCACCAGCGAAGGCAAGATGCCCTCGGACGTACAGAACATGGCGGATGCGCTCTTCGGCCCCTTCTGGTTGTGGGGCGCACTCGTGGGTCTCTTCAGCGTCGCGGTGCTGGTTGGCGGCATCTGGATGTACGTGCGTGCCGTTGCTGCCGCCCCGGACGGGGCTCCAAAGGCGAGGTCACCACGCCCACGATCGGCCGAGGGATAGGAAGAGCGAGACGTGTGGTTCGCGGGTGAGGTGCACGTGCGGAAGTACGTAGCCGAGACGTGTGTCGAGCTGCCACTCACCGAGGCGAAGCTCCGAGAAAATCGACGCAGAGTAGACGCCTCTGCCCTGGTCAGGCCCGCCTTCGTCCGACAGATTTTCGTTCTCACAGGTGGCGTCATCGGCTGCGCCGCGAGCCCTGCATACGTCATGAATCCAGGCCGCACCGCCAAGCGCTCCGAATTCGTGGTCGCGAAAGGGGATGTGGATCGACACCTCGCCCGAAACATACCCTTCAGGCAGCCAGCCGGCCCATGGGGCTCCGGCGATCGGGACGACATAGGGGTTCATCCCGCCGACCCTGCGATAGGTCAGATCATCTCCCGAGGTGTATCCGCCGGCCAGGTGAAACTGCCAGCGCGCGATGCCTTCGGCGTTGTTGGGGACCTTGTCTGATGACTCGCCAATCCACACTCCGGCGCGCCCTTCTACGTGTACACCGCCGCCGATCGCGTTGGGCGCGTTCTCGAAATCCGGAGTGCCGGCGCTCGCAGCGTTCCGATTCACACCCCAGCCCTCGGTATCTGAACGCCAGTCCAATCCCAGCTCAACGTTGAGAATGACGCCGTCGACGCGGGGAAAAGGCGCGTGGCCCTGCGTGACTGAGACGTCGGTCCCCGGGTTCCACCAGGTGTAGAAGAGGCGCGGCTGCAGCATCCACAGGTCATTCGGCCGCCTGAAGTCCGGGGCGCCGGCGGTGTCGGCGCTGTCGCCGAAAAGCCATCGGCTTGCGGCCACCTGCAGGGTCAGAAAGTGCTCCGGCGATGCCGCCCACTTTGCGCCCGCGGCGGCTTCGATGAAGCTCGCGTTGAATCCATGCTCAGGGATGAGCACGCCCCGCTGGTAATAGTCGGTCAGCAGCCCGCCGAAGATGGCTTCGCCGCGCAGGTGGGCAATGAAGCGCAGCGGTCCCCTACCCACCTCATCGACGCCGAGCAGCAGGGTGTCCGTATCGTAGTGAAGCACAAGGCGCGCGTTCTCGAAGAGGCTGCGGTCCGCATAGCGGGCGAGAATCGCGCCGTGCCCGGTTGCATCCTGCGCGAAATCGTACTCCCCGAGAACTCGGAACGTGAGCTCCCGGTCTTCAGCCAGCGCGCTGCAGGGAGCCAGTGAAGCAGCGATCGTCGCGGCCACCAGAGCCGCCGCGAAACGGAGTCTGCGCCCGGTGGTTGCTGCCGCAGAGATTGCGCCGGCCGGTGCATTCACTGATGCCCCGGCTGCCCTTGCGCTCCGGCACGCGGGGCCGCACTCTTCACTGCTCCCAACGGCTTCCACACTCCTGCAGAGACGATTCAATGGCGGAACAGGCACAGCGCGACATCCTGGAATTCTGGTTCGGCGACACCGACGCATCGGGCGCCTACGACGCATCGCGCGG
>JAUICO010000071.1 GCA_030427825.1 bacterium | reverse complement strand
CGCGTCGCCGAGGAGAACCCCTGGCTCTACTACGAGATTCAGGCCCTCAACGACTACGGCGCGGAGCCGCTGCGTGCTCTGCACGATGCGGTTGATCGCCTTCAGAAGTCGGTGGTCGAAGGCGATGAGGAGGCGTTTGTCGCGATGATGAAGCAGGGCAACTCCTACCTGCGGCAGTGAAGCCCGACCGCCGCGCCGGGCCCGTCGCGGGAAAAGAGCCGCAGCGCTGACGAGGGGCGATTCACCGCGTTGGTCGTGCGAGCAGTCGAATGCTATGCGCAACGACGAAGCAGGGGGAATCGATGCTGGTTTTGATGCAGAGTGGCGCGACGGAGTCCGAGATAGCGCAGGTCGAAGAGCGCATCTGTGAGCTGGGGTTTACGCCCCATACGATGCCGGGAAAAACCGCGACCGCGATCGGAATCACGGGAAACAGCGGCCCGTTGGAGCCTGCAATGTTTGCAGGTCTGGCCGGGATCGCGCGGGTGATCGCCGTCACGCAGCCCTTTAAGCTGGTTTCGCGCGAGGTGAAGCAGGACGACACGGTGATCGACTTCGGCGACGCGTCGATCGGCGGCGCCGAGCTGGCGCTGATGGCCGGCCCGTGCAGCGTGGAGAGCCGCGACCAGATCATGCAGGCCGCCATTGCGGCGAAGGCCGCCGGTGCGAAGTTCCTGCGCGGCGGCGCCTTCAAACCGAGAACGAGCCCGTATGCCTTTCAGGGCTTGAAAGAAGAAGGCCTGAAGCTGCTCGCCGAGGCGAGGGATGCGACCGGACTCCGTGTGGTCACCGAGGTGAAGGACACAGAGACGCTCGAGATGGTCGCCGACTACGCAGACGTGCTCCAGGTGGGTGCGCGCAACATGCAGAACTACTCCCTGCTTGAGGCGCTGGGAAACATCAGACAGCCGGTGCTTCTGAAGCGCGGCATGTCGGCGACAATAAAAGAATGGTTGATGTGCGCGGAGTATGTGGTGGCGCGGGGAAACCGCCAGGTAATCCTGTGCGAGCGTGGCCTGCGCACCTTTGAGACGATGACGCGAAACACCATGGATGTGGGCGCGATTCCCCTCGTGAAACACCTCAGCCACCTTCCGGTTGTCGCGGACCCCAGCCACGGGATCGGGATCGCGCAGCACGTGACTCCGCTTGCCCTTGGATGCGTGGCTGCGGGCGCCGACGGACTGATCATAGAGATGCACCCCGACCCGTCGAGGGCCCTGTCGGATGGCGATCAGTCGCTCACACCGGAAGGATTCTCAGACCTGGTGCAAAAGGTTGAGCGTGTCGCCGCCGCTGTTGGACGGCGTGTCGTGAAAGCAGATGATGAATGGAAGGGTGCTTCATGAAGAGAGTGACCTTTGACTTTGTGTCGCGCCGCAGTGTGATCGCCGAACAGATCGGTGATGGCGTGCTTGTGTTGTTTGCTTCTCCGGAGCAACGGCGCAGCAATGATACCTATTACAGCTACAGGCCGGACTCGGATCTCATCTACCTGAGTGGTTTCGAAGAGCCGGAGTGTGTGCTTGTCCTGCGCCCGAAGCATGAAACCCCCTTCGTGTTGTTTGTTCGGCCGAAGGATCGTGAGCGCGAAATCTGGGATGGTTTCCGCTACGGGCCCGAAGGGGCGAGAGAACACTTCGGCGCAGACGCGGCGTTTACGATCTCAGAGCTCGGCAAAGAGCTGCCGGAGCTGCTCGCGGGTGCCGACGCCGTCCATTTCGCGATCGGCGAGGACTCGGCGGCGGACGGAGCGATCCTGGGCGCGATGAAGGCACTGCGCGCGAATCGTCGCCGCGCAGATCGTTGTCCGCGGGCCATCGTGGATCCGCGTCCGATGTTGCACGGCCTGCGGCGCGTGAAGGCAGCGGACGAAATTCAGGTGATGGCGACCGCCGCCGAGATTTCGGCCCGTGGACATGTCGCGGCGATGCGTTGTGCCCGCCCCGGGATGTTCGAGTACGAGCTGAAGGCCGCGATCGAGGGTGAATTCCTACGCTCCGGTGCGAGCGCACCCGCGTACGATTCGATCGTAGCGAGCGGACCGAACGCCTGCGTGCTGCACTATACGAGCAGCGCCCGACAGCTGCTCTCAGGCGACCTTGTGTTGATCGATGCCGGAGCGGAGTACGGCCGGTACGCGGGTGACATCACGCGAACCTGGCCTGTCGCTGCGGAATTCACCGGAGCGCAGCGTGCGATCTACGAAGCGGTGCTCGAGGTGCAGATTGAAGCAGTGGATCGGGTTCGCGTGGGCACAAACAACCACGACCTCGATCAGTGGGTGCGCCGCGAGATGTGTTCGCGGATGATCGACGTCGGCCTGCTCAGCGGAAGTCTGGAGCAGAACCTCGAAGAGGAGTGCTACCGGCGATACTTCATGCACGGGACCGGCCACTACCTTGGTATCGATGTCCACGATGTCGGCCCGTACTACGTCGAGGACGGTGTGGGCCTGCCCTACGAGCCCGGCGTCGTGGTGACGATCGAGCCGGGAATGTACATCGCCGCCGACGACGAGACGGCGCCTGAAGCGTTCCGCGGAATCGGAGTACGGATCGAAGACGACGTCGTCGTAACTGCCGCAGACCCACGCGTGCTGACCGATGGTGTGCCGAAGTCCGTGGCAGAAATCGAAGCGATGCGGCGCGACGCGACCTGAAAGGTGCAATCGAACGGTTGACACCGTTAATCTATGCACTAAACCCCGCTCCAACGCGATGAAGCTGGGGAACCTGGCCACAAGTTGTGATGCAGGTCAGCGACCCCGCCGCAGGGAGAAAGCAGCAGGTGCAATACCCTGAAGTTGCGCCCTTCATGTGGGGATCGATACTTTCGCAGGAGCTCCTTCAGCCGCTGCGATGGACAACAACGCTTCCGTGATGGTGTCGATCCCCCAACGCGCGTTCAGCCCGCCCGAAGCCCGTCGATAACAAGGGACATCAAGGCGGTGGCCATCGTTGTGGGGTCACCAAGGTCTTCCCCGCTGAGCTTGCGGAAGGCGAGCTCCTCGACAGCGCCGATAACAAAGAGAGAGCTGAGGCGTGGCTCAAAGGCGCGCAACAGGCCCCGCTCTCTTGCTGCGTGGGTCATCTGCTGTGCGAGATCAGCGATGTCGTCGGACAGCTCCCGAATCGCGATGGTGTCCGGCCCGGCGGGGGAGCGCTTTTCTTGAAGGTAGAGCAGAGTCGTCTCCCGGTGATTCAGAATCACCGGCGCGATCTTGAATGCAAAGGAGAGGTAGACGCCGTTCAGTTCATCTGAGCTGCGCGCCTTCGGAATCTCTTCGACCGCCTCGGCGAGAGCGTCGCGAGCGGCAGTTCCGATCGTGGCGATAATCGCCGCGACCAGAGCGCCTTTGTGCTCAAAATACCGATAGAAGCTGCCTTTTGCCACGCCGGCTGCGCGAGTGATGTCTTCGATCGAGACGTTGTTCACACCCCGGGAAAGGAAGAGTGGCAGAGCGGCTTCACAGAGCTGTGCCGTACGCAGCGCTCGATTGCGCGCACGTTTGCCGCCGACCTGCCCCGGGCGCTCTTCAGGGAGCCTGGAAGGCTGCCACGATCGCGGCTCTTTTTCGTCTTTGGTTGACAAGTGGGCGTCGGGAGTTCAAAACGTGACTGTTCGGTCACGTTTTAGTGCGGAGAGCAGAGATGATTGGAATTCCGGTAGGTATCCTCGCGGCGAACGCCACCGAGTGGGTCGTACATCGATATGTGCTGCACGGACTCGGGCGCAAGAAGAACAGCTTCTGGGCCTTCCACTGGCACGAGCACCACAAGCATTGCCGTCGCCACGGGCATCGCGACCCGGACTATGAGCGGTCGGTCGTCGGTCGCCACTCCCAGGGCAAAGAAGCCGCCGCGCTGATCGCCGGTGTCGCCCTGATCTCGCCCCTGACGCCCATCGCGCCGTTCTTTGTGGGCACCATGGCCTTTTGCGCAGGTGAATACTGGTACAAGCACCGCAAGTCGCACCTTGACCCGGATTGGGCACGCGAGAACCTCACCTGGCACTACGATCATCATATGGGACCCGACCAGGACGCCAACTGGTGCGTGGTTCGCCCCTGGTTCGATCACCTGATGGGCACGCGGAAGCCCTACGTAGGCACAGAGCGCGAGCGTCGTGACAACGAGCGCAAGTCGAAACGCAGGGCGCGCCACAGCGCAACGCCGCCTCGCATGCCGGTGGCGCAATCGGACTACGACAGAAAGCTACAGACGGCCGCTTGAGGTCATCTCGACATCCGGCAACCTGTGCGAAGTTGCGGTGACGATTTCTTCCGTCTATGGTGGCAGCCGAGCGTTGCACCCATCGTACTGCGCTCGAACGGCACAAGACGCACACCCGAGGAACACTCATGAAGCGCATTCTCTTTATTCTGCTCGCAACCTTGATGGCTACAGGACTGGTTCTCGGAGGCTGCGACGAGGACGACGACGGCACAACCGACACCGGAACCGAAGATACCGGCAACAGCGACGCTACCCAGGACGCTACCGAAGATGTCGAAGAGGACACCTCGACGGCCACGACCGATCTGTGTCAGGACGAAGCCAACCTCGGCATCATCTCGACCCTTGAAGGCAACGACGATGACTCCGATGATCCCTCTGAGGTCGCTCGAGCCTGCGCTCTCGGCGGCTGCCTGAACGAGGCAGATCCGGGCCAGTGCGCTGCTGACTGCGTCGCTGAGGAGACCGGGCTCTCAACAGAATGCTCCGGCTGCTTCGGCGACATTGTCGTCTGCAGTATCGACAACTGCCTCAGCCCCTGCCTCGGCAGCGACGTTGACGCATGCACCCAGTGCCAGATTGATGCTGGATGCCTCGGGCCCTACTACGCATGCACCGGATTTGATGCGCCCGAGGAAACCACCGAAGAGTAAGCTTCAGGCCGCATACTGACGGCCAGACGCGAACACGACGAACCGGCGGCACCTTGTGCTGGCGGTTCTTTCGTTTTTGCCCCTATGATGCGCCTCATCCCGCCTCACCCTCCAGAGCAGATCCCATGGCAGAAGCCTTCGACTCGATCAGTGACCGATTCCGTACCTTTATCGAAGAGCAGCACATGTACTTCGTCGCGAGCGCGCCCCTTGCGGCAGACGGGCATGTCAACCTCTCACCGAAGGGCGGCCGCGGAACGCTGCAGGTGCTGACCCCCAACCGCGTTGCGTGGCTCAATCTCACCGGGAGCGGCAACGAGACCGCGGCGCACGTGCGCGAAAACGGCCGCATGACCGTCATGTTTTGCTCCTTCGGTCCCAAACCCCTCATCTTACGACTCTTCGGTGTCGCGCGGTGCATTCACACTCACGATCCCGAGTGGAGCGAGCACTACGCACACTTTGAGGCCGCCGTCGGTGCGCGACAGATCTTCGTCCTCGATGTGACGCGGGTGCAGAGCTCCTGCGGCTACGCGGTTCCCCGTTACAGTCTGGATCAGCCGCGGGATACGCTGTCAAAATGGGCCGACAAGCGGGGCACCGACGGGATTCGAGAGTACTGGGCTGAGAAGAACCGCGTGAGCCTGGACGGTCTCGATACCGGGACGGTTACCGACGCCCGGGACTGAGGTGCCCTGCCAAAAACAGGGCGGGGGACGATCCAAAGGACCGTCCCCCTTCTTCATTCGCAGCGACGGGAGGGAAGCCGCGAATGAGGTGCCGTGCGGGTGCGCACAGACCTGTTGGTTATTGGAAGCTCACTCCCACGGGATCGTGGCGAGCGCGCTGCTGATGTCATCGATGGTCGACACGGTCATGCCGAGATCCGAAATGGCGAAGAACCAGTCCTCAATGAACACCGAGCGTCGCATGTTGGTGTACCAGGCGTAGGTGTAGTTCGCGCACTCGTCTTCGCGCCACGGCTCGTCGGCGATACCCTCGTCGTCGCAGTAGAGGTCCTCGGCGAGGGCCTGATGCCCGATGCGTCCAACCGGCGTGATGCCATCATCGACGGTCACCTCGAACACCGTTGCGCCGGAGAAGTACTCATACTGCCCGGTGCGCTCGTTGTAGCCCTCTGTGGTGAGGGGAATCGCGAGCAGATTGTCACGGGCGTACCAGGTGAACGCGTGGTGATCGTGCTCCGCGTTGGACCAGGCCCAGGCGTTGTCCATATCGATCACGTGCTGCGCGATGCGAGTGGGGTTGTCCATGTCGCCGATGTCGAAGAGCTGCACCTGCAGACCGGTGATGCGTCCGTCCAGGTCGGCCTCTTTGCCGAGCCCGATGAGGTGGGTGTCATCGATGGGGTGCAGGTAGTTCGAGAAGCCGGTGATGTGGAGCTCGCCTCGCACACGGGGCCTCGTCGGCACGGACAGGTCGATGGCGAAGAGCGGGTCCGTCTGGCGGAAGGTCACGACAAAGGCGCGGTCGCCCATGAAACGCACAGCGTAGACCTGCTCATTCTCACCGAACCCGCGGGCTTCGCCCACCACGTTGAAGACATCGCCTTCCTGCTGCAGGACAAAGAGGTTGTTTGCCTGCACGGGAGGCTCTTCTGCCGCCACCTGAGCGAACATCCGGCTGCGAGGCTCTTCCGGCGCTTCATCCGGCGTCGCACCGGGCTCAGAAGAACCGCTTCCCGCGTTCGGCGGCGTCTCTCCACCGGCCTCGGCGTCGACAACATCAGGTTCGACGGCGTCGCCTTCCAACCATCCGCCACCGAAGTTTGCGTCGGTGGTAGCGACGCGCAGGTAGCCGTTGTGCTCCGACATCGAGAACTGATTGAGCAGCCACCCGTCCACGGAACCAGACGCAAGGTAGCGCGGCTTGCCGCCATTGAGCGCGAAGCTGTGGATGTTGGTCTGTGCTGTCGGGCTGCCGTCAGCGCCCCACCACCAACCGCGGCTGTCGCGTGCGATGTACAGTGCGTTCGGCGAACCGTAGACGTGCCATCCGCTGGCCAGAAGTCCGGTGCCTGCGGGTGCGGCGTCTGAGTTCGGATTCAGCGCAAAGACGTTGAGCACGCCGCCATCAACACTGGCGACCCCCGGGTACATCAGGTCTGTGCAGCCGAAGAGATTGCTGCGCTCGCCCTCATCGATGCGTACGTCTGCGATGATACGGTCAACGCCGGCTCCGGCGTACTCTTCCGCAATGATGGGGCGTACGATGTCGACGATGACCGGATGCAGCGCGTCGCGCTCTTCCTGACTCAGCTCCCACACGTTTTGCGGCAGCGCATCGAGCTCGTACAGGCGGCTGTAGAGCTGCCAGTCGTACGCGAAGTAATTGTTGGTGATGGTGTAGACGACTCCGTCGACCATGCGCGCGTTCACGAGGCTGCCTTCGACGTCGACCGAACGAAGCAGCTGCGGATCCGCCGGGTCAGAGACGTCGATGACAGAGAGACGCGTGCCCTGAAAGTCGTCGACCTCTGCGTCCGGAGCCGGGCGCTCCTCGGGAGCGCCGAACGCCGGCTCAGCGCAGTCACATTCCGGGCAGCACTCCCAACCGTAGTTGGACTGGATGTTCGTCAGCGTCACGACCCGGTCGCCGATGAGGAACATGTTCTCGCCCCATCCGCCCACTTCGAAGCGCGCGATCTCGGTCGCGGTTTCAGCCGGCCATGAATCGATGATGTGCAGCACACCGTTGCGGAGAACGTAGATGTTCACGCCGTCGGTCTTCACCAGGTCGGCTTCATCGACGCCCTCTTCCTGGTTGTTGGTTTCTGTGAAGTCCGTCGGCGGCGCTTCGTTGTCGGAATCGTCCTGTCCGGCGGTTGGAGCGCCGAAGTCACCCTCTTCGCCCATGGCTACGTCGCGGCCCCAGCCGTTGTAGTACACTCCGACATACTCCGATGCGAAGCGGTCCGCGGCCTGGTCGACGATGTAATCCTCCAGGTCGTCGCATGAGTTGAAAGAGGACAATGCGAAGGTCTGGGTGCTGGTCGTTCCGTCCGGGCCGGAGCTGTCGTCGCATCCGCTCGCCAGGGCAGCCGAAGCAATCGCGGCCATCGCGATGAGTTTTGTGTACGGGAGTTTCATCATCCGTCTCCTCTGTGAGTTGCTGTAGTCGCACAGCGATTTGTCAGGCGTCGTCTCTCAAAACCGAAGAGATTCAGAGAGCGCCCTGAACAGATACAAGGTTCGGGCCAGGTTGGCGCCGTGTAGGATCATCGCAGACGAACGAGGTCCGTGCCCGGCGCAAGGAACCCGGCGGTGCCGGGGTCTTCAGAGATTCAAAGGTTCCAAAAAAGCATCGAGTGTGTCGCGATCGCTTCCGTACCGCGCGTTGACCCTCGCTGATGCCAAGGCTATTCTCCTCAGAAATTCCGGTCCCGTCCCAGAATTTTCATCACCGGACGCCAGTCCGGAGCACCCGCCGAGGCGTCCATGTGTAGCTTTCGATCACTCCGACTGCTGTTGGTTGCGTCGGCCCTTTTTCTGGCCGGCTGCCCTGATACGATGGAAACGACCGTCGACGCCGGCGACGCAGGAAACACGGACACGGGGGGCGACGCCGGGGACACCGGGGACACCGGCGACGCGGGTTCCTCCGGCGTCGCCGTCATCTACGACAAAGAGGGCCCACGCTTTACCGACATGCCCTGGCCTTCGGATGCGAGGCGCCGCGCCGACGGAAGCCCCGACCTCAGCGACTTCCCCCAGCGCAACGACGCGTTCATCGCGCGCTACATTCGAGCGATTGAGAACAACGCCGATGGCTTCGCAACAATGCCCGTTGCGTTCTTTGCGATGGACGGCGTGATCGACGCGACCCTCCTGCCGGAGCCCGCCGACACCATGAGCGCGGACTCCCCGATTCAGCTCATCGATGTGACCCTCGCCGATTGCGGCGGCCGGGTACCCGTCAACTCTGTGTTCCGCGAAGAGCGCGATCGCTACCGCAGCGCCAACACCCTCGCTGTATCGCCTTCCTTCGGCTTCGTCCTCGAGCCGTCGCGCACCTACGCCGTGGTCGTGCTGCGTTCCCTTGGCGTACACCGCCCGGCAGGGTTCATCGAGGATCTGCGCGGCGAGAGCAGCGACCCGGAAGCCGGCGCGCTGATGCCGTTGCGTTTCTGCCTCGACGACGCAGGGATCGACATCGACGACATCGCCGTCGCCACGGTGTTCACCACGCAGGACCCGGTCGCGGAGACGGTCCGAATGCGAGAAGTGGCCCTCGACGCCGGCACCCGAGCTGAGTTCACCAGCGCCTTCACGCTCGACGAGCAGGGATCCCGCGACGGCGAGTGGCAGTCCTTCGTCGCGACCTTTGACGCGCCTCTGTTCATGAGCGGTGAGTCTCCATTCGAGACGCAGGGCGGCGTGGTACGCGACGGTGAAGGCACACCCATCGTGCAGCAATTCGAGTCGGTTCCGATGATCGTGAGCATCCCGGAAGGCGCCACGGGCCCTCTGCCGGTTCTGATCTGGCAGGACGGAACAGGAGCCAGCATGCGTGGTCACATCGGCGACAGCCCCTTTCGGGCCGCGATCGACGATGGCTTCGCCGTGGTCTCCTTTGTCCCTCAGTTTCACGACGTCAGAGCGACGCCGAACTCCGACGAGATTTTCAGCAGTTTCAATTTTCAAAACCCAGAGGCCGGCCGCGTCGTCTTTCGCCAGCAGGCCGTAGAGGTCAGCTTCGTCATCCGCCTGATGCGTGAGCACTTCGCCAACATCGACGTGTTGCCCGCCTTTGATCTCGACAAGATTGTCTACGGCGGCCACTCCCAGGGCGCACTTGTCGGTGCTCTGGTCGCCGGTCTGGAGCCGGACATCGACGCCTTCGTGCTCAACGGCACCGGAGGATACCTCTCCCAGACTATCGTCGAGCGTGATGATCTCATCGACATCGCCGAGCTGGTATCGGGCATCCTTCAGTTTCCTGAAGCCAACGTGGAGCGCTTTCACCCGATGATTCAGCTGGCGCAGCTGGGTGCTGAGCCGGTGGACCCCCAGAACTACATCCGTCGCTGGCGTGGATGGGATGAGAATCCGGAGGGGTCGAACGTGTATGTGATCAACGGCGATATGGACGACACGACCCACGTCACCAGCGTCAATCACATGACGGTCATCGGCGACCTGGCGTTGATTGAGCCCGCAGGCTGGGACCCCGATGAGACCGGCGTGTGGCAGGGCGGCGAAGAGTCGCTTCCGATTTCCGGCAATCGCACCAGCGTAGGCGGGACTCCGATCACACACGCGACCTGGCTGGAGTCTGAGGGCTCGCACTACACAATCTACCGCGAATCTGCGCCGCGTGAGCTGGCCGCGAACTTCTGGTTGAGCGCGCTTTCCGGGACTCCGATCCTGGAATAGCCGCTCCGGGCTAGCCTGCCATGCCGCCCATCAGTGCGACCCGCACCGTCTCAGTCAGCCGCTTGTCGCCGGTCTTCTGCGCCCGGGCGAGGGCGTTCGCCAACAGGGCCGTCGCCTGGCTGTCCCGGCCGGCGGCCCGCAGAATTCGTGCGTGAACAAGCTGCGCACGCACGACGTCACGGCCCGCGCCGATGCGCTCGAGCTGCTCGGTGGCGTCGATCGCGCACTTCAGCGCGTTGTCGAACTCACGGAGTTCAACGAAGATTTCGGCCGCAACGACCTCGCAGCGCGCCAGTCCCACCGCGTCTCTCGCCTGCTTGAACGCCTGAATCGCTTCCGCCGCGTAGGTGTGCGCGGCGGCCAGCTGTCGGCGTTTCACGGACGTCTCGGCGAGTCGTTGCAGCGTCAGCGCCTCGCCGCGCTTGTGTGACAGCGCACGGTATCTTTCGAGGGCGCGCAGGAAGAGCAGCGACGCCGAGCTCAGGTTGTCGTCATCGAGCATCGAGTCGCCCTGACCCGCCAGAATGTCGGCCAGCAGGCGGCCGCGCCCGTGGTCCTCGGCGAGTCGTTCGGCGTCCCTGAAGCTGGTCTCGCCGCTCTCTCCGGATGCGGCGACCATGTTACCGCGCGCGATCAACGATTCGATGAGCAGGTCGATGTGATTGTGGGTTCGGAAGTATCGGATCGCCTCGTGAAGAAGCTGCAAGGCGCGTTGGTACTGGCCTTCGTGCAGCAGCAGGCGGGCAATCCCCATGCGCGATCGGGCTCGCAGGAAGCCGAGGTCTTCTTTCGCGGCCAGCTTCTCAGCCTGGACGAAAGCGCGTGCTGCTTCACGCCGCTTTCCGACGGACGACGAGTACAGGCCGAGCAGGACCAGGGCTCTGACGTAGTGGCTGGGATCATCCGATTTGCGCGCGAGCTGGGCCAGCCGCGGCAGCCGCCGGGCACAGGTTTCTCCGTCGCCACGGGTGATCGCGATCTCAACCAGCTCAAGGTCGGCGCGTACTTCGAAGTCTTCGTCGCCTTCCGAGAGGGCGCGGTCTCGGACGTGGGACAGGAGCTCTTCGGCTGCTCCCATGGCTCCGGACTCCAGCTTGGCGCGCCCGAGGCCCAGCTCAATCTCAGCCAGGAGTCGCGAGTTCGGCTCACTGTCGAGGCCCTGCACGTGAGTCCACGCCAGGGAGTAGAGCCGCATCGACGTCTCGAGGTTGTCCTTCTGGTCGGCGAGTTTTGCGCCACGCAGCGCGCAACGTGCGCACAGCTCGTCGTCGCCCGCCCGTGCGAAGAGGTTGGCCGCTCGCGTGGATGCTTCCACAGAGTCGGTGATCGCTTCGAGCACAATGGCGGCCGCGAGGATCACCAGGTCGCGGGTCCCGGCGCCGAGGTCGGACTGCAGCTCGCAGAGGGCGTCGAGCTGGAGGATACGGATTGTGCGCCCGTCGGGTCCTTTCTCAGCCGCGAGGATGTTGCGATCGATGGCGGTCTCGATGTCGAGCTCGCCACGGGTGTGGATGGCGTCCGCCAGCTCGGCGAGCAGCTTCCTTGCCGCCGATTCCGGGAAGGAGCTTCCGAGGAAGCTGAGCGCGATGATGGAGTCGGCGATGTTCTCCGTGCGCAGGACGCTCTGCATGCGCCGCCGCAGGCTGCGGCTCCTCTCGGCGCCGGTCTTGAGCTTGCCGAGGTCGGCGCGCAATCTGGCGACAAGTCGGTCGTGTTCGCGGTGTACGAAGCGCTGTTCCCGGGCGGCGCGCACCAGGGCGTTGAGACGCCCCGGCAGGCCGCGGCTGCGGCTGACGAGCTCCTGCGCGAGGCTGTCCGACATGGGCTCGATTTCGTGCGCGAGCTCCAGCATCGCCTCATCGCTGAGCGGCGGCATGTCGACGATCGTCGCGGTCTTCCAGACACCGGCCTTTACGTTGCGCAGCAGGTACGAGGTCGCGCGGCTGTACACCGGCTCGTCGTCGGTGAGGCTGAGTACGAGCGTCATCCTTGCGCGGGTCTTGTAGATCCCATCGATCAGCCTCGTCAGGACGTTCGCCGTCTCGTCGTCGGCTCGCTCGAGGGCGGTCATGACCCAGACAAGAGGTCGTCGCTCGGCGACCTTCAGCAGGAACTCCACAACGCGACGAACGGCGACGGAGTCCGATGGATCGTCGCGGTACGCGGTGGCGATCCGCGCTGCGGGGTCGACCAGCTTCTCGAATCCCGAGAACCTGCGCGGAATCTGCTCGAGGATGTTCGTGACGTCGATACGACCGTCTGCCGTCATCGACGTCTCGCCGTTCATGAAGAACACCGAATCTTCATCGATCGGCGCATTCTCGCTCGAGAGCACATCGCGCAGCATCCTCTCTTTGCCGACGCCACGCGGACCGCGCAGGATGACGCTCATTCCGCGTTCTTTGACCCCTCGACGCACGAGCTCGGTGAGTCGATCGGCGGTGCGTTGGCGGGGGCGCCGGACGTCGTCTCCGGCGAAGGGCGAGCGCATGCGAAGGCTGATGCTCGGCGTGCTGCCGATATCGGTGATCGCCGTCCGGGGGTTGCCGTGCACCGGCGTCGGGGGGCCGGCGGAGAGAATCTCGAGGGGGCGTGTTCCCGTCTGTAGAATGCGCAGGGCTTCTGTCGCGGTCGGCCGCGCGGCCGGAGACTTGGCGGCAGCGCGCTCGATGAAGCGTCCGAGCGGGGAGTTGCGGAGCTCTGCTGCAAGGCGCGGGAAGGCGCGCAGCACGTGGGCTTTCATCACCTCGCGAGGGTTCGGAGCCTCAAAGGGGAAGCGCGCATGCACCGTCTCGTAGGCGCCGATCGCCAGGCTGTAGATGTCCGCGGCCGGCGTCACTGCTTTGCCGATCGCGACTTCCGGCGCGATGTAGTGAGGCGTGCCGAAGACCTGCTCGGTGCCGCTCGCTTCGTCGTCGATGAGGGTCGCGACGCCGAAGTCCAGGACCCGCGCGGCTGGGTTGTTGTCCTGCAGGAAGATGTTGGATGACTTGATGTCGCCATGCACGATGCCGTGCTGGTGGGCCTCTTCGAGGCTTTCGAGTACATTCACGACGATGTTCTGTGCGCGCTCCATGCTGAAGCGTCCGCCGGCATCCAGGAACTCGGCGACGGATTTGCCCTCCAGGTACTCCATCACGATGTAGGGCACGCCGTCGCTGGCGCGGCCGTAGTCGATGGGAGTGACCGTGTTCGGGTGCTGCAGGACAGAGGTGAGCAGCGCCTCGCGGTAGAATCGCGAGAGGAAGGCTTCGAGGGCGACCCGGTCGAGGTTGGGGTCGAGAATCTTGACGGCCAGCTCTTCGCCGCTGTGCTGTGCACGTGCTCTGAACACCCGCGCGTAGCCGCCAACGCCGGCCAGCTCGATGATCTCGTAGTCTCCGGCGAATACTTCGCCGAGCTCCGGATATCGCACTGTGCTGGTACGGACGTTCATCAGTGGGTTGCCGCGTGTTGCTGGAGTCGTCGTTTGAAGGCATCAAACGAGGCGTAGGTTATCCCGCACCTACCCCGTGTATATCGGACTTTGACGGGTCAAGTTGAGTGGGCGTCCGCGGGTCCGAATGACGCCGAAGATCCTGTCAACGTCACCGTACCACGGCGAATTGGGTTCATGCACATTCTCGGCGCACGAAATCACGTGCGAGGCCGTTGACCGTCGGGGAGAGAACACCTTATCACAATGCCCGATACGGCGCGGCTGGGCGCCCATTCGAGCAGCACTCCGGAGCGTAATCCCATGGCGATCGATTCGATTCCTCATCGACTTCTTGAACGCGGCAATGAAATCTCGAATCTGCCCGCGTACTACGTGCGCAGCGGGGGTCGTTGGCAGCCCACGACGTGGCGCGACTACGCGGATGAGGTTCAGACCGCCGCAAAGGCGATGATCGCTCTTGGAATGAAGGCAGGAGACTCGGTGTGCATGCTGGGTTTCAACCGCCCGGAGTGGGTGATTGCCGACGTCGGCTGCATGATGGCGGGGGGAGCGCCGGCCGGCATCTACACCACCAATTCGGCGGTCGAGGTCGCGTACATCGTCAACCACTGCGAGGCGCCGATTATCTTTCTCGAAGACCGCGGTCAGTGGGACAAGGTCGTCGCAGAGCGCGACCGCATGCCCCTGCTCAAGCACGCGGTGATGATGAGGGGCGCGCCCGCGATCGATGATCCCATGGTGCTGAGCTGGGAGGAATTCGTCGCAAAGGCCGCCGAGACCACCCAGGAGCAGCTCGACGAGCGGCTCGACGGACTCGAGAAGGATCAGACGGCGACGCTCATCTACACCTCCGGGACGACGGGCCCGCCCAAGGGCGTGATGCTCACGCACGAGAACCTGTCGTGGACCGCAGGTGCGGCGCAGTCGATGGTGAGCGCAGGGCCCGGGGACAGCGTGCTTTCCTATCTGCCGCTCTCCCATATCGCCGAGCAGATGTTCTCGATCCACGCGCCGATCACCACCGGCTATTCCTTCTACTTTGCCGAGTCGATCGACCGCGTCCCGGACAACCTCAAAGAGGTGCAGCCAACGATCTTCTTCGGTGTCCCGCGCATCTGGGAGAAGTTCCACGCCGGCGTCGCGAACAAGCTTGCCGGCGCGACCGGCGTGAAGGCGAAGCTGGCGGCGTGGGCCATGGATGTGGGCGTCAAGGCGAACACGCTGCGCAACGCCGGGCGCGAGCCCTCTGGTCTGCTCGCGCTACAGTACAGGGTCGCAAACAAGTTGATCTACTCCAAGGTAAAGGAAGCTGTCGGGCTCGGTCGCATGCGCATCGGCGTGTCCGGCGCTGCACCGATTGCTCGGGAAGTCATCGACTTCTTCATGGGCCTCGACGTGATCATCAACGAGGTCTACGGCCAATCTGAGGACAGCGGCCCCACCACCTTCAACTTCCCCGGACGCACCCGCATCGGCTCTGTCGGAATCCCGGTAGACGGCGTCGACGTGAAGCTCGCCGATGACGACGAAATCATCGTGCGCGGCCCGAACGTGTTCAAGGGATACTACAAGGACCGCGAGGCCACAGACGCCACCCTTATCGACGGGTGGCTGCACAGCGGAGACCTCGGGAAGTTCGACAGGGATGGCTTCCTGTTCATCACCGGTCGCAAGAAGGACATCATCATTACCGCCGGTGGTAAGAACATCGCGCCGAAGAACCTCGAAGCGGCGATGAAGAACTGCAACCTCATCAACGAAGCGGTCGTCATCGGCGACCGTCGTAAGTTCCTCAGCGCGGTCGTGACCCTCGACCCTGAGACCTGTGAAATCTGGGCCAAAGAGCACGGCGCTGACGTCTCGACGCTACACACCAACGAAGAGCTGCGCGCTGAGATACAGGCGCATATAGATGAGATGAACACACACTTCGCGAAGGTTGAGACCATCAAGAAGTTCACCGTTCTTCATCGCAACTTCACCGTTGACGACGGAGAGCTGACCCCCACGCTGAAGGTCAAGCGTCGCATCGTCTACAAGAACTTCGACGCTGAGATCGAGGCGATGTACGCCTGACAGCCGCGTGCCCGGGCGCGCGCCTGATTATCTCTCCTGGCAGTTCTCTTCGCTCTCAAGACACCGAAATCGGACGTGGTAGTGGTCGTCATGCCCACGTGCGTCTCGGATGACGTGAGTCCCGTGGCGGTGCTGGGTCGGGTACTCGAAGACCTGACGCAACCACTCGGGGTCTTCGCCGATCGCGACGGCATGTCGATACAGGCGCCGCTGGATGCTGAAGTCGACGAAGATGAAGCGGACCAGGTCGCGCTGCATCCAGTATCGAAAGAGCTCCCATTGCCGTGCGACATCGAATTCACCGCTTCGCGAGGCGCGCCAGAAGCGGTCGTTGGCGACGTCAGTGTACGAGTAGTAGGTGATGTCGACATCGCGTCCGCTCTGGTGGCTCAGATGCGGAGACATGGAGCCGCCGTTCGGGTGGCTCAGGTCAGCGACCATCACCCGGGTGCCGCCGGGCATGGTCTCGCCGACATGCATCAGCCCGCGATATATCGACGAGACGGTGTGTGCGGTACCCCAGGCTTCGTTGCGGTAGCGAACCCGCCAGTAGGGCCCGTCGAGCATCGGCATTCCGGCTACGAAGTAGCCATGATCCGGGCGCCCGCGCGATTCTGAGGGGTGGCCGGGCGTCCAGCGATACACGAGAATGCGATCGCCGCACTCGAGGTGGTTGATCGAGACCCCGGGGTTGAGCGCGGCGAAATCCTCACGGGAAAGCCCGAACTCATCGATGATGTTCTTTGCGTTCTGCGGGCTCTTTACCGGCATCCACCAGTAGAACGCCGCAAAGGTCGACTCGGCGGTGTCGCGACCGGCGTGACCGACGTGAACAGCGAGGCGCGCAGCTGATTTTCGTGCATCGAGCATGCCTGCCGCGCGGGTCCCTGCCATCTGCACCGCCGCGTCTACACGCATCGCTGCGACGACGCGATCGACGTTGTGCTGCATCATTCCGGCGATTCGAGCGTCAGCCCGAGTGCTCGGGATGAGCGTCCCCAACGCGATGGTCGCGAGTATCGTGAGTTGCGCGCGTCGAAGCATGACTCGCTGCGATATCCCCTTGTTCTTCGGTGCTGCGGCTGTGCAACGAGGCCCTTCGGCCATCCATTCCCCCAACCGGCGGGGCACTGTGTACGATTGGAGCGGGGATCGCAAAGCTTTTTGGCGGGCCCGATCCTCATCTTGACAGCGTGGGGGTGCTGAACGATAAGGCGCGCCTTCGCGCTCGCCCGAGTGGGCGCGTACATCGAAATCCGTGGAGTGATAGCATGTCCGAAGGGGCGATTTTTACCAACAGTGGTCCATTGTTCAGCAACGAGCGTCTCGAAGCGCTTGAGAGCACCCCTGAGTGGACCGATGACGAATCGATTCGCGCCGCTTTTGAGCGCATCCGTGAGACATTCGGCCGACACTCAACGCAGCTCGCGGGTAGCCCCTCAAAAGGCGAGACCCGATTTTTCATGATCAACCCGACGCTTCACGCTCTTGGCTTCACCCATTCTGTGTACGAGCCCGTACAGCTGGGCGACGGAAGCACCGTGCGTGTTGACTACGCCTGCTTCGCCGGCCCCGATGAGTTCAACGAAGCGTACCCGAGCCGAGGAACCATCGGGTTCTTCCGTCCGGCGCTGTGTCTCGTGAAGTCTGTGCCGTGGAACGGTTCGCTGGACGAGCCTTTCGTACCCGAGCCGCCCTCAGATGAGCCGGAGCCGGTCGATCCCATCCGCGAAACTTCGGACGCTGATGGCGAAGAAGAGGATGACGGCCCCCGTCTGCGCCGCCCCGGCATGGACGATGAGCCCTCCGGGATCGCACCGCCGCTGGAGCTCGACGCTCTGCTGCGCGCTACCGGCGTCGACTTCGGAATTCTGACCAATGGCTGCCAGTGGCGCATGTACCACCGCGGCACCTCAGAGCGTCTGGACACCTGGTTTCAGGCGGACATGATCGCCGCGATGAAGAGCGACTTCGAAGAGTTCAAGCGATTCTTCCTGCTCTTCCAGAAGTCGGCGTTCCAGATCGGCAACGACGGCAACAGCTTCCTCAGCAGCGGCCTGCAGTAAGCAGCGGCTCTGCGAAGTTCGATGGACATTCTGCGATCTGTATTCGGCAGACGCAGTATCGTCCGCAATCTCCGGCGCAGCCGCGCCCGCGAGTTTCGCGAGTGGCTCGCGCTCCGTCCCGACCAGCACGCAGTGCCGATGGGTTGGGTGTCGAAGCACGGCTGCGTGCATCGTGCCGGATCCCCCTGGTTTGAGATTCCGGTAGTAAGGCACTCCGGCAGTCTCCGGGGAGCAGCGCTGCTCATCGGCTGTCGCTCACTCCTGCTCTGTCACAGTGATCTCGATTCGGCGGCTCTGCTTGGCCGCCACCTGAGCACCCGCCCCGATGTGATCAGCACCGTAATCGGCGAGCACGAAGCCGTGGGCGCCTTCTGGGCACACTACCGGACTTCGCCGCTCCGACTTCGTTACGACGAGCCGCAGCAGCGTCTCTCGCTGTCGCGGCCCGCCTCATTGGGTGTCGGCACAACAGGTCTGCGGCCGGCCACACCGGCAGACATCGCTGAGATCATCGCCGCGACGCTTGAGATGTACGTCGAAGAGACCGGTCTCGCTCTGCGTGACTCGGACGTAGAGGCGTTCTCACAGTCCGTGCGGCACAAGGTGTACGAGTCCAGGCTATGGGTACTTCGCGACCGAAACGCGGATCTGGTTTTTCATGCGTCGATCGCGGCTACACATCCGGGCATCGCTCAGCTCGAGGGCGTGTACGTCGCGCCGACGCTGCGCCGTCGCGGCGTGGCGACAGCGGCGCTACGAACTCTATGTGCAGAGCTGTTGCGCGACCGCGAAACCATTACGCTGCTGGTGAATGAACGAAATGAAGCGGCGCGTACCCTGTACCGAAAACTCGGCTTCGTCTTCGAGCAGCGCTGTCGCGCGATGTACATCGATGCGATGGTGCCTGCTTCCGGCTCCTGGATGGGTTCGGGCGGCGGGCGCAACGGTCTGCACCCGTCAGAGAATCAGGTGCTTGTCACGTAGTCGATGTAGTCGATCTTGGTGATCACACCGATCAGTCTACCATCGTTCATCACCAGCACCGTCTGATCCCGTCCAAAGAACTCAGGCAGCATCGACAGCCGGGTTATCGGATCCACGATCGCGAACTTCGCCGATCCTTCACCGATGGCGGAGTCCGGCGTGTCGCCCCCAACCAGGCGTTGCAGGAGGTCGCGTTCACCGACGATCCCCTTGATGCGTTCGCCGACGATGACAGGGATCTGGCTGATGCCGATGTCCTTCATCATCCCGATCACTTCGCGAATCGATCGTTCAGGCGCAGCGGTAACCACTTCGACGTGCCCCCTGCGAGAGAGGAGGTCGGCTACGATTGCGTTGCTTTCAGGGCCTTCAAGGAAGCCGTTCTCACGCATCCAGTTGTCATTGAAGACTTTGGAGAGATAGCGCGAGGCGGAGTCACACATGATGGTGACGATGCGAAGCGGTCGCTCGCTTCGCTCTGCAATCTTCTCGCAGGCGACCGCAGCACCACCCGAGGATCCGCCGGCGTAAATCCCCTCGCGCCGAACCAGCTTGCGAGCGCCGTCAAAGCACTCACGGTCGGTCACGCGGATTACATCGTCAATGTACTCGAAGCTCATCGTCGAAGGCAGAAAGTCCTCGCCAAAGCCCTCGACGAGGTAGCTGTGTGCTTCGGTGAGCTTACCGCTGTGGAAGTAGTCGTAGTATAGTGAACCAACCGGGTCAGCGGCCACGATGCGAATGTTTGGATTCTTCTCCTTGAGGAACTTCCCAACACCGCTGATGGTTCCGCCGGTCCCCGCCGCCGAAACAAACACGTCAATGTTTCCTTCGCACTGCTCCCAGATCTCAGGTCCCGTTGAGGTGTAATGCGCCTTCGGGTTCGACGGGTTGTGATATTGATTGGCGTAGAACGAGTTTGGTGTGTCCTCGACGAGCTTCTTAGCGACACAGTAGTACGAACGAGGGTCCTCGGGCTCGACGTTTGTCGGCGTGATCACGACCTTTGCACCGAATGCGCGGAGCGAGCGGATCTTCTCTTCTGACATCTTGTCGGGCATTACGAAGATGGTCTTGTAGCCACGGATCGCGGCGGCAAGCGCCAGCCCCATTCCCGTGTTTCCACTCGTCGCCTCGATGATCGTCCCGCCGGGCACCAGCGCGCCGGACTCTTCGGCGTCGGTGATGATCTGAAACGCGACCCGGTCTTTTACCGACCCGCCCGGATTCATGTACTCAAGCTTCGCAAGAATGTTTGATTCCGTGTGCGCACCAAAGGTCCGCAGGCGCACGAGAGGAGTCCCACCCACCGCGTCGACAACACTATCCACAACAGCCATGCAATTCCCCCGATTCGTCCAGCCGTGACACCCTGTCCGACTCTGAACTCTCACAGGGGTGCTATCGGGTCAACGGGTGTCCTGCAGCTGCTGAAGCCAGCGGAAGATGATCGCCACGGGCTCGAAGAGATCGTAGGGAATGGTCTCGCCGACCGGTAGATCGACGAGGGACCGCGCTGTTGGGATGTCGATCACTTCAGCCTTTCTTCGACGCTTCGCTTCCCGAAGAATAGCCTCGGCCTGTGCGCCGCGACCGGTTATTGTAACGATCGGCGCCTCATCCACCTCGGGGTCATAGCGCAGACCCACCGCCACGTGTGTGGGGTTGCGCACCACAACATCACACTCCGCGACACCCTGCGGAATATTCGAGGCGAGGATGTCTCGATGAGCCTGCTCTCGGCGAGCCTTGTGTTCCGGATCGCCTTCGCTCTGCTTGTACTCGTCGATCACCTCCTGCTTCGACATGCGATGCCGTGAGCTGAATGCGCTGCGTTGCCAGGCAAGGTCTGCCATCGCAGCAAAAGCGGCGATGCCCAGCCAGGCGGCGCCTACCAGGACAAGGGGCTGGGTCGCTACCGCGATCGCCGCAGGCAGGCCGCTGGTTTGCGCCAGCCGGATGGACTCCAGTGAGCTCGCCTCGAGCCGGCTGAATCCGAGGACTGCGGCTGCGAGTCCGGCGATCGCAACCACGGCCGCAAAGAGCCCGCTGACGAGCGCGTCCTTGCGAAAGCGCTGCGTCCACACCTGCCCCGGCGTAAAGCGCTTCATGTCCGGCATCACGCGCTGTGGAGCCAGCAACATCCCGGTCTGAAGGACACCGGCGATGATGGCGCCGATCGCGGCTCCCCCGACCACCGGAAGCGCCGCGCCGATCAACACATTCGACGCCATGCCGAAACCGCGCAGCGCGCTGTCGGGTTCCGCCTCGGTGACCCAGCGAAAGTAGGCCGCCAGCGTGGCGAGGCTCACCCGCGCGGTCGCCACAAGCCCGAACACCGCTCCGAGCAGGGCGCCGGCTCGATTCAGCTCCCTGCTGATCGGAATCTCCCCCTTCTTGCGGAGAGTGCGCAGCTTTCGCGGTGTTGGCTCTTCTGTCTTCTCTCCGCTCATGGCCGGGCAAACACAGCACGCAGATGGTCCATCGACGTCAGGAGCTCGTCGAACATCCAGGTCGCGGCGGCGAGCAACGTCGCGGCCACGACCAGCCAGCCCACGAGCGCGCGCAGCGGCATCGCGAGGAACATCGAAGGCAGCGACGGCATCGAACGGTTGAGCCACCCCAGACTGAAGTCGACCAGGGCGGCTGCGACGAAGGCCGGAAGAGCGATGGCGACGGCGGCCGCGATCGCTGCACCGGTCATGTCGATCGCGATCTCTGCGACGGCGGCGAGGGAATCGCCGCCCAGGACTTCGCCCGGACCGAACCAGACCCAGCTCTCATGCATCGCGTGGACGATGATCGTGTGACCGGCGAGGGCGGTGAAGACCGCCAGAAAGAAGAGGCTGTAGAGCAGCGAGAAGGTACCGGCGGGGCCGCCGCCGCCCAGAGGATCCACCGCGCCGAAGCTCCCGCGACCGAGCGACACATCCGCCAGGCTGCCCGCCATGCGCATCGCTTCGAAGACCGCGCTGATAACCAGTCCTACGAGCACCCCGAAGAGGAGCTGTGACGCCATGGCCGGCGCCGCCTCGAGCAGAGAACCCGGCGCCGCTACCAGCTCTGAGGGCATCATCGCCGTTGCGAGGATAAAGACCACGCCGACCCGCACCAGCTGTGGAATCCGCATGCCACCCAGCGCCGGAACCAACAGCACGGTCGGCGCGATGCGGAGGATGGTGAGCAGCAGAGTCCACAGGCGCGGCTCCACGATTCGATTGATCAGCGCGAGGGTTTCGGCATCCATCAGGCGTCTACAACGAGACCGCGCTGATCAGGCGAAACACGTCTTCGGTGAACGCCTGCAGCTGGGAGCCGATCCACGGACCGGCGATGATCAGGCTGGCGATCACGGCTGCGGCGCGTACGGCGAAGCTGATGGTCTGCTCCTGAATCTGAGTCGCCGTCTGCACGATCGATACCGCGAGCCCGGCGATCAGGCTCGCGCCAACCGGGGGCAACACAAGTACCACCAGAAGCATCATGGCATCGCGAGCGAGCTGACTGAGTTCTTCGACAGGCATCAGCCGCCCCCGACGTAGGTGTAGCTCAGCACGAGGTTCTCGCTGAGCAGGATCCAGCCGTTGACCAGCACGAAGAGCAGCAGCTTGAAGGGCAGCGAGACACTGGTCGGGCTGAGCATGTGCATGCCGAGGCTGAGCAGGACGCTGCCAACAAGCAGATCGAGGACAAGAAAGGGTAGAAAGAGCAGAAAGCCGATCTGGAAGGCCTCGGCCAACTCCGTCAGGGCGAACGCTGAGATCGCCGTGACCATCGGCGTCTCGTCGACGCTGCTCGGCGGTGCACTCCCGCGCATCTCAGCGAAGAGCGCGAGCTCGGCTTCACCGCTGTTTGCCGCGAGAAAATGCCGCCACGGATCCACAACTGCAGGCACCTGTTCGGTCAGTACCTCAAGCTCTGCGATGGAGCCGTCGTCAGCAAACAACGGACTCGCAGCGTCTGCCATCTGCTGAAACACCGGCGCCATGATGAACGCCGACAGCACAACCGCCAGCGCCGAGATCACCATGTTTGGCGGCACGTTCTGCGTGCCAAGGGCGCTGCGCAGAATCGAGAGCACAATCGCGATCTTCGCGAATGAGGTCATCATGACCAGGGCGAAGGGCAGCAACGCCATCAGCCCCAACAATACAGATGTTGCGATGGGGCTCGCGGATCCGCCGATCAGCTCCTCCGGGCTCTGGGCGAGGGCCGCTACGCTCAGCGAAGATGTCGCAGCGAGGGTGAAAACGAAGACTGCGCGTTTCATAGCAGCAGCTCGTTGTCCGAGTCTGCCAGGCTGCGAGTCGTTGTGTGGACTCGCGCTCCATCCGCGCCCTCCGCGGCCTGTGTGGAAACATCATCGAAACCCGGTACCGCGTGGTCCGGGGTAGGGTGCTGATCAGATGGGCCGCCGCCGGCCCGGCCGCGCACTGACTCCGCCCCCTTCGCGGCGGCATCGCCGGCGAGAACGTCAGCAAAGCTCACTCGATCCCACTCTGCGCGGCTCATCTCGGTCAACGTC
>JAUICO010000199.1 GCA_030427825.1 bacterium | reverse complement strand
AAACACCCATCATGACTCTTTGACAACCGCGGCTTTGGCGAGTTCGCCGAGGTCTACGCCGGTGGCGCGTTTGACCTGTTCGATGGTGCTGATGGCGCGAACGGGCATGGTGCCGTGTTCGGCGGCGGTGGCGGCGCCGGGCTCGATCATCGTGAAGTTGTCGATCTTCAGCTCGGGGATGGTGCCGGCCATGATGTCGACGATGGAGTCGAGTTTTTGGAGGAGCATGAGTCGTTTGGCGTCATCGCCAAGCTCCTGCCATGTGCGGACGATGTCGGCGAGGGCCGAGGCGCGGGCGTTGCCTTCTTCGATGACTTTTGCGGACTTGCCTTCGGCTTCGTAGACCATGGCGTCGCGGCGTGCGACCCAGGGAGCGATGAGTTCGGCCTGCAGCTTGCGTTCGACCTGGTCGATTCGTGCGCGCTGTACGTCGAGCTCGGCGCCGGCCTTTACGATGAGCGCAGAGACATCCGCTTCTTCTTCTGCGACGACCGCGGCGCGGCGGGTATCGGCATCGATGATGCGTCGCTCTGCTTCGGCGGTGACAATCTCGACCTGCGCCGCGATCTGTCGAAGGCGGGTCTGCTCGTCGTTGCTTGCGGCCTGGACGAGTGCCTCGGCCTTGGCGGCGGCTTCAGCGATGCGTGCGCGGCGTTGCAGCTCGGCGCTTTGTTTGCGTCCGATGGCCTGCAGGTAGCCCTGATCATCGGTCACGTTCTGAATCTTCAGGTTGTCGAGGACGAGGCCGATCTTCGACAGGTCTTCTTCGGCCTCGGAGAGCAGGCTGCGAGCGAAGGCTTCTTTGTCCTCGTTGACCTGTTCCGGCGTCAGGGTTGCGAGAACGCCACGCAGGTTCCCCTCCAGGGTCTCTTTGGCGATTCGCATGACATCTCCGCGATTCTTCGGGAGCAGGCGCTCGATCGCGTTGTGGATCGTTGGTTCTTCACCGGCGATCTTCACGTTTGCTACGGCCTGCACATTCAGCGGAATGCCGCCTTTGGAGTAGGCGCCGCGCACGTGCACTTCGATGTTCATGTTGGTGAGGTCGATGCGATCGACTTTTTCAAGCAGCGGGATACGTATCCCGCGTCCGCCCTTGATCAGTCGATAGCCGACTTCCCCGTCGGTGCCGCCGCTAATGCGACGTCCGGAGAAGATGAGAACTTCGTTCGGTCCGCTGATGTAAATGAGATTGCGAATCGCTATGGCGCCGGCGACGACCGCGACGACAAGGACTCCAAACAATGTGCCTACGATTTCGGGAATCATTCGCCTTCCTCCGTATTCGAGGGTGCGGTGACAGGACGCGCGGTCGGCGTCATGCGCTGTGTGGATGAGGCAGGCGTCGCAGCAGCGGGTGAGCGTTGCGCGTGCGAACCCGATGCTGCCTGTGTGGTCACGGCGGCCGCCGAATCGGTGGGCTTCGTGGCGGCGAGTCTACCGGTCATTCGGGGTGTTGCCTGTTCGAATCGACCGTCGCCGGCACGTTTCGGCGCTGCCGTTCTCTCGATGCGAATCGGGGTCTTCGGCAGCGGAGGCGCCACCCGCGTGAGGATCTCCTGGAAGGAGACGCCCGTGACGTCGGACACGCGAGCGAGCACATCCGAGACCATGCCCGGGTAGGCGGCCGCCAGCTTTCCAAGCGCTTCACCCTCGCCGCCGTCGATCAGGTTGACGTTGCCGATCTCTACGGTGTCGATACGATCGGCGATGCGTTGGACGATGCCTTCAAGCTGCTGCACGACGAAGATGTCTTCGGCGCCCCTGCCTGCGGCCTTCCACACTTCGCCGACCGCGGTCAGCGCCTGCGCTGTTGCGCGCCCCTGCGCCGCGATGGCTGCGGATTCCCCTTCAGCGAGCAGCTCGGCGGCGCGTTTCTGCGCCTCTGCGGGGAGCACTTCGTCTGCGTGCAGGCGCAGTTTTTCGAGCTCGGTACGGACCTCCTGCAGCTGTACCTCAGCGCGGGCGCGTGCCTCGGCCTGCGCGGCGGTGGTGCGCTCTTCGGAAGAGCGTGCTCGGGCCTCGAGGTCAGCCTTCAGCTTTCGCAGGTCGTTCTCGCTGCGCACGATGTTGCCCTGCGCCCGTTCCTGCGCGACGCGTGCTCGCGCCATCGCGTCAGCGATAGACTGCTCGGCTTCTCGCTTGTTGTCGGACTCCGCCACCTCGGCGTCGCGAAGTACCGCAGCGATCTGTGCGCGCCCGATATTGTCCAGGTAGCCGACCGAGTCAGCGACGCTTTGGATGTTGAGGGTGTCGATGGTGATACCCAGCTGGTTGAGGTCCTCTTCGACGTCGTCCGCGAGAGCGTGAACAAATGTGGTTCGCTCCTCGTTGACCTGCTCGGGCGTTAACCTTGAAATGACACCGCGCAGGGCGCCTTCGATGGTCTCTTTGGCGACGGCGCGAATCTCGTCGCGGTCCAGGCCAAGCAGGCGTTCGAGCGCGTTGTCGATGACGCCCGGCCGCCGGCAGATCTTCACGTTGGCGATGGCATGTACGTTCAGCGGGATGTTGCCGCGCGAGTACGCATTGTTGACCTGAATATCGACGGTCATCGTAGAAAGGTCCATCCGGACGACGCGCTCGATGATGGGAATCCGTACGCCCCGGCCCTTCTGAAGCACCGTGTATTCGAGCTGGCGGCCGTCAGCGAGTTTGCGCTTACGTCCCTCGAAGACGACCACCTCGTTGGGTTTGCAGATGTAGAGGAAGCTCTTCAGGAAGATGAGCATCCCGACGAAGGCGCCGAACACGACCCCGCCAATTGTCAGACCCAGAATGATCTCGTCCATCAGACCTCCTCCACCGCGCGGTCGACTTCGAGCGCAGCATCTACTGTATGTCCTGCTTCGCCTGTTTGCTCAGACGACGGCGTCGAAGCGGTCAAAGCCGCGGCGCGATCGGCGTCTTCATCGGGCAGAAACTCTTTGTGGGGTACGATGAGAGCAGTGCCGCCATCGAACCCGATGATCACGACCCTTGTACCCGCCTTGAGCGCGTGCGGCGAGTCCGAACGGGCGAGCATCGGGATGCGCCGATCGCCGACCTTGACCTCGATCTTGCCCAGCGCGCCCGGTGTCAGCCCAATCTTCACGCGTGCTTCTTCACCGAGCAGTGTACGCGCTGTTGTCATCGACCCCTCCTGCGCGTCGCGCAGCGCCTTCAGGCTCCACGAGACGCCGGTCCCTACGAGCAGCCCCATCGGCGCTGCGAGCAGCAGCGGTACCGGCTCCGGGACCTTCGTAACCAGCGAGAGCAGCAGGCCGGTGAGACCGAAGAAGGTGAGGCCGAAGGTGTAGAATTTCATCGAGAAGAAGGGCAGCCAGCGCTTCTTCCGGCGCGCAGACTTCTTCGGCTCGGGCTCCGCGTCCAGATCGGTGTCGATGCCGTGTCCGTGTCCGAAATGCCCGTCTGCATCGGCATCCGCATCGGCGTCTACATCGACATCGGCGTCGGCGTCGAAGTCGGCATCCCCGTCGAAGTCAGCATCCCCGTCGAGGTCAAAGTCCTTGTCGAAATCTTTGTCGAAGCCGTCGAAGTCTTTGTCGAAGTCCTTATCCGCGCCGTGGTCACCGCCGCCGAATGCGGTCGACAGCAGCACAAAGCCACCACCAAGAGCGAGGCAGGCTGCGTACAGAGCTAACATCGGAGGCAATTCCGCGGTGAGTGATGCACACTGTGTAGACTCGGCGCCGCCGCCTGTCACCCTCGGGAGGGTGATTCGAACCCCGATTCAGGGCAGCACTTCAAAGCTCACGTCGCCGAACTTCTCTGCGTCGACGAAGAAGTCAGCGCGGTAGCGGGCGACCGGAAAGCCGCCGGGAGGCGGGCTGATGTTGAAGTGACCGGTGTT
>JAUICO010000198.1 GCA_030427825.1 bacterium | reverse complement strand
TGCAGATCGCTCCAGTCGAGGTAGAACAGCGCAGCGTTCAAGCGTACGCGTCGGTCGGCAAACTCGCCTTTGAAGCCAATTTCGTAGTTCCACAGCGTCTCTTCGTCGAACGGTACGATGAACGGATCGTTGCCGGGCGTGTTGGTGTTGTTGCCAACGCTGCTGCCGCCAGCCTTGTAGCCCTTGGACACGGTACCGTACACGTTGATGGTGTCGCTCACGTTGTAGCGAATGCCCGCGCGCGGAGAGAAGTCGGTGAACGACTCATCTGCTGATGCTTCCGGTCGCGGGAAGTTGCCGAAGCTGCCGAAGAAGCCAGCCGATGGCGGCGGCGACGGCGGATTCATCGGCGCGATGCCGAATGACGTCACTTCGTTGGTGACATCGTCGCTCGTGTAACGGCCGCCAAAGACCAGATCCAACCGATCATTGATGCTCCAGGTCACGTCGCCGAACACTGCCAGCGATTCAACCTCGAAGTTCTTGTTGTTCAGCGCAAGGCCAAGGCCCGACGGGAACGGCGGCAGGAAGCCGATGCCGTTGATGGTGGCGGTCGGATCGCTGGAGGTAGCAACGTTGTTGCTCTGCTCCTGATCGTCCTGCGCGTACAGCACGCCGGCCACCCAGGAGACGTTGTCGGAAGTGCCTTCGAACCGCAGCTCCGTACTCCAGGAGCGGCCTTCGTAGAAGTTGGTGCGCACCAGCGCATCGACGCCGCCGATCAGATCGTTGTCGAACAGACGATCCTGCTCAGCGTCGATCAGGCCGGTGACCCACTTCATGGTCAGCGTGTCGGAGAACTCGTGCGTGAGGCTTGCGATCACTACAGTGCTCTGCAGCTCATTGCGCTCGTCGAGGTCGTGCGACAGCTCGTTACGGTTGCGCGGCCAGAAGCCGGTTCCCGGGTCGATCGCCGACTGGATACCCAGCGTATCCACCGTGTCTAGGTCCAACACGCCGGACGGTACGTTCTCATCGTGGCCCTGTTCTTCGTCCGAGTGGATGAGGGTCAGGTTCAGAGTGGTGCGGTCGGACAGATCCGCGCGCGCCTTGATGCGGCCCATGAAGTAGGTGTGGCCGCTGTCCTGCTCGCCGAGCGGGTTGATGTTCTCTACGAGACCGGAACTGTCTTCGAGGAGGAACGTGCCGCGAATGGCGAACGTGTCGGATACCGGCAGGTTGACCGTTGCTGCAACCGAACCCATCTCACCGGCGTCGTCATAGGTCTCGCCGCCGATCTTGATGTTGCCTTCGAACTCGTCGGTGGGCGCCTTGGTCACCAGGTTGAGCGCACCGCCCAGGGAGTTGCGCCCGAAGAGCGTACCCTGCGGCCCGCGCAGCACTTCCACCCGCTCCATGTCGGGCAGGAACGGGTTGGCAACCTGGTTGGGCACGGAGGCCACGGAAAACTCGTCGAGGTAGATACCCACTGAGTTGATGAAGGCGTTTTCGCCCGACACCAGGTTGTTGACCCCGCGAATCGCCACACCCAGGCCACGCGAGCCGGACTGGCCGTCTTCGGTGAAGCTGACGTTGGGCGTGCGCGCCAGGTAGTCGACCGCACCGGTAATGTTGGACTTCTCCAGGTCTGCACCGCTGAATGCCGTTACGGCAATGGGCACGTCCTGGATGTTCTGCTCACGGCGCTGCGCCGTTACCACAATCTCTTCCAGCATCGGTTCGGCAGCGAACGCGACGGGCAGAGGCTGTAGCACCGCCAGCAGCGCGGCGGCGCCTGCCAGGGTTGATCTCGTCATCTGTGAATCCCCTTAGTCTATGTTTTCAGCGAGAGTGTTATTCGGCGGGTATACAACGCTCCGCTCCCCTCGCCACTTTTTTAGTTTATGCCTAAACTAAATGCTCTTGCAACGCGCGCAGATAAGACTCGCGCTGACGTTCGTTCAGCACGCCGAGCCTCTCCAGCACGGCCTGCGCCTGCTCTCCAACAGGCTGCAGGAACGGCGGATTATCCTCGCTCAGCACCCGTCGCACCACTGCCACAAGCTCCTGCGGATTCGCCGTCGGACGATCGACCGTTCCCTGATAGAGAAACCGGTATGCGCTCGCCTCGGGTGCCTGTTGCTCGAGCCCATCCGTCAGGCCGGTTGCGTATGCGCCGGGCACGAGGCTACACACGTGAATGCCAAACCGTTCCACCTCGTAGCGCAGCGCTTCGGAGGCGCGGTGCAGCGCCGCCTTGCTCGCGGCGTATACCGAGTCTCCCGCAAGCCCGGCGAAGGCAGACAGCGATGTGACGTTAAGCACCTTGCCAAACCCTTGCGCTCGCATATGCGGCAGCGCCGCCGCGGACAGACGCAACGGCGCGTGCAGATTCACCTGCAGCACGTCTCTGAGTTGATCGGCACTGTCCTCCAGCGCGCGCCGCAGGCCGAGACCGGCATTGTTGATCACGACGTCGAATGGGCCATGGCGCTGCACGAGCAATTCCGGGTCTTCCGCCAGGAGATCGAGCGTTGCGACCGCCACGCCCGTCAACCCGACAGCCTGGGACTGCCGCCGCACATGGGCGGTCACGAAGTGCCCATCGTCGCGCAGCGCCGGCGCCAACACCCGACCAAATCCTGAGCCGCAACCCGTCACAAGAATGGACAGCTTCCGCATCAGTTGAGTGCTCCGAATCAATTAGTTTAGACTTAAACATAATGTTCCGGCTGCCGCCAGACAGCAACGCGGCAGCGTCGGCAAACACTAAGGGGGACACTTGACCACACTCAGCGGCGGCGCCGCCATCGTGCAATCTCTGCTCGCCAACGGCACAGACACCGTGTTCGGCCTGCCCGGCGGGCAGCTCTACCATCTGTACGACGCCTACCGCGAAGTGTCGGATCAGTTGCGCGTGATCACCTCCCGCCACGAGCAGGGGGCCGCCTACATGGCGTTCGGCTATGCGTCCGTGACCGGGCGCGTCGGCACCTATTCCGTGGTGCCTGGGCCGGGCCTTCTGAACACGACCGCCGCACTCCTCACCGCCTACGGGTGCAACGCGCCAGTGCTCTGCGTATCGGGCCAGATCCCGTCCACCGGTCTCGGCGTTGGCGCCGGGTATCTGCACGAGCTGCCAGGTCAACTCGAGATGATCGGTCACGTCACCAAGCACGCGGAGCGCATCGACCGGCCGCAGGACGCGCCCGCCGCCATCAACCGGGCATTCACAGCGCTTACGTCGGGCCGCCCGCGGCCGGTGGAAGTGGAGATGTGCATGGACGTGATGGAGCAGACCGCCGATGTGGCCCTGCTGCCAGCCGCCATCAGCGAAGCACCACCCGCCCTGGACGACGACGCCATCGAAGCCGCCGCCCGGTTGCTGGGCAACGCGAAGAAACCGCTCATCATCGTCGGCGGCGGCGCCCGCCACGCGGGAGATGCACTACTCGCCCTAGCCGACATGTTACAGGCTCCCGTGGGCGCCTTCCGCCAGGGCCGGGGCATCATCAGTGACCGGCACTACCTGAGCCACACCTATCCTGCAGCCAACCGTCTCTGGGCAGACGCGGACGCGGTGCTGGCCGTGGGCACCCGATTGAAGTACCCGCTCATGTACTGGGGCACCCAGGATCTGCCGATCGTACGGGTCGATATCGACGCCGAGGAGATCACACGGCTGCACACGCCGGCCGTGGGCATTCACGGCGACGCCCGCCAGGCGCTCGAAGCCCTGGCCGACGCCGTGCCGCGCCACAACCGGAGCAGGGATTCTCGCGAGGCAGAGTTGCTTCGGCTCAAGGCCGGGCTCAGTAGTGAGTTCGCTCAGGTACAACCACAGTTCGATTATCTGCAGGTCATCCGCGACGAGTTGCCCGACGACGGCGTCTTCGTTGACGAGATCACCCAGACCGGCTTCGCCAGCT
>JAUICO010000197.1 GCA_030427825.1 bacterium | reverse complement strand
GGGCGCCCTGGCTCGAAAAGCTGAAGCGTGTGATCTGTGTAGGCTCGCCCCACGAGGGCTCAGCTCTCGAGCGATTTGCTGAAGCGACGGAGCGTGTGTTTGGTGTGATTCCCACCGCGGCGACAAGTGTCGCGGCCGAGCTTCTGAAGACTCGCAGCAGGGGGATCCGCGACCTCTATCATGGCAGGTCGTCACAGGACGATATGGTGCCGCTCGCCGATCACGTTGATTACCACTACATCGGGGCAACGCTGACGGCGGACACCGAGCACTTTGTCTCACAGTTTGTTGGCGATATTCTGGTCGCGCCTCACAGCTCGATGGAGTCGAAGCGCGAAGCACACAGGGTGACCCGGGACATACTGGGGGGCATCGACCACGTGAGCCTGGCGAACCATCCACTCACCTGGGGTGTGATCCAATCATATCTCGCCGACAGCCCGCGAGCCTGAGACACACACAGGCTCCTGTCCGGTCGCCGCCGGGTGGTCAATCTGTGTTGAGGGCGGCTCGCGACTCTTCAAGGAGTTGCGCAATACGGAACGCGTTGTGTGTGGGGTTCACGCTGTTCGAGTCCGATAGCAGCCGATCGATTTCGCGGGCGAATGTGTCGAGGCGCGTTGCCAGCTGGTCGCGGGTGAATCGGCGTTCGGTCGGAGACGTGGCGGGTTTGCGTTTGCTGCTCAAAAAGGTCGGGTCCTTCGCAGCCCGCGCGCCAACTTCTGCGTTCGTCAGGACCGCTGCGGAGTGGATCTCGGTGGTACGATCGCCGCGCATCAGAATGGGCGGGTAGGGTGAGGTGCTGTTGATGTCAGCGACGCGGCTGAAGTGTTTGGTCCAGCAGTGGTCTTCGCCGTAGCCCGTGTCTGAGATTCCGACGGTGTCGACCTCGGGATCAGCGAAGTCAGGGCGCAGCTCGGTGATGCGCTCGATCTTGGCCGGGCCGCTGTTGATTTGGGAGAGGGTCGAGAAGCACGCCAGGTCTGCGCCCAGGGCTTCAGCGGCGACTTCAACCATGGGTCCGGGAGATGCGCTGCTGATGATGACTTCGATGTTTGGGCAGCGGCTTCGAATGCGAGCGATGTCGCCTGCGGTGATCACCTGGTCGTCGGTGTGTCGGTCCCAGACTCGGCGGGCGAGGGAGCGCAGCACGGGCTGTGGAACATCGGCGAGGTACTTCAGAAGCGCCATCTGGGGGCTCCGCTGCACGACTCGGACAGGCTCAGGGCCGAAGATGCGAAAGCTCTGTTTGCGCATCCATGCGACGTTCGACGCGATCTTTCCGAAGACCAGGTAGTAGAGACCGGGCAGGGCCCAGATGTCGGCGCCTTTGGCGATATATCGAGCCAGCAGCTTCGGTGAAGACCAGTCGAGGGCGACGCGGCTGCCGCCGCGGGCGGTCTCCAGGCGATCGAGGGTGTCGTCGCCGTAGACGTCGTAGGCGGTAAGCTCCCAGCCGAGCAGCTCGCCGAGATTGCGTCCCAGATGCGTGGTCCGATCCAGGTCGAGGACGAGATAGCGGGTGTCGGGTCGGAGGATTTCGTCGCAGAGTGCGCGAAAAGGAGCCGGCTCGCCGTGAAGAACAAAGCTCTGCACGAAGTCGACGTGTTGTAGCGGTGTGGACACAGGCGTCGTGGTGCGGTGAGATGGGGTCGCGGGCAGAGTTAGGCACCATGCGCGGGGATCGCCATAGTGTCGGCAGGGGTGTAGAGAGTAAGGGGCCGGATGCGGTGGCGGGGCGCTGTGTGCGGCAGCCGGAGGGCCGCCGCGCGCGCACGGTGGTCGAAAGTGGTCACGGTAGCGGGCCTGACTGGTATAGCTTCCGCAGCCGCGTCCGTCGTGCTCGTCCTGCCGCCGCCATATCGCAATTGTCTTCGCCGTGAGCCTTTGATGAATCAGCTCCTGCCAGTTTTTTTTCTGTTCGTGTTGATCGCAGCGCTGGGCTCTCTGTCGGCCTGCGACGGTAGCGATGGTGATTCCGGTGCGGACGCGGTGTCGGACGCTGAGACGTCGGATGCCACGGACGCGGGGGACACGGATGCGGGGAATGACGTGGGCGGCCGGGAGGACGGGGATGACGGGGATGCGGCAGACGCCACGCCGGCGGCGTGGCCCTTCGAGGGGCCGGTTCCGGTCGGGTATAACACACACCCGGAGCCGCCGGCCCTCCTTCGGGATGTCGCGATGGTCGACGACGACAACGAGTGGACGGCACCATTCGTGCCCGGTCTGCGCACCACGCAGGATGGCCGCGTGGGCCTCCGTGTGCAGGGTGGTCCGTCGACGTTTTCGTTCTATCTGCTGGCCCCTGAGAGTCTTGATGAGCCGATCGTGATCGGTGCGCCCGGCGTCACGCTGCTCGCAGACCCGAACCCGGTGGTGGTGGAGTGGCCGCCGGCCGCGGATCCGAACCACTATCGCATCGGGCATCACACCATCTGCGACCCTACCGCAGAGTTTGCGGTCGAGGGCGAGCAGACCAATCCCTACGCCTGCGGCCCGGAGTCGGCGCACGATTGTTACGACTTCACGATCATCAGCTCGATCACGGAGGACTTTGGGAAGACGCAGATGTGGGGGACGCCGATACACGTCGAAGTGTCGGCACCGAAGACAGCGGACGCCTCCATCGCTTCGATTCAGCTCGGCGAGCCGGTGCCGGGTACGATTCTTGAAAGCTCGCTTGAGTGGGCCGAGGTTGCGGTGACCATCGATGGCCGGCTGCTGTCGGGGCGATGGGGCGGATTCATCCGTGACTGGACGCACCCCCAGAGCGGCGAGGTCTACACGCGACAGTATGACCTCGGGTACTCTGTGCTGTCGCCTGCGTCAGAGCCCTGCGATGTCACCGGGTGGACGGACTTTCATCCGATCAGTCACGCGCCCTACGACCCGAACCTTCAGGGGCGTTATGGTGTCGCTGCGTACCCTTTCCGCGACAGCGAGGGGCAGATCATCGCGGACGGCGAGGACATGGGCGGCAGCTACCCGTGGATGGACCGGGAAGGCTCCAATGTGTTTATGACCGGCATTCCGGGCGTCCTTCACGAGCAGCCTGTGGAGGACTTCCCTCGGCAGTGTGTGGTTGCGGGCTGCGAGTCTTTTGAGCACGAGTCCGATTTCGATCGCGGCTTTCTGGTCGCGGGCCTGTGGACCCACGGCCGGCTCGTGCACCTGGATTCACGCATCAACAACATGGACTGGTCGGTGGGGCTGCGCCCGGATGCGCACATGTGGGTGGACCTGTACCAGACCGAGGACGGCGAAGCGGTCCCTGTTCGATTTGGGGCGGGGCGCGGGCACGCCGGCAACGCGCCTCCCGGGCACCCGGGCAACGAGAACATCCTGGACTCGTTGCAGAACATGCCAAACTTTGCCCCGGCCGCACGTACTGTTACTCCGCGTGATGTTGTCTGGGTCATGAGCACAGGCGTGGCGACGGACGAGGTTGTGTTCGACGACTTCCTGGACCCGCGCGCGTTGATTGTTTCGAGCATGCAGCCGTCGATTACCCAGGTGCGAAATGCGCAGGGGCACACGACGGGGATTCCGATTCATTGGAACGGCCAGGTGCGCGAGGTGAACGGGATTCTGCCGCCTGTGAGCAATCTGTTGCCCTACGACCTGGTTCCAGGGGAGCGTGCGGACGTCCATATTCAGAACGCGGCGACGTCGACGGCGTTTGAAGTGCCGGCTTATGGTCTCGTTGAGGCGGGGACCGGGCGCACAGAGCCGGTGGCGCTGGGTGGCTTCTACGGCCGCGGCTTCTGGCTCGATGGCGCGAACCGCATTCGCTACGCGATTCCCACGCTCGAGGCCGAGCTCACGGATGTCTGGTACGTCAGCATCTTCGTTGATGTGCGTAGCCGCGAAGGCGCGACCCGCGCGCTGCTCACGTT
>JAUICO010000070.1 GCA_030427825.1 bacterium | reverse complement strand
CTCAGGCGTCGGGTCGTGGGTCGGCTCGGGAGTCGAGTCATGGGTCAAGGGGAGAAATCGCGAGACGTTCTTCATGTCACCTTTCGCAGCGGGGTTGAGGGAGTTGAGGGAGGGGTGAGGTCGGGGACGGGGGGTCGATCGGGCCTAGTCGACGGCGCCGAGCTTGCCCCAGCCGTCGAGGACGGCCTTGACCTGGTCTTCGACCGGCGCTTCGGCGGGGACCACGACCGTGGGCACGCGAGCCTGCGCCGAGGCCTTCGGACTCCGGGGGGGGAGCAGCTCACAGAGCTTGGCGAGCACCTTGCGCAGGTCGGCGAGGGTGTTTGCGAGTTCGGTGGCGCGCTCGAGGGCCACGGCGTCGGTGCCTTCAACCTCGACGATCAGAGTCGGCACGCTCAGCCGGCGCGCAACGAGCAGGACGCGCTCGCGCGCTGCGGGCTGCGCCAAGCGTGCGCTGAGCACGACGCGCTTGCCCTGACAGAGTTCGCTCCTCAGCCGGCTGGTCACCTCACTCAGGTCACGGGGCGACTCACCGCGGAGCTCGAACAGCGCGGGGTCGGGGAGCACGAGGTGCACCGAGCGCGGGAGGTACTCGTGCAGGTAGTGCCCCAACGTCCGCTTCCCGCAGAGCGGAGGGCCGGTAACCACGATCAGTCCGCCCGGAGGCGCGCGGTCGTGGGGGGCAGGCGGACGCTCGAGCAGGGGGAGCACCCGCAGCCTGGACGTGGTCGTCGTCGAAGCCGGTCCGGTGGTCCGTCGCGAAGAGTTCGCCCGTGATATCGGTCACTCGCTCTCGAACTACTACTGGGACAGCGGGCTGCGCACCACGCGCGGTAACGTAATCATTCCCACCATGCAGCCGCGCTGCCTGGGCGGTGGTTCCGTCTACAACTCCGCCATCTGCATGCGCGCCGCTGACTACGCCCTCGAGCGTTGGAGCTGGGAGAACGGCGTCCACGGGCTCGGCAAAGACGACCTCGCCCCGCACTTCGATGAAGTGGAGGAGTTCATGGGCGTGCGCCCGGTCCAGGCCGATGTGCAGGGCCCGCGCAACGAGCTCTTTCGCCAGGCCTGTGACTCGGTCGGAATCAGCTGCGAGACCATCCGACGCAACGAGATCGGCTGCCGAGGTTCCGGGCGATGTAACGCCGGGTGTCCGAACGGCGCCAAGCTCTCGACAGACCTGCGCGGCATCCCGGAGATTCTCGAGGCCGGCGCCCGCGTGTACACCTGCTGTTACGTGGATCGCGTTCTCACCTCCGGCTCCCAGATGCGTGGCGTGACCGGTGTTGTGGTTGATCCGGTGACGAAGAAGAAGTCGATCAACGTCAAGGTGTTCGCGAAGTCCGTTGTTCTCGCGGCGGGTACTCTCGCTACACCCGCGATAGCGCAGCGCAGTGGGATGACGGCGGATCCGATCGGGTCGAACCTGCGCTTTCACCCGGCGACGGTGGTCACGGGCAACTTTCCCGACGGCGTGTTCCCCTGGTACGGCGCAGCGCAGGGATATCACAGCCTGGACATGATGAATGAGGGCATCAAGCTGGAGTCCCTGTGGGCGGACGCGGCGCTGATGGCGTTTCGGGTTCCCGGCATGGGTCGCAACCTGAAACGGCAGCTGCAGAAGTATCGCAACTCCTGCACCTGGGACTCCTGGGTAAGCGGCGATTCGAGCGTGGGACGCGTACGCTCCGTGCCGGGGACGATGCGTTCCAGCTACACCTTCGACCTGGGACGCGGCGACATCCGCCGGCTGGTGCAGGCGACGATCACCCTCTCAGAGATGTTCTTCGCGGTGGGCGCGAAGACCGTACTGCCGGGCATCAACGGGATGCCCGAGATGCTCCGTCGGCCCGCAGACATTGATCAGCTGCGAGGCGCAGACGTCGACCCGAAGGACCTGCCGGTGGGCTCGAACCACACATACGGCACGATGCCGATGGGCGATGACCCGGACCGGGCCGCGACGGACTCCAACGGTCTCGTGTACGGCACCGACAACCTCTACGTCGCCGATACCAGCCTCTTTCCGTCCACACCGGGCGCAAACCCGATGCTGACCGGCATGGCCCTGGCAAATCGTATCGGCGGAATTGTTGCGGACCGCACGTGATGCCCTGAGGCTGCGGCCACGGCCGTTAGCTGCGGTCTCAGTGCAAACGTCGGATGAAGCGCGTGTTGATGTGAAAGGGGGTGTCACCGATGCGCACGGGATTGAGTACGCCGTGTGTACCATGCCGATGACTGCGGCTCAGACGACGGGGTGTCAGGAACTGGTACTGAGGTGCGGATGTGATCCAGACATGGAGCGTCCGCGATTGGGAAACGGAAGGAAGGCGGCGTCTCCCTGAGTGCACACCCACGCCACGTGTGCCTACACGTCGTGATCCGAACCACGGTGGCATACTCTTTTATGGACGGCACCGCAGATATCCGGCTCGGCCCAACACGCCACACCGGCCTGTCGCGGAGTGATGCGGCTGACATGTTTGTCGAGTACATGCGAGGGTTTAATGGGCGCCAGATGAAACTGGCAGGCCCATGATGGAGGTGCTGAAACAATGAGCGAATCTCCCAAACTCACAAAGAAGCAGATCGCGATACTACGCGAGGCAGTGACGGATATCCGTGAAGGATGTCTGTCGAGTGAATGGTCACGTCTCATGAGTGAGGATCTCATGGAGAATCTCGACGTCCTCGACCAAGCGGGAATGCTCGCGGTCGACATTATTGATTCACACCACGCCTGGGCGCCTACTCCCAGGGGAGTGCGCTACGTGGAATGCTTGGAGCGAGCAGATGACTGAAGATCAGATCGAACTCTGCAGGCGGCTCGCGAAGGCGTGGGGCGGGACATATTGCGGCATCGTCACGACTGACGGATGGATCGTTGGTAGGGTGACATCACATTGGGGTTCTCACGAAGCCATCAGATTCCCACCGCATAGATCCAAATTCACCCGGAGCCTGGAGAGATACGACATCGTTCCCAACATCCATGCTTCTGAAACAAAGGGGGTGCTGTTGCGGTGGTTGCGAGACGAACTGGGCGCGCCGACGGCGGTTGTTGCGACGACAGGGCACGGCAGCTGGTCTCTCTGTGTGCCGACGGTCGAGCATACTCGCGATGATTCCCTTCACGTTCTGAAGCCGATCGCAGCGCTGTCAGACGACGAGGAAGGAGCATACGTCGTCGCCGCCGAAGGTGTAGCTCACATCGTCGCCACCGAAGCTGTAGCGCGGCGGAAGGGGTGAGTGACACCATCGAAGACGGGCCGGCTGGCGATAGATGACGATAGAACGGTGTCCTGCGTTTTGCGGGCGGCGCTGAAGAGTTACCGGGCTCAGAAAGCAGAGTTTGAGACGCTGATTCTGATGCGCGAGAAAGACCCACTCATGGAACGACCGCGATTGAGGAATGGTAGGAGGAAGATTCGTGTGATTCGCGACAACGTCTTGATGCACATTGAACCGTGGCTGGTGCAGCCGGCGATCAAGGGTTTGAAGAATCGTAGAAGAAGTGTTTTTGTGCGTCGTAGGATACATTGTGACGCGAAGGCACAGATTTGGAGTAGCCGGAATGGATGATCCTCCGAAGAAGAGCACCAGGCAATACAAACCCGACAGAAGCGACCACCCGGCATATCATCCGCCGGAAGGGTGGTATGCTTCTTTCGCAGACTACGAGGACCGGGTTGACGTGGACTTTCGACCAGGCGGCTACGCAGTACGCCGTGGGAATCTGGCGCTGAACGTGCCGGACGGCGAGCAGCTACAGCCCGGCGACGTGGTGCTGCACCGCATCGAGCCCTGGTATCGAGACGCCTGAGGATTGAAGTATGGCCCACAACCTGCGGCCGACCGGCGCGGACTTGTGGTACGAAGCCGCGGAAGTCTGCGGCTCGGTGACTTGTGGTGGTTGGGACGCAATGAGAACGCGATGCTCGGACTGCGTCATGACGACGCTGCTACAGTGTCCTCAATTGGATTTTGAGCCCGGGACACGGAATGGCTGACGAAGCAGCGGATGACCCGACGATTGCCCCAGATTGTACCGGGGAAAGATATGGTGGTGGTGGATACCTGATTCGCCGCGATGCTGAGATGCTTGAAGTGGACGACCCCGAGCCATTGCAGCCGAAAGATGTGGTGTATCGGCGCTACGAGCCCGGGGACGAGAGGGATCAGCGCTGGCAGACTTTGATGGCGAAGTCCGGAGGACGGGCGTCCGAAAACTGGGACCCGGAGCCGGCGGTCGTGACGGATAGGGAACCGAAAGTCATTCCCGGCACAGAGCCACGACGGCCCGGCGACCCGGAGGTTTGGGACCGTCCCAGGCAGATTACCTACCGACAGGGTGCACACCTTGTTCGTCGCGGCGACGTGGCACTCAGCGTATCTGACTCCGAGGTGATGCTGCCCGGCGACGTCATCGTGCATCGCGACGAACCATGGGGTGAGAAAGGGTAGCGAGGAGTCATCGCCGATGACCTGCGGACTATAAGCGGAGGCACCCTCAGTTTGCGGATTCTCTCTACCCGGCAATGCGTGCCACCGAATGCTGACAGGTTACGAGAGCGGGCCGTAGCGACCGCATGCCCCTCGCCACGGAAGAGCGTGCGGCGGGCAATTCAGACCCAAAAACCAGAAACCCCGCAAAACCGTAGAGGTTCTGCGGGGTTGGGAAGTCGGGGTGACAGGATTCGAACCTGCGACCTAATGCTCCCGAAGCATTCGCGCTACCAGGCTGCGCCACACCCCGTCTTCAACCGCCTTTCGGCGTCGGGAGGCGGGCTCTATATCCGTCGCATATAGGCCGGTCAAGGTTCGGATTGGGTGTCCGGCTGCGTGAGAAAAGTGCTCGGGCGACACGGATGCGCCCAGTAGTAGCCCTGCGCGAATCGGAAGCCGAGCTCGGTGACGATCTGCGCCTGCACGGCGGTCTCGACGCCTTCGACGATGGCCTCGAGTTCGAAAGCTCGGGTCATCGCAGCCAGTCGCGACAGATTTCGACGGACCCGCGCGTGGGTGGCGATGCCGGCGACCATGCTCTTGTCGATCTTCACCAGGTCCGGCTCCAACAGGAGCACGCTGTCGAGGCTGCCTCTGCCTGTGCCCACATCGTCGATCGCGACCGCGGCACCCAGAGAGCGCAGGGCGTCCATGCACTCACGAAGGAATGAGCGGTCGCCAACGTACTGCTGCTCGCTCAGCTCGACGCAGAGTCTCTCGGCGTCGTGCGCCAGGAGGTCGGCGATCCCCGCGGGACCCAGCGCCAGCAGCGTGGAAGGCATGATGTTGACGTGCAGCCGCGTCCCGGCGGGGAGAAGATGGACGGAGCGAAGACAGCGCCGAAAGGCGTTCAGGTCGACGGACGTGAGCACATTCAGGGCGCCCGCATGGGTAAAGAGTTGATCCGGCGGTTCCAGGTCGCCTGAGGGTCCGCGTATCAGCGCCTCAAAAGCGATGGTGCCGCCCGAGGAGAGATCGACGATGGGCTGCCAGAAGGTGCGCAGACCCCGCTCTGCGATGTCCAGGAGCCGCTCCGCTGTGATCGCCGAGCTCGTTCGGATGCCCGAGGCCCACGCGATCTTGTTTCCGGTGGCCTGCTTGCATTTGGCGAGCCCCAGCCGCCCTCGGGACAGTACTTCTTCGATGGTGCAGTTCGTTGACCGCAGCTCGACGACCCCCATACTCACCGTCATCATTACCGGCTCGCTCGCCAGAAAGAAGGGGTGCTTCGTGATCGCCACGCGCACGCGCTGTAGGATCGGCTCTACATCGTCCTCGCACAGGCCGGGCAACAGGAGCATGAACTCGTCGCCACCAACGCGGCCGACGATGTCGCGGCCGCGAACGTTACTCTCCAGGCGTTGGCTGAGCTCAGAGAGCACAAGGTCGCCCATTGCGTGGCCGTACTGATCGTTGATTGCTTTGAATGAGTCACAATCGATCACGACGGCGGTCGCGGATTCGCCACGCTCCAACTGCGGGCGAATCAGCTCGGTTAACTTTGTTTGGATTCCACGACGATTGAAGATGCCTGTGAGTGGATCGCGCGTGGCAAGCAGACGGAGTCGTTTGTTTGCAGAGTCCAGACTTCTGGTGAGGGCATCGCGCTCCTGCTCGGAACGCCGTTGCTCTGTGATGTCTGTGATGACCCCGCGAGTGCCTGCAACCCTACCGCCGCTGTAGTACACGTTTGCAGCGTTGTTCACCCACACAATCTGACCGTCACGGCCGACGCATCGGTACTGAATCGAAAACTCATCACCGCCCTCGATCAGGTTCTTGCGCCAGATTCTCTCAAGGCGATCAAAGTCGTCCGGGTGTACGATGCGTCTGGGAAAGTCGGGCTCGAACCAATCTTCGAGCGGGTGTCCGAGGATACGCTCCGCGTTTCGACCCACGTAGATGAAGCGACCCTCGGGAAAATTGGTTCGCCAGGGAATCACATTTGTCGAATCCATCAAGTGGCGCAGATCCGTCTCTGTCTCGGCGAGCGCGCGTTCCGACAGGCGCCGTCGCGTAATGTCCTGAGCCGTCCCATACGCTCCGGTCACCCGCCCGCTGCTGTCCCTGATGGCGGTTCCGATCACGGATACGTACGTTGAGGTGTCCGGTCCGCGGCGCACATGCAGCTCGACCTCAGCTGTCCTACGGTCGCGCCGTGCGATGTCGGCCCTGAACTGGTTGAGCCGGCGTAGGCTCGGGCGGTCTACGGTCTTCTCCAGGTGGCCCACATTCAGGCGCTCCGCGCCGGGCGTCAGGTTCATGAGTTCGAGCATCAGGTCGGACGCCTCGCACTCGCCGGTAGCGGCGCTCCAGGTCCAAACTCCAATCTTCGCCAGCGACTGGGCGTCGACCATGCGTTGGATCTCTTCCTGCAACGCCCGAATGGTCCGGTGCGGCTCACGTGTGTCGGTCGCCGCGTGTACCGTGACACCGGGTCGACTCACGGTCGTGCTCTCGGGCACAGGGCCTGCCTGGGGTTCCCGGGTCGCATCGCCCCCGGATCCTGCCTCACTGTCGTCTCGATCAACTGCCACTGCGGCCTGCCACTTCAACTTTTTGGATGTGCGCTCGACGGGTTCATGCGCCATTACAGCAACCCGCTTCGAGATTGGACCCCAGCAATATAGGGCAATTCCCCCATAGAGGGAGTGGGCGCCTGCGGACGAGCGCTGCAGACCTGATCTTTTCTTCGCCGGCAGGCTCCGTCGCGATGAAGCCGCCTTGATGCCGCCAGAGCGAAGTGCTTAGTTTCGGGCCTCGACATCCTGTCACTACATGTCTGCGAGGCCGCCCATGAAACGCCTGCTTGTTGCTGTAGATTTCTCCCCCGTCACAGACCACGCGCTGCGTGTTGCCGCCGACCTGTCGGCCGGGCTTGGGGCCACGCTGGTAGTGCTCCACGTCGCAGACCCGGATCCGGAGTTTATGGGCTACGAGGCCGGCCCCACCTCAGTCGCCGAAGGCGTCGCACGTACCCGCGTGCGCGAGGCGAACGAGCTCCACGACCGCGTTGAAACGTTGCGGGCGCGGGGAATCGACGCGGAAGCTCTGAGCAGGCAGGGACCGATCGCGGAAACCATCCTCGAGTCAGGTGCCGACCTGGACGCTGACCTCATCATCGTGGGTTCCCACGGTCATCGCGGCGCGTACCACGCACTCATCGGCAGCGTGACCCGGACCGTCGTAAACAGGAGCCGAATTCCGGTTGTCGTCGTGCGGGAACCTGCAAAGGCAGACTGACATCATGCAGGTGCCGGTGCGTCCGGCTGCGCATCCGGGTGGGCAGCGACGAAGGCCGGCAGGGTGCTGCACGCGCTGTCGATGCGCTGAATCTCCGGCCAATCACTGAGATCGAGGTCGAAGCGTCGCGCGTTATACACCTGGGGTACGATGAAGCACTCCGCGTAGCCGCAGCGATGCCCCGCAGCCCACTGGCCTTCACGCTCAGACAGAATCTGTTCGAGGGAGTCAAACCCGCGGCGAATCCAATGTCGCTGCCAGCTGCGGACCGTGTCTGCATCCGCGTTCAGCACGCTCTTAAGGTGCACTGCGGTGCTGAGGTTCTGTAGCGGCTGCACACCCGAGCTGATCAGCGCAGCAATACGCCTCGCACGCGCGGCCTCGGCTGCGGACTCCGGTAGCAGGCTCGGCGTTGGGTGAAGCTGCTCAAGATACTCGATGATCGCCGTCGAGTCGGAAATCGTCTGCTCGCCATCAACCAGCACCGGAACCTGCCCCATCGGATTCAGGCGTCGAAACTCCCGTGTGTGTTGCTCGCCGCCATCACGTACCAGGTGCACCGGCACCGTCTCATACTCGATGCCCTTCAGGTGCATTGCCGCGCGGACCCGCCAGGAACACGACGAACGATAGTAGGAGTACAGCTTCATCATCGTGGCTCCGACGGGCGCTCTGTCCGACGTTCAGGGCGCGACAACGCGCTGTGAGATGGTCCCGAATATGGGCTCACCGTCATCGCCGAGGACCTCGATTTGGATCGTGTCGCCGTAGCGCATGAATGGGGTCTTAAACTCGCCGGTGTTGATCTTCTCAAGCATGCGTTTCTCGGCGAGACAGCTGCTGCCGCGGGACACATCCTCATTCGAAATCGTGCCGCTGCCGATGATCGTGCCCGCCGTAAGGGCCCGCGTCCTGGTGACGTGCTCGATGAGGTCGTAAAACGAGAAGTGCATCTCGGGCCCGGCATCCGGGTTTCCAAACACCGCACCGTTGTATGTGCTCACCAGCGGTCGATGCAGCCGACCATCGCGCCAGGAGGCTCCGAGCTCATCTGGTGTGACAGCGAAGGGCGAAAACGCCGTCGAGGGTTTGGAAACGAAGAAGCCGAAGCCTTTGCCGAGCTCGCCGGGTATCAGGTTGCGTAGCGTGATGTCATTGGCGAGCATCACAAGGCGCACATAGCTGCCGGCCTCGGATGCTTTGGTTCCTTTCGGTGTGTCGCCCATGACGACGCAGATCTCAGCTTCGAAGTCGATGCCGTAGTCCTCGCTGTCGTGTACGATGTCCTGCGTCGGCGTCAGGAAAGTGCCGCTGCCGCCCTGATAAACCAGTGGCTCGGTGCGAAGAGTGGCGGGCGGTTCAGCGCCGCGGGCCTTACGCACCAGCACAATGTGGTTAATGTACGCGCTTCCGTCTATCCACTCATAGGCGCGAGGCAGGGGGGAGTGGAGTTTGGAAACATCGACCTTGTCACCGTCGACGGCGCCGTTGTCGAGCGAGGTCGCCAGCGCACGAAGAGGCGCCTCGACCTGGTCCCAGTCATCGAGGGCCTGTTGGAGTGTTGCCGCGATCAGGTCCGCACGCACGAAGCGCCGGCCGTCTGACGAAACAACACACAGCACGCCGTCTCGGCTGCCGTCGTTCAGGGTCGCGATCTTCATCCCACCGCCTCCACAATGTTTGCTCGCATAGCGCTGATCGTCGCCGCGTAGTCGTCAGACCGAAAGACGGCGCTGCCGGCGACAAAGATGTTTGCGCCGGCCGCTGCGACGGCGCCGATGTTCTCCACCTTTACGCCGCCGTCGACCTCGATGCCGGCGCGAGACCCCCGCTCATCAAGCATCGTGCGCAGCGCGCTGATTTTCGCCAGCATCGCCGGGATGAACGACTGCCCGCCAAAGCCCGGGTTTACGGTCATGACGAGGACCATATCCAGGTCGTCGATTACGTGCTCAACCATCGAAAGCGGAGTGTGTGGATTTAGCGAGACAGCGGCCCGCATGCCGGCTCCTCGAATGGCCTGTAAGGTGCGATGCAGGTGCGTCGAAGCTTCTGCGTGCACCGTGAGCACGTCGGCGCCGGCCTCGGCGAAGGACTCAACGTAGCGCTCCGGGCGTTCGATCATCAGGTGCACATCCAGGACGGCGTCTGTGTGCGCGCGCAGTGAACGCACGATAGGCTGTCCGATCGTGATGTTTGGAACAAACATTCCGTCCATTACGTCGACGTGCACCCAGTCAGCTCCCGCTGCCAATACGGCGTCCACGTCCGCGCCAAGGCGTGTGAAGTCAGCTGAGAGTATGGATGGGGCGATCAGGTGTTGGCCCTTGTCTGGCATCTCGATCACGCGTTCTCCTCAGGTTGAGTGTCAGGTCTGCTGGATTTTCCGGCGCCACGCAATGGCTGCCGGGTGTGGCGGCGATCAACGGGAGAGCGCCGACTCGCTCGAATGGTTGTCAGGTCTCAGCACGCTTCCAGCGCGCGATGAAGAAGGTCTCACTCTCCATTTCGTCACCCCAGACTCGCAGGCGACCGCCGGGCATTTCGATCAGTGACCCGGGTACGGCCTGGGCAGGGCTGAAGTCGTTTCGAATGGTATTGAATGCGTCGCAGACAGCGTCCGTTTCTTCGGTCGTGAACGTGCAGACAGCGTAGACGAGGATTCCGCCCGGTCGCACGGCCGATGCCGCCGCAGCGAGGATGTCGCCCTGTACGGTGGCGAGGTCACGGACCTGCTCGTCGGACCTGCGCCAGCGCGCCTCCGGGTGACGGCCGATCGTTCCGTAGCCTGAGCAGGGAGCGTCCACGAGCACGGCGTCGAATCCCGCGCACAACGCGTCGGGGCACCCGTCGCGCCAGTTGTGGACCGGTGTCGCGCTCTCGGCCAGCGCGGTTGCGCGTCGCAGCGCGGTCAGTTTCTTCGCCGACACATCGCTCGCGACGACGCTTTTCACGTCCGGGCGATCGACCAGGTGCAGCGTCTTGCCGCCCGTACCCGCGCAGCAGTCGAGCACCCGGTCGGCGGCGGGAACGCAGAGGCCGACCATCTGGGAACCGGCGTCCTGAACCGCCCAGCTCGCGTCCGTCACCGGCACGCCGGCTTCGAGGACAAAGGCGCCGGGCACATGGGGATGTGGCGAGACACCTTCCGGGAGCTCGCCGGGACGTCGCTGCCTCAAATGCGTAGGCAGTCCCTCGTTCGCCAGATCCATCAGCACCGCGCAGCGATCTTCACCGATATGGGTGACAATGCGCTTGTGCAGTGTTGGCGGCAGGGCCAGCTGAGCGCCGGGCCACGGCGGCGGCGGCGCGCCATCCCGCTGGGCGGAGCGCAGCACACCGTTCGCGACCCTGGAGAGACCTCCGCCGCTGTCGTCTTTGATCGCTTCGACGCACTCATTGATGGTCGCACGTGGCGGGCTCGACTGCATCGTCCGCAGCTGTGCCATCGCGACGCGAAGGTGCGCTCGCACGCTGCGGGGCAGTGACTCCAGCCCGCGACTGAGGCGCTGATCCAGCTCGTCATCGATCACCGCCAGCCAGGTGAGCGTTCGGTACACCAACGCCGTCACGAAGGCGCGATCCCGGGCATCCAGGGGGCTTGAGGCGAGAGCGTGACTGAGCACGAGGTTGCTGTAGCCGCCCTCGTCGACCACGCGTTGCACGCAATGTGCGGCGACGCGCCTGGCGTTTTCATCTGCGTTCAAACAGGCCCCTGAGCAATTGTGCCGACGATCGGGTGGGTGAGTGCGCTGTGTGCGCGCAGCACCTCTACGGCGGCGGCGACCGATTGGTCGAGTGATTCCCTGGCGTGGCCCCAGATTGTCAGCCACTCCACGCATTGGGTCAGCCCGAAGGCGACGTCATGGGATCGCAACGCGCTCTCGAGGGGATGCCAGGCCACGACGGCGGCGCCGAGCGCGCGGTCCATCATCCGATCGCTCATGGCGTGGACGATCGTGCCGGGATCGCCGCCGTGAACCGCCCGTTGAAAGCCGGCGCAGCTAGCACCCCAGCTCGCGGCACGGCGCCTGTCTATCGCCAGCTTCTCGGTGAACCCCGGCGCCCTGGACCCGGCCGGAACCGCCAGCATTGCGACATGGATGGGCCCGCGAAGCGCCTGGTATTCGCCGCCGTCGATGCGAATGCCACCGGCCCTCGCGGCCGCCGCCGTTGCCGCTGGGGCGTGCCCCGCGCGCACTCGTTCGAGGGCGTGGCTGCGCATGTGCTCATCGTCGCCGGCGAAGGCCCACCAGAAACCGCCGTGTGCGGGCCCGGGACCCGAGAACACCGGCCAGAGCGCCACGTCAGCTGCTGTCGCCGCGCGGCCTTCGGCCTGTGTGCTGCCGGCCCTGCTCATGGCGCGTTGACGACGCTTCCCACTTCGATTTCGTAGCCCTGTAGCAGCTCGCGCGTGGTCATGCGCCGCTTCCCCGAGCGCTGGGCTTCGAGGATCTCGACCGCACCCTGCGCGGTGGCGATGACGAGCGTCCGGTCTGCGACCAGAACCTCGCCGGGTCTGCCCGTCGGGGCGTCGTCAGCAGCTCGCGCCCGCAGGAGGCTCAGGGAGGTTCCGTTCACGCGTACGCGTGCTCCCGGCCACGGGGACATGCCGTTGATGTGCCACGCGATCCGGTCGGCGCTGCTCGAGAAATCCACCTCGCGTAGCGACGAATCGAGCATGCGCGCATAGGTGCTGCGTCCCTGCGGCTGCGGCGTCGGTTCATGCGCGGGATCAATGATCGCCGGCAGCGTATCGACGAGCAGCTGCGCGCCCGACTCGGCGAGGCGGTCATGAAGCTCACCGGCTGTCTCTGTGTCCCCGATCATGCAGGCGTGCATGGCGTATACCGGGCCCGTATCCAGGCCGAGCTCCATCTGCATGATACTCACTCCGGTCACCGCGTCGCCGGCGGCAATGGCGCGGTGAATCGGCGCCGCGCCGCGCCATCGGGGCAGCAGAGAAGCGTGGACGTTGATGCAACCCATCGCCGGCAGGTCCAGGACCTCACGACGCAGGATCTGCCCGTAGGCGGCGACAACGAAGAGGTCGGCCTTTGTCTCGCCAAGCCGTTCGGTCGCTTCATTGTCGCGGAGGGTCGGCGGCTGAAAGAGCTCAATGCCGAGCTCGCCTGCCGCGGCAGCGACGGGTGTCGGTCGGGTGCTCTGTCCGCGTCCTGAGCGGCGATCCGGCTGCGAGACCACCAGCACGACATTGCAGCGCTCGTCGTCGACCAGCGCGCGCAGTGAGGGAACCGCGAAGTCCGGCGTGCCCATGAAGACGACACGCAGCGCCGCGTCTGGGCTCACGAGTCGTCCTGTGCTGCGAGCAGCTTACGAAATCGACGCGTCGCGAGGCGCTTCTGCAGGTTTCCCATGCGCTCCATGAATACGATGCCGTCCAGGTGATCGATCTCGTGCTGAAGCGCAACAGCCAGCAGCCCTTCCGCTTCGACCTCCTGCCTCGCTCCGTGCCGGTCAAAGAACTCGACCTTTACGCGCTCGGCGCGCTCAATCTTCTCGAAGAGCTCGGGGAAGCTGAGGCAGCCTTCCTGCCATGTGAATTTGCCGTGGCGCTCGATGATGGCTGGGTTGACCAGCTCCAGGAGCGCGCTCTCGCCCTCCTCATCGCCGCAGTCGATGACTGTGACGCGCTTCAACACGGCGATCTGATTCGCGGCGAGGCCGACTCCGTTCGACGCGTACATGGTCTCGGCCATGTCATCGATGAGGGTGGCCAGGTCTTCGTCAAAAACCTCGACCGGCTCTGCAGGTGTAGTCAGTGCTTCGTGGGGCCACACCACGACTTCTCGTAGGCTCATTCGCTTCTCGTTCGCTTACATGTCTGCGCCGGTGGCGCGGTCAGCCCGTGTATCGACGATTCGCTTCGAGCGCACGTCGATACAGGTCCCGTGTCGCAGAGTTTGTAAGCACGAGTCGGCAATCCTGAAGGGTTGCGAGGATCTCACGTAGCGTCTCAGCGTTCGATCTTGCGACCTCGGGCGGGACATTGCTCTCGGCGTAGCGTCCCGCGAGGCGCTGCCAGGCTGCCTCTGCTTCGTCGTCGTCGGCGTCTCGGCTGACCCCCAGCGCGTCGAAGTAGTCGGAATCCCGAAGGCGCTTGAGAACCAACTCCAGCTCGTCACCGGTAATCGAGGGATCCCAGGCGGCTGCCGGCTTCGGCGGGGCGATGATCTCTGCGGCTCGCATGGTCATCTCGACCGCGGCGATCTCGCTGGTCGTAACGGTCGGACGGCTCGGGCCGCCCGCGAGGCGCTGAATGGCGTCATAGTCGTACGCGTCCGGAACCCAGTCCTGATAGTGCAGGCGGGTGGTCGCTTCGGGACGCATGAACCCCCGGGTGTCGCCGACGAGAACGAGCATCGGCAGCGAGCCGCAGTTCTCCCGAATCAGCGTCGAGGTGACGTTGACTCCGGCCTCGCCGAGGTCGGTCGAGACGACCACCAGTGAGCGCGGGTTGTCGAAGAGAAAGCGTACGGCGTCGACCGTGCCTGCAGCGGTGAATACCGTGCAACCACGAGGTTGTAGGGCGTTGGCGACCGTAGTCCGCCAGACGACCGATTCAGAAACGGCGACGATCGGGAGCATCTCAAAATGCGAAGCGCCCCTGCCGTATAACGGTACAGTCAAGGCAGAGGCTGAGCGTGGACCACGACTTATATCACGCCGATCGGATCGATGTCGATTGCCACACGCAGGCCGGCTCGACGCAGCACCTCTGTGTTGGCGTCGCGCCAGGCGACCGCGCCGTCAATCTGCCGATGCAGGTCGTTGCGCTGCGGCGCCTGAATCAGAAGGTGCACCCGGTATCGATCGCGGACCCGCGCAATGGGGGCCTCAACCGGGCCGCGCAGGCGGGTCCCCTCCTGCAGGGTCCGTGAGAGCGCCGAGGCAAGCTCGTTGGCGGCGCGCATGGTGTCGCCGAACTCAGCGCCATCGAAGACCAGAAGCGCGACGTAGCCGAAGGGCGGCCAGCCGACGCGTCGTCGAAAGCGCATCTCGCGGCGAACAAAGCCGTCGAAGTCGTACTCCGCGACCGCCGACAGAACGTAGTGCTCAGGCTTCCAGGTCTGAATGATGACCCGCCCCGGCAGCTCTGCCCGACCGGCGCGTCCGGCCACCTGCGTGAGGAGCTGGAAGCTTCGTTCCCCACTGCGAAAATCCGGGTAGCGCAGCGCCTGGTCGCCGGACAGAACCCCGACGAGGGTGACGCCGGGAAAATCATGGCCCTTGGTCACCATCTGCGTGCCGACAAGCAGGTCGAGCTCGCGGCGGCGGAAGGCGCCGAGCACCTCGCCGAGCGCACGGCTGCGCGTCGAATCCCGGTCGAGACGGCCGACTCGGAGGTCAGGGAAGGCGTCGCCCACCAGCTCCTCGATCTGCTCGGTTCCCGCTCCCCTGTGACTCCACTGTCGGTCGCCGCACTGTGGGCAGGACTCCGGGGTCGACGCCGAAAACCCGCACATGTGGCAGCGCATGACGTCGCCCCGTCGGTGGTGGGTCAGGCTGATGTCGCAGCTGGCGCAACGGAGGGCTTCGCCGCAGCCGCAGCACTGTATGGCGTTCGAGAAGCCGCGGCGATTCAGGAAGAGGATCGCCTGCTCGCCGGCGCTGACCGTGTCGCGCACCGCCTTCTGCAGTGGTGAGGAGATGATGGCGCTCGCCGGATCCGCTTCGTCCGGTGGGTGGGCTCGCATGTCGATCAGTTCGATCGCCGGCATCGGGCGCCGGTGTACGCGCTGCGGGAGTCGAAGCAGGGCGTAGCGACCCTGCTCGCAGTTGTGCAGCGATTCGAGAGAGGGCGTCGCGCTGCCGAGCACAATGGTCGCGCGGTGACGGGCCGCCAGCACGGTCGCGCAGTCCCGGGCGTTGTACCGGATACGATCTCCCTGCTTGAAGCTCGTGTCGTGCTCTTCGTCGACAACGACGAGCCCGATGTTCGACATGGGGGCGAAGAGGGCGCTGCGTGCTCCGATGACGATGCCGACCTCACCGCGTCGGATACGGCGCCAGGCGTCATAGCGCTCTCCGTCGTTGAGGCCGGAGTGCAATACGGCCACCGGCTCGTTGACCGCCGCCTGGATGACGCCGACGAATTGCGGCGTCAGCGCGATCTCGGGCAGCAGGATGAGCGCGCTGCGTCCGGTGGCACGAACGTGGCGAATGGCGCGCAGGTAGACCTCTGTCTTGCCGCTGCCGGTGACGCCGTGCAGCAGGATGCGGCTGCCGTCGCCGTCGATGCCCCGGCATATGCGCTCGACGGCTTCGGCCTGCTCCGGCGTCAGGACCGGGTCGTCGGTGCGCGCTTCGATCGTGGTGCCGGCGAAGGGGTCGCGGATCACCTCGACCTCTCGAGTTGTGATCAGCTCGCGCTTGAGCAGGCTGCGCACCACGCTGCGATCGATGCCGTAGAGTTCGCGCAGCTCGTCGTATCCGGTTTCGCCGTGCTCTTTCACGAAGTCGACGACGCGCTGTTGGCGCTCACCGAGGCGCGAGGCATCGCCGGCTGTTGTCGTCGGCGAGATGAGGGTCGCGCTTCGGGCCCGGGTTCGCTGTCTGGTCGCAGATGCGCTCGCGCGGACGATGTCGGCGACTTCGAGCTCGGTCAGTCGGGCGAGGGTGACGGGCACATGATGCCGAATCTCTGTCGCGCTGAGAGCGTGTCCGGCCTCGCGGATTGCCGCCGCAACAGCGCGTTCATCATCCGCTTGTGGCGGCGAGTCGCCGAGCTCCCAGCGCGCTCGCTTCTCGGTCAGGAGCAGCGCCGCAGGCACGGCCAGAGCGACGCTTCGACCCAGCGGGGCGTGATAGTAGCGCGCCATCCACTCGAGCATATCGAGCAGGGGCTCCGGCAGCGTGGGTGTCGCGTCGGCGAGCTCTATGGCGCGACGAACACGTTTCAGCCCCGGTGGTCGCTCGTTGCGCACGCCGGTTACGATTCCCACTTTGAGCTGATTTCGAAAGGGTACAATGACGCGGCTGCCGCGCTGAGGAGTTCCGCTTTTCGGCGCCGTCCAGGTCAGCGCCGTCGGCAGCGCGACATCGACTGCGACCTGCAGCCAGGGTCCATCGCCGGCCCTCGATGGGGACGCGCTCATAGGGTCCACCGTGGGAAGACCCTGGGAGTCGACAGAACTTCGATGTGTGCCTCCGGGCGCTCCGCCTGATCGGGCACGATCTGCAGCAGCTCGAGGGCGAGTACCGGCTCGCCGTCACGCGTGACGCGGATGTGTCCGGGGATCCACTCGTTGGCGGCGGCGCTCCATTCGGTAACGGAAGCCGCCCATCGAGAGCCGTCGATCACTATGTCAACGCGGCGGAGTCGGTGAAGCCCCGCATCGGCGAGGATTCGCGTGCCCCCGTGCTCACCGATGGCGCGCAGGGTCAGCGTTTCGCCATCGAGTTCCCGTACAACGTAGCCGAGGTCGTTGTGCGGAAGCTCCCAACCGAAGGCGGCCAGGGAGTCATCCAGCGGCTTCGACTCCAGGAGAAGCAGGGTCAGCTTCAGTTCCGGGGATGCGGCAGCGATCTCGGCCCCGTCGGTATCGATGAGGCGCAGATCGCCGGCGCACTCGATCGAGACAATGACAGGTCGCCCGCCGCGGGTGACGGTCGCAACGGCGCTGAACGTCGCCGGCGTTGCCCTGTATTCGTCGAGGTCCCGCAACACGTCCTGCATGGATTGCGCGCCGGCGGTCCGGGTGATCAACGCGATCGCGCAGAGCAGGGCGCAGGCGCAGAGACCCCGCAGACCGGCGTGGTTGCGTCCACGAGCACCGGCGCGCGTCGGGTTGGTGGTTTCCCCGGGCAGGCGCAAGCGCGGGCTCAGAGTGAGAGCGTGCGCAGGTAGTCGCGCAGCTCGGTGCCGAGCCCTTCGCGCTTCAGGGCGTATTCGAGGTTCGCCTTGAGGAACCCGAGGCGGTCGGCGATATCGTAGTGACGGCCCTCGAACTCGTATCCCAGCAGGCCGTCGTCTGCGGCGAGGCGCCGCAGGCCGTCGGTCAGCTGGATCTCGCCGCTGTCGTCCGGTTCGGTGGCCTCGAGGTGCGCGAAGATCTCCGGCGGCAGGACGTATCGCCCGATGACCGCGAAGCACGACGGCGCATCGTCGGGTTCCGGCTTCTCGACGAGGGTGTTGATTCGCCAGGCGCGCTCGCTCATCGGTGCGCCGCTGATCACGCCGTACATCGAGGTCTTGTCCAGTGGGACCTCCATCGTCGCGAGCACGCCTGCGCCGTAGCGTTCGTACTGCGAGATCAGCTGGGCCGTGACCCCGGGGTCGGCGTCAATGATATCGTCGGGGAGAATTACAACAAACGGCTCGTCGCCGATCGCGGCTCGTGCGCAGAGTACGGCGTGACCCAGCCCAAGCGCCGCTTTCTGACGAATCGCCACTGCGCGGACCATGTCTGAGATGCGTTCAAGCTCGATGCGTTCTGCGTGCTTGCCGCGTCGTTTGAGCGTGTCTTCGAGCTCGTAGGAGTGGTCGAAGTGGTCCATGATCGCGCCCTTGCCGCGACCGGTGACCAGGATCACCTCTTCGATGCCGGCGGCGACCGCCTCTTCGATGACCACCTGAATGGCCGGAACGTCGACGATCGGCAGCAGCTCCTTGGGGACTGCTTTGGTGGCGGGCAGGAAGCGGGTCCCCAGACCGGCTACCGGAATCACCGCTTTTCGTACTGGCCTCACCTCACTCACTCCTGTTGCTCGCGGACTCTTCATTGCCGCCGTCACGTGCTACTGATGAGCGTACTTATGTAGTTGTACGGTGGTGACAAGGTCGCCGAGCGCGTGGCCGTGCGTGTCGTCAGCAGGAGGGGTGTCGGGTGAGCGAAGATCGTGTCCTGTATGTACTGGACGGCAGCTATTACGTGTTCCGGGCTTTCTACGCGATTCGTCACCTGACGAACTCTCGCGGGATGCCGACGAACGGACTGTTTGCGTTTACCAACATGCTCCTGAACGTCATGCGGGACCGTAACCCGCACTACCTCGCCGTGGCTTTTGACCCGCCGGGTGCGACTTTTCGCAATGAACTGTACGCGGAATACAAGGCCAACCGCAGCACGCCTCCGGATGAGCTGAAGGTACAGTTTCCGCACTTTCGTCGCATCGTTGAGGCCCTGAGGATTCCGGTGCTTGAGGAGAGCGGGTTTGAAGCGGACGACATGATCGGCACGCTGGTGAAGTCCCGTGAACGTGAGGGGCTCAGGGTGGTCATCCTGTCCGGCGACAAGGACCTCTGTCAGCTGCTCGACGACAAGACCACGATGTTTGACTCGATGCGTGGCAGGGAGTTTCAGGTGGCCGACGTGCTTGAGCGTTTTCAGGTGCCGCCGTCCGGCGTCGCCGATGTGCTGGGCCTCGCCGGCGACAGCAGCGACAACATTCCCGGCGTGCCGGGCATCGGGGAGAAGACGGCAGGTGCTTTGATCGCGCAGTTTGGAGACCTCGAAAACCTGCTCGCAAATATCGACAGTGTTTCGGGAAAGAAGCGCAAGGAAAACCTCAGGGAGTTTGCCGAGCAGGCGCGTCTGAGTCGTCAGCTGGCGACGATCGACGTCAATGTCCCGATTGAAGTGGACCTCGAGAAGTACGCGCTGACGCCACCGGATTTTGATGCCTTTGACGCGCTGTGTGCCGAGTTTGAGTTTGGGCGATTTCCAAACATGGTGCGTGAACTCTTCGACGTAGCGTCCCGCGAAGTTGCGATGACCGGCGCTGAGGAGTTTGATTTTCGCACGGTGTCTGATCGCGCAGCTCTCGATGCGTCCATCGCGGCGATTCGGAAAGCCGGCATCGCTGCCTTTGATCTTGAGACGACGTCGCTGGAGCCCCTGGACGCCGAGATCGTCGGGTTTGCGTTGTCCTGGGAGGAGAACGGGGGAATCTACATTCCCGTCGCACACACAGACCTGACCGCGGCAACGCAGTTGGACCGCCTTGAGGTCATCGAAGCGCTTCGCGAGCTCCTTGAGGATCCGGATTTTCCCATCGTGGCGCAGAACGCAAACTACGAGCTCCGTGTGCTCCGGCGATACGGCGTCGAGCTTCGTGGGATCGCCGACGATACGATGTTGTCCGCGTATCTAATCGACCCGAACCGTCGGCGTTACAGTCTGGACGCTCTGGCGCAGCACTACCTGAGCCACCGCACGATCGCCTTTTCAGATGTCGCCGGCAAAGGCGCCCAGCAGAAGCTCTTTCATGAGGTGTCTGTCGAAGAGGCGACGACCTATGCGGCCGAGGATGCGAACGTGACATTGCGCCTGCACCGTATGCTTGCACCGATGGTGGACGAGCTGAAGATGCGTTCCCTTCTCGAGGAGGTTGAGATTCCCCTGTGCGCTGTAATCTCGCGAATGGAGGACGTCGGCATCACCGTCGACCCGTCGTTTCTCAACGACCTGAGCACCGAGTTTGCCGGGCGCATGGCCGAGATTGAGGCGAAGATCTACGAGGCGGCGGGGTCAACCTTCAACATCGCGTCGCCCAAGCAGTTGCGTGTGATTCTCTTTGAGACTCTGGGGCTGCCGGTAATCAAGAAGACCAAGTCTGGCCCGAGCACGGATATGTCGGTGCTTAACGCGCTCAGCGATCAGCATGCCCTGCCCGGACTGATTCTCGACTACCGAAGTCTCGCAAAGTTGAAGTCGACCTATGTCGACGCGCTGCCGCGAATGATTCACCATCGTACGGGCCGCGTGCACACCGATTATCAGCAGGCGGTGGCGGCAACGGGTCGTCTGTCGAGCTCGAACCCAAACCTGCAGAACATCCCGATTCGCACGACAGAAGGGCGGCGCATCCGCGAAGCCTTCGTACCCCGCGAGGGTTGGACACTGCTCTCGGGCGACTACTCGCAGATAGAGCTACGCATCCTTGCACACATGAGTGCAGACCCGGTTTTGATCGACGCGTTCGTGCGGGGCGAGGACATCCATCGGCGTACAGCCGCCGAGATCTTTGAGATTCCGCCATCTGAGGTCAGCTCTGACCAGCGCTCGGCGGCGAAGGCGATCAACTTCGGTCTGATCTACGGGATGGGTGCGCACCGCCTGGCCGGCGAGTTGGACATCTCGCGGCGGGAAGCGGCGGCGTGGATTGACCGGTACTTTGAGCGTCTCGCGGGGGTGAAGCCCTTCCTGGACGGCCTGATCGAGGCCGCGACGGAGTTGGGGTACGCCGAGACGATGATCGGACGGCGACGGCCGATCCCCGAGCTGCAGGGCGGACGCGGGCAGGCGCGGGCCTACGGGGAGCGGCTGGCGATGAACACACCCATTCAGGGTAGCGCGGCCGACCTCATCAAGATCGCGATGATTCGTATCGACCGCCGACTTCGCGATGAAGGGATGCAGACATCGATGCTGCTGCAGGTTCACGATGAGCTTGTCTTCGAGGCGCCGCCGGATGAAGTGCAGGCCGCACTTGAGCTGGCGAAGACCGAGATGGAAGGGGTCTTCGATATGCGCGTGCCCCTTCGTGTGGACTTTCACACCGGCAGCAACTGGGCCCTGCTGAAGTAGCCGTTCCGGGAGCCGCAGCTACGCGCGACGCGTCCGCCGTTCGGGAAGTCGACAGTGCTGGGGTGCTGCTTCTACAGGCTGGAGGCGTTGCGAGAGTGTATCACTTTGTATATACATTGGTGTACGCGCGTCGGCGCAGCTGAGATTGGGGGATCTGTTGGCAGAACGTGAATCGGCAAAGAAGAAGCGAAAGGATCGGATCCTGAACACGCGAATCAGTGAAGAGCTGGAGCGAGAGCTCAAGGCAGAGGCGGACCGGCTGGACATGCCGGTCTCGCAGCTGGTGCGCCGTATTCTGCGCAGCACCGTTGACCTGGTGGGCAACTTCTCGGGCAACGTTGAGCACCTTGTGACGAACGTCGTAGAGGACGTGGTCAGCATTCGCGACGCTGCAGTTCCCGCCGCACGACGGGCGATGGGAAGCGCTGACGCTCTCGCCGCGATTCCGGACTCCGTGATCGGATGGCAGCCGATCACCGTGCAGCGGCGTACTCGCTGCGCGGTTACCGGCGAGCCGCTTGAGCCGGGCGTCGCGGCGCATGTGTCCGTTCGAACCGATGGCGGCAGCGCGCTCGTCGTCTCGGATACAGGGCTGGACCGTGTGTTGAATCCGCCCACGGAGCAATGGACGGAGCTGCGGGTTGCCCAGCCGGTGGTATGCACGCGCTCCGGTGTTGAGATTGCCGCAGGCGAGCTTGCCTGGATGCGCGTCGGCTCGGTGCCACCCGAGATCATCTGCGAAGCGGAACATCGCCGACTCTGAGCTCGGTGCCGGCGAAGATCTTTCGTCGACAGCCAAAATCGTTCCCCGGTGCAGGAATTCTTCGCAAGTCCTGTGTCTGACAGGGCCCTTCGGCATAGAGAGGCGTGTCCGGATCGCACTTTGTGTCGAATTGGCCCCTATGGTAAGCGCCCCGCTCCCCGCACATTGTCGGACGGAGGCAGGGTCCCTACGAGTCGCCTGTATCCCGAGCACCGCCAGTCATGGGCGCCACCGCCGCCCAGGAGCAGAATCGATGAACACTCACCACCTGAAGGTAGCCGGGCGCGCGGCAATCGCAATCGCCGCAGTATTCGTTGGCGCGATCGCATGTGATCAACCGATCGATGCGGACGAGCCACGCTCGATCAGCGCCGCAATTGAAGGTGGTACCGAAGACACGACCAATATCTGGGAGAGTGTATTCGGCATCTACGAGCAGGCGCGCGGAGGCATCTGCACCGGCAGCCTGATCGCACCGAACATGATCCTGACAGCGCGGCACTGCGTGGCAGATGTCTCTTCAGAGTTCGTAATCTGCGGTGTCTCCGATTTCGGCGACACCTTTGATCCTTCTGACGTTCTCGTGACGCCGAACCCGAATATCCAGTCCTTCACCGGGCCCTACTACGAAGGCCGCGAGATTCATGTGCCTGAGGACGGCGATGACATGTGCGGCTACGATATCGCCGTCATCATCATCAATCAGAACGTATCCGCTGACCGGGCGCTGCCGTACATCCCCCGCATCGATATCGAGCCGGTTGTGAACGAGGAGTATGTGGCGATCGGATATGGCGACACGAACGAGGGAAACCAGTTCAGTGCCGGTCGCCGTCGATACCTTGAGAACCGACGCGTCACCTGCAACGGCAATGACTGCCCCTCGTTTTCGCAGGTGCAGTACCAGGAGTTTGAGGGCAGCGACGGTACCTGCCAGGGCGACTCCGGCGGCCCGGCGCTCACCGAGGACCTGCGGGTTCTCGGCGTCCTGTCACGCGGCGCCCAGGGTTGCTCATCGTCGATCTACACAGGTGTCTACGAGTACGGCCCCTGGCTCCAGGCAGTGGGCGAACGCGCCGCTGAGCTGGGGGGATACACGCCGCCCTCATGGGTTGTCACCGGATCCAGCAATCCGAACGTGGACTCAGACGATGACGGGCTGCTTGATGGCGACGACAACTGCCCCACAACGGCAAATCCGGCACAGGCCGACCTCGACGGTGACGGCCGCGGCGACGCCTGCGACGATTACATCGACGGATCTCGCGGCGGCACCTGCCCGATCTGCGACGGATGCAGCACAGATGCGGACTGCCAGGGCGGCAGCTGCCAGGACTTCGGCAGTGGAAAAATCTGCACCTTCGCCTGCACCGACAGCTCGCAGTGCCCCGGCAACGTCGAGTGCTTCGGCATCAGCGAAGGCGAGTCGTACTGCCTGAATGACAACGCACAGAGCGCCGGCGTGTGCCCGATCGACTACATCTGCGACGACTCCGCTGCCGAAGCGCGAGCATGCCCGGTATGCCAGTCATGTGACGGAGACTACACCTGCGGTCCCGGCGCCAGCTGCGAGGCTTTGAACGGCACGCCTGTGTGTGTCATCGACTGCAGCAGCAGTGACTGCCCTGGCAACTCCGAGTGCTTCAACATCGGCAGTGACTCTGACCCGGTGAATGTGTGCCTGAATCCGGACGCCGGCGACCAGATCTGCCCGGCGGACTATCGCTGCACCGGCAGCGTCGGTGGCGGCGGCTCTTCGAGTGGGTGCTCTTCGACACAGGCGGGCAGCCAGGGTATAGGCCTGCTTGGGTTTATCGCGCTGATCGCACTTCGCGAGCGCCGTCGCCGGAGCTGAGTATGTCGTCGTTCAAAGTTACGGAGCCGCATTCCCTGAGTCCCGAAGATGCGCGGCTGCGTGTCGGGGCGTTCGAAGACCTCCTGAAGAAATACAAGGTCAAGCCGAAGTGGAAGGGCAACGACGCAGTCTTCAAGGGCCCCGGTGTTTCCGGTGACATCAAGGTCGGCGCAAAGAGCGTCGACGTCAGCGTGAAGCTGGGCATGCTCGCGAAGGCGGCCGGTATCGACGGCAAACGTCTCGAAGGGACCATTCGTCGCCGGCTGCGCGAAGCGCTCGACAGCTGACGGGCTCCCGGCCGGCGCTCGAACCCGGGCTGGGCCTCAGCGGGCTCTGAGCCCCTGCGCGGCACCGTCCGGCAACCGTCGCATGCGTCCCCTGCGGGGTATCGCTCGACTCCGTCGCCGGCGCGTATGCGTGGCGCGGGCGATGGAAAAGGACCTGCGCCTGCGTGCCACACCTTGACCTGCGCATCGGTTGGGGCGAATCCCCCGACGCCTGCCTGCGATGGTGGCCGCGCAATTGATATCACCGCAT
>JAUICO010000069.1 GCA_030427825.1 bacterium | reverse complement strand
CGAGATAGCCGGGCGGAATGTTCAGTTCACAGTCCGTGATGATCGGTTCATCGATGCAGGCGGAGAGGGCCAGGGTCGTGGCGATACACAGCAGGAGGGCTCTCATCAGTTCGTCTCTTCCTTTCTGGGCCTATTGTCGCCGTCGGCCGTGTGCCCGTGCAAATCGGCGAGTGCGCGCGGAATCTCAGGCCGGCGTTGTTCGCGCTCGGACATCGCCGCTGCTCTCTCCGCGTAGGTGCGCCCGGCGGGAGCGTCAAACTCATATGGCGCGAGGGCCCGGTCGAGGGGCACCGCCGGCAGAATCATGCTCTCAAGCCGCCGCGCGAGGCGCATGGTGCGAAACGCATCGAAACTCTTGAGAGCATGATTGCGTCGATGTGTCGCGCCGGCACTGGATTTTCGCGCCGCGCGAAGGGGCCCGGACAGTCCGCTCTCTTCGATTGCCTGTACCAGCACATCGAGCTCGGCGAGCCCGGTATCTGCCATTGCGGCCGCCATCGCCGCCACCGGATCATCGGCCACGGAGCCTTCGTGAAGCCGGCGATTGGCCGCAGCGATCAATTCAAAGACGGCATGATCCCAGCTGCGCGGCTCCCGGGAATTGAGCATGCGCCGCAGCGCCGGTCCGGTACCGAATGGGACGCGCGCCGAGAACCTGCCGACTATCTCAATCGGCGGTCCCGACATGCGCCGCACGACCCCCAGCAGGGCGAGCTTACGCAGGAGGTAGAAGTCTTCGCCGCCGGCACGTTTGGGGAAGCCCCGCGCCGCGACATAGGCGTTGAGGTCGAAGGACAGGGCGCTTCCGATGGTGTGAAAGGCCCAGGGGCTCTGCGCTGTTTCGAGTCCGGCGGTGTAGACGCGCAGATGCAGCTCGTAGGCCATCAGCGCATCGTGCTCCTCTACGCTCAGGCTTCCCGCACGGTGCGTCCACGGCCAGGTGCATGCCGCGCAATCGTCGGAAGCGCCGACCATCGCTGACAGAAGTCCGGGAGGAATGCGTGCGTCTGCATCCGTAGACAGCACCTGTGGACAGCGAAGCCTGCCGCGATGGAAGTGGGCAAGCGCGATGTCAGCGCCGAGCTTTCTGGCGGCCCCCACCCCCTGATTCGGGGGGATGAAGCGTCCGTCTGTGGACGAGTTGACGGTCAGGATCGAGAGCGCTCCGTCCTCGCTCAGGGTGACATGCGGCGCGATCGAATGCGTGGTCCCGCCGCCGCGGGATTGCAGGTGGGCGAGGGTGCGGCGGTTGGACGCCAGGGCAGAAGCCGGGGCAGAGGCGGCCGCGTTGACGACCGCAACGACAAGCACCGGCTCGTTCGCTCCATCTGCGGGGCACGCAGCAGCGTGTTCAGCGGCAGCCCTGAGCGCATCAACGCAACGTTCTACCGTCTGCGATTCGTCGAACATCGGCACGACCACGGCGCACCTGTGCCTGCCGGGAATCTCTGGGAGCTCTGCTTCGGCGTGGCGTTGCAGGTACTTCTCGAGATTTCGGCTCCGCCTGGCGTCCCTGCTCAATCCAATCCGTCGAAGAGGTTGAGATTGTCTCTGCGTTTGCCCCCTTCGTCGGGCAGCGCGTCCATCTTGACTGTTCTGGCAGCCTGCATCGCGCCGTACCGGCGCCCCGGTCCATGATCGCCCGCCACGTCGACGCCGGTAGCTGCCCAGGAGCGGCGGTGTTCTGCCGGGTTGAGGAACTTGCGGTCCATTCCACGAACCCAGTCGCTCCAGCCCGGCTCGCCGAGGTTACTGACGATCTGATTCGTTTTGGAATCCATCTGATCGATGAAATGCAGCAGCATCGCTTCGATAGTCCTGGGAACGACGGGGGACCCGTACTCGAGGCGCCCGTGATGGCTGAGGATCATGTGCTGCACTTCGCGGACCAGCTCGGGGGGAATCTCGCCGATCTCCTCGGCGACCTGCGCCACAAAATTCGCCGCCATCGGGATGTGTCCCAGGAGCTGTCCGTCGTCGGTGTACGAAGGGGCGAGGTCCTGCGAGAGCTCCCAGATCTTGCCCAGGTCGTGGCAGATCACGCCGGCGATCAGGATATCCCGATCGATCATCCCAGGATAATAGGCTGAGTAGTGATCGGCGACGATCGTGGCCAGGCGGAGCATCGAAAGGGTGTGCTCGACCAGCCCGCCGACGAAGGCGTGGTGGTTGGTAACCGCAGCTGGACTGATCGGTAGGCGATCAGTCACCTCAGGGTGATCGATCACTGCGAGCAGAAGTCGATGAACACTACGAGATCGCACGTGATCACGGACATGATCACGAATCTCACCTACCAGAGCTTTGGGGCTCCATTGCGAGGTTTTGACCATCTCTGCGAGCTGCTGATCGGTGGGATCCAACTTTGAGAGGCCACTGATCACCAGTTGGAGCGTTCCTCGATAGCTGTCGACCCGGCCGGACACGAGATAGGGTCCGAATTCAGTGATCCCGGAGGGGCAGACAGCGGCGGGATCCCAGATGCGGCCGGCGACGTTCCCCGTTCGGTCTCTGAGATCGACGGTGAGGTAGAGGGAGCCGCTTCGGGTCGCCGCTTCGCGCACGCCGGCGATTAGAAAGAATGATTCTATGGTCTGTCCGTCTGACAGTTCTGCGATGCGAACGCTCATCGGCTCCTCGGGAATCGGACGTAGCTACGGGGACGTTTTCACTTCTGTCGCAGCGTCTGCGTGAACAGCCGTTGTTCTTGCCGAAAAACGCTGCGGTCAAGCACGTCGGCGCCCCGTTGATTTCTGGCGCGCCGGGAGAATTGCCATATCATGGACAGGGATCTTTCAAGCGATCGGCAGACTCGGGCCTTTGCGCCACAGGAGCGCACCCTCCCATTCGCCATCGCGGACCGCGAGCACGGAGTTGGACCGATGGCGATTTCAGACAAGCAGGTACCGTGCTCGCAGTGCGGTACGTCGACCGATTACGGGGCCCTGTTCTGTGGCAGCTGCGGTACGGCGATGCAGTACTTCGACGCCGACGACACCGGACGCTTTGTCGGCGCGAGGATCGCGGACCGCTACGAAATCGTCGAACGCATCGCACGCGGTGGCATGGGCGAGGTCTACCGCGCCCAGCAGATCGCGCTGAAACAGCCGGTAGCGGTGAAGTTTCTGCATCGGCGCTTCGCAGAGAGCGAGGAGTTCGCCCGTCGATTCTTCAACGAGGTCAAGATCGCAGGCTCGGTACGCCATCCGAACGCGGTATCGATGATGGACTGCGGCCGGCTGGACGATGGAACGCTGTACTTTGTGATGGAGTATGTCGACGGTATCGCTCTCGCCCGTCTCGTTCGACGCCGCACGCAGCTGCCGCCGCAGGTGGCGCTTCGTATTGCAATCCAGGTCGCCGAGGTGCTGGCAGAGGCTCACTCTCTGAACATCATCCACCGCGACGTGAAGCCCGACAATATTATGATCGTCGAAGGCTCGGGGCATCGATACTCCGCGAAGGTGCTTGATTTCGGTATCGCTAAGATCGTCGGCGAAGAGGGCGAGAACATCACGCAGACCGGCGTAATGTTTGGAACGCCGGAGTACATGTCCCCGGAGCAGGCAGCCGGTCAGCCTATCGACCATCGCGCCGATGTGTACGCGCTTGGTTTGGTTCTCTACTATATGCTCGCGGGCCAACCGCCCTTCCGAGACAAGAACAAACTTGCCCTCCTACAGCGACAGATTCGCGAAGCGCCGCAGCCGCTGCGACGAGTTTCAGGCTCGCGAACGACTCCTGAGATTGCGGATCTCGTACACTCATGTTTGGAAAAAGATCCCGCACGTCGACCACAATCGATGGCCGAGTTTCTCTCGCGAGCGGAGGCGCTGGTCACATCGGAGACGTCGTCCAACGCTGCACTTGAGGCGATCATTCACTCCACGAAGGCCGGCGCGCGCACGCCCACTGCTTCACCGGTTCTAAGCCGTGATGAGCAGTCATCCGCGCCGGTGGTGATGACGTCGCAGTCGGCGTTCCCGCAGATGGATCCGGATCGCAACAATACGCCGGCAGACCTCCGCGTTTCGACCGCAGCCTTTGCCGGCAACCTGAACGAACCCCTCAGTGAGCCGCTCAACGCGTCCCTCAGCAGAGACGTCGGCTCCAGGGATCTCGGCGATCTTCACAGCGGCGGTTTCGAGAAGGCGGTTGCGTCCGAGCTGCTTGAAGGCCACGACGACGTTCACGATGACGATCTCGATTTTCTTCCTGCACGAAAGGGGCGGGCGGCCTGGTTTGGTCTCGCCGCCGTGCTGCTTGCCGCGGTAGCCGTTGGCCTGTTGTTTGGTTTGCCGCTGCTCAAGGGCGATAGTGGGCCTGAGGGCACTGACAATGGTGTGGCCGCGAATGTCGACGAGGGACCGGCCGTGGAGGCGGAGATTGAGCGCGCTCTTGCTGCTCTGGACGCCGGCGACGTCGCAACGGCATCAGCGATCGCTGATGACATCGAAGCGCAGATCACCGACGAAACACGCGCGCTCTTCGACGGTCTTGCGCAGAGCATCGCCGCTGCCGAGGCCGCGGCAACCGAGCTTGCGGCTGCCCTGAGTGCGGGGCGTTGCAGGGACGCACATACGCTTGTCGAATCGAGGCGAGGCGTGCTCAGCGATGCGCTGATACGTACGCTCTCGTCCCGCCTTGCAACCTGCGTTCCCGCGCCCGATGCGGCGGTTGCGATGGCAGCGGCTACACAACGATCAGCGAGTCGTCCTGCCGGCCGGGATTCCGGGCGCGAAGCCGACGCGCCACGACCGGAAGCAGAGCGGCCCGCGACCGCTGCGGCCGACCGCGAAGCGCGTCGTGCCGCCCCCGCGCCGGAAGCCGGCGCTGCTGAGGACGCGAATGATGACAGCGAAGCGGCTGAGGCGCCACGGAACGCGGAGGCAGACGCGGCGGACACTCCGGAGCGACGCGCGCCGCCCGCTGATTCCGCGGACAACGCAGACGATGAGACGCAACGACCTTCGTCGCCACGTCGAGACGAGCCCGCTCGCACGCCTGCACCGACGAACGTGCTGCCTCCAGCGACGCTATAATCCGGGCCGTGACCGGGGGGGCTCAGTCGCCTTCTGCGTGGTCGCCGAGGGCCAGAACCGCTTCGAGTACTTCGTCGCTGACGAGCTCTTCCCCGCCGTAGTGCCAGACCGGAAGGCCGGTGCATTCGCGAATCCACGCGGCGTTGTCTGCGTGTGAGGGGTCGGGCTCGCGGTCATCTCGCCGGTTCAGGAGCACGGCTACGAGTCGGATTCCGCGATGGAGCGCGGCTTCTCGGGAGGCGATCGTTACAGAGAGCGTGCCGAGGGTATTCTCAGCGACGAGAACGGCAGGCAGGCCGGCGATGCGAGCGAGATCGCCCGCTACGAGGTCGCGATCGAGCGGCGAACAGATGCCGCCGGCGGACTCCACAATTGTCAGGCCCGTACGCGCCCGGAGGCTTCGTACCCGGGCGGCGAAGTCTGTGTCGTCGAAGGAGGTACCGGTGCGACGAAACTCGGCTGCCGGTGTGACCGGGCGCGGAAATCGCCATCGGCACACTTCTTCTATCGTCTGCAGGCCACCGGCGGCACGCTGTAGCGACTGTGCGTCTGTGGCGATCATCGCGCCTTCGACCTCGGTGCAGCCGGTCTCGACCGCCTTGATCACACCGACCCGGTCGCCGCGTGCGACGGCGCTTCGTGCCAGCGCGCAGGCCCATCGGGTCTTACCAACACCTGTGTTCGTGCCGCACACCACCAGGGCGGGCGCTAGAACATGGGCTGCCGAATCGCGTGTTTTCATCGTACGTACGCCGAGAGCCGACAATCGGACTTGAACCGATGACCTGCTCATTACGAATGAGCTGCTCTACCAACTGAGCTATGTCGGCTGAAGGGGCAGCGGTGTAGCGAACCCTTCGCCCGCATGTCAACGATCGTTCTACGGTGACACGCCCCGGACTCAGCCCGGGCGTCGGCGCTCGAGGGGAGCCATGGTTTCTTCGATGCTCATACGAGCCTTGAAACGTAGCTGGTCTCGCGCGGCGTCGCTGTTCACCATGCAGACGTACTTGAGATAGTCCAACTGTGCGGACGGGACGCCGGTCGCGCCCACGCCGAAGCCGATTCCGATCAATGACCGGGCGACGGCCTCAGGCACCGGGAATGGGCGACGTCCGGTCATCCGAATCAGTTGTGTCAGGGGCAGGGGAGCGGGTCCGACAATGTTAAACACACCGCGCAGGCCGGGTTTCAGCGCCAGAACAACGGACCGGACGACGTCTTCGGGGGAGATCACCTGTACCATCGGGTCAAAGCCCAGCAGCGTAGGGACCCGCTTTTGCTTAAAGTACAGCGAGACGCCGTTGTTGAGGTCACCGACAATGTGGACCGGCCGCAAGATGACGGTGTCGACCTCAGGCGTCTTCCAGAAGAAGGAGGTCGCGAACATGTCGACCTCGACCAGGTCGCGCATCGTCGCGAATCCGGAGCCGGCCATCAACGGCGCGGCCTCGGTCAGAAACTGGTCGTTGTCAGGATGGGCGCCATACAGGGCTGCAGACGAGAGCAGAATCGCCTTCGGCACCTGGTACTTCGCGCAGTACGAAAAGAGTTTCTGTGTGCCCAGAACCGCGATGTTGCGGTGTTCAGAGGTTCTGCCGCGCCACTCGGGGGTAGGGTTCAGGTGAATGACAGCGTCGATTCGATTGCGGCGAAAGATGTCCTCGACCTTCTTGCGGCGCAGGTCGATCGTGTGGACCGTGACGTCTCTGGGCAGGCGTCGTGCGCCCCGCGGATCCACGCCGATCAGGCGGTAGTCGCGGTGCAGAGCGCGCGCCAGCATGCGACCGAAGCGTCCGTTTACACCGGTAAGTACGATGGTCGGTTTCTGCTTTTTTCGTTGGGATGCCATCAGAAGAATGGGTTCGTTCGTTCGTCGAGACCGCGCTTCAGCAGGCCACGGATGGCGTCCGTTACGACGTCGACCCTGGCTCGAATGACGCGGTCTTCGTCGTCGCTGTCGCCCTCAAACACCAGGGGCTCACCGAAATAAATCCGATACTTCACCGGCAGGGGCACAAGCAGGGTGGGGCTGATCGGGAAGGCGGGCATCTTCAGCATCCTCGCCAGCCACTTGGCGTTCCAGAGCGCCGGGATCTGTTCTTCAGCACCGACGACGCCGATCGGTACGATCGGCGTGTTTGTCTGCAGCGCGAGGCGCATGAATCCGAGCCCGAACTCTTCCAGCTGATAGGCCTGAGAATAGGGCTTTGAGATGCCTCGCGAACCTTCCGGAAACACCATCAACAGCTCGTCCCTCTCGAGAAGCGCCTGGGCGTTGGCTCGGGTGCCGATGACCTGTCCGACTCGCGAAAAGAACATGGACACAAAGGGCAGCGTCGCGATCCACCGCTCGATCATCGCCCGGGTGACGCGGGGCGGTTCGTTCTCGATCAGCATCGCGGTCGCGATCATCATCGCGTCGAGAGGGATCTGACCGGAGTGATTTGCAATCAGCAGCGCCCGACCCGCCGGCACATTCTCTATCCCTTCGACCTGCACTCTGAAGTAGTGACGGTACAGCGCATGCACCGGCGGCAGGGCGCGTCGCAGGGTGGATGGTCGAAAGCCGAAGGGGTCGTAGCCGTGCTCCTTCTGGTGCTTGAGCAGACGATTGATCGCGACTTCGACCTCGTTGCGCGTGTCGACTTTGTTGTGCGGGTCTACGTTGGGCATGAGCGCGGGCGCGAGGTGTCGGATAATGGGCGCACAATGCGTCGCGGCGAGGGGTCAGGTCAAGTCGCGTGCGCGCCGCGCCGAGCGGCTGTAGAGCTGCGCCTGCGAAACGCGTCGATGGACAGTCCGACAGGTTGCCGCGATTGCGGCTGCCTGATAGCTCTCGCCCACGGCGCAACGGGGCTCCACTCATGTCTGTACTCGATCGACTTCAGCTGCTGCTTCGCTCTGAGAGAAGTGCTCGACGGGGTGAATCGTCCGTTAACGTACGTGGCACCCTCGCCGAGGCACGGCGCTCGCTTGCCGAAATTCACCGCTCGGAAAAGCGTCTGAATCGGGAGTACCAGGACGCCCTGGATGCGCAGCGTCTTCACGAGGACCGCGCCGTCGAGGCACTGCGTTCGGGCGATGAAGACCTCGCGCGCCTCTGTCTGCGCGAAAAACACTTCGCGGATCGCCGTGCTGAAGAAGCGCGCCGCCACCTGGATCGACATCGCAGCGAGATTGTCGACCTGCAGAGCGCGTTGGACGCCCTGGAGCTGCGTATCGGGCCGGCGGGCGACCACTCCACGTCGACGCCCCCGTCCCGCGTGTCGGGAGGCGATGGGTATCGGGAACCGGGACAACGCTACTCCTCGTACCGTTCTTTCCGCCGAAGGTTTGACGAGGAGTCGCCCACGCCTCGCGACGAAGACTCCTCGGCAGCGCCCGCCCCGCGCTCTGCGCCCGACGAAGCGCCACGCACGCGTGAGCCCTACCCCGAGCGCAGCGATGCGCCCATGCAACTGCCTTCCGATGCCGACATCCTCGCGGACCCGGGCACCTTCAACAGCGGCTCAAGCGACCCGTTCGAGCGATTCGACGAGATCGAAGGCCGCATCGATCAGCTCGAGGCAGAGGCGGGCTCGCGCTCCTACCTCGACGAAGACCCCGGCTGGATCGATCCCCTGCGAGACGACCTGCTCGATCGATTCAGTGAGCTTGAGAACAACGCCCGACTGCGCAGCGCACGGCGACGAATTGACGAGATGCGGGACCGGGTCGACGACCCGCTGAGACGCCTTCGGCGCCGGATGAGCGATGATGAAGATTGAGCCCACCGTGGGGTGCCTGCTGCTGTGCGCGGCGCTCTGTCCCGTTGTCAGCGGGTGCAACGATCCACCGCCGACCTGCGCCGACCTCAGCGCGCGCCTGGATCGCATTGAGATGAATCTGGAGCGAAGGTGCGCCGGAGACATCTATTGCACGGTCACGCATATCTGGCCCGATCGTGCCGTCGCGACGAGCGCCACCATCGACGAGGCGGTCGTTCAACGCACAGCGCTGGCGTACGAAACGAAGTGCGGAGAGCTTCCCCGCGACGACCGCAACTACGAGACCTATTGCGATCCCGTGGGCGGCTTTGACAGTGAAGGCCGCGAAATCACGGAGTGTGTGCTGTATCCGCTCGGTGACGAAGAGGTCGGCGAGGACAACGCCGACGACGAATAGCTCGTTCGAGACACCGCAGCGGCGGGCCTCGCCTGCCCGCTTTTCAGCGAGCCGCGTTGAAGATCTGGCCGAAGCGCAGCTGCATCAGCGCTGCGCGCAGCTGATTGTCACTGATGTGGCTGAGATCCATCCGTTCGCTCGGCGCTGTGGGGCTCTCGATCTCGACGGACGGAGCGCCTTCCTGCGCGGACTCGTTACCCTCGGCGGGCGCAACAGACTCGACCAGGAAGTCAGGCGAAATCCCGGTGCCGTGAATCGATTCCCCTGAGGGGGTGTAATACTTCTCGATAGTGAGCTTGATACCCGCGCCGTTGCTCAACTCGATAATGGACTGCACCGAACCCTTGCCGAAGGTCTGCGTGCCAAGGACTACAGCCCGCTCGTTGTCACGTAGCGCTCCGGCGACAATCTCGGATGCGCTCGCGCTGCCGCCGTTGACGAGGACTACGAGTGGGCCGGTGTAGCGCGTCGTGTTTCGCTGCGATCGCCGTATTCGCTGCCCGCTCTGGTCGCGGCCGGCCGTCGATACGATATCCTCGCCGGACAGAAAGAGGTCCGACACCGCGATCGCCTGTGAGAGCAGGCCGCCCGGGTTGTTGCGAAGATCCAGAACAAGGCCCTGCAGTTCACCGCCGTTCTCTTCTTCGAGAGCGTCGATTGCGGCGCGAATCTCGGAGCTCGCGCTCTCCTGAAAGGTGCGAAGCTGAATCAGGCCGAAGCCTTCGACGGGGGTCTCGTGCTGGACCGCCACTACGTGAATCACGTCCCGGACGATATCGAAGCTCAGCTCCTCGGCATCTCTCAAGACCGAGAGCCGGACACCGCTGCCGCGCTGTCCCCGAAGGTGATGGACGACGTCGCTCACGGACCACCCGAGCGCGTCTGCTTCGTCAATCTTGAAGATCGTGTCTCCGGCGCGGACGCCCGCGCCGGCTGCCGGGCCGCCGTCGAAGACAGTGATGACGACCACCCGCTCGTCGCGGACACCGATCTCCATGCCGACGCCGACATATTGCCCGCGCGTATCCTCGCGCAGCGCGGTGAATCGCTCGACGTCCATGTACGCGCTGTGCGGATCCAGTGTCTCAAACATGCCGCGAATCGCGCCTTCGATGAGCACCTTCGAGTCCATGTCTTCGACGTATCGGTTCTGAATGTGCGCAAGCACCTCAGAGAACACGCTCAGCTCGCGATACGTGGCGTCTTCGGTGTCTGCGCTGGCTCCGGCGACGCTGAACTGTCCGGCGATAAATGCGGCCGCAATAGCGACGGCCACGACAAGGTGTCGCACGTGTCGATCCTTCATTCTACCTCCCAGATCGCTCACGAGAGCGCGGAATGGAACGCGGCGGCGAGGCTCGCTGCGCGGTCGTCCTCAAGCCACCGGAACGCGGGCGTAGATGAATAGGTGACAGAGGTAAGAGGCGGCACCGCCCTGGTGGCCCGATAGATCTTGTGCTCCACGTCTTCGAGCAACTCATCGCCGCCGGACAGTGGGTTTGCGTTGCCATCGGTCGGCGCGCTGCTCAGACGCGCTGCGACGCCGTCGCCGATAGTGACATCGCTTGTCAGGTCCGGGACGTCCGGGAGCTCGTCGAGAACGACCTCGGGCTGCATGTCCCGCGCACTGGGAGCGGCGGGCATCGGCGGCGGCGTATGGCCGCCCGTGATCTCTCGATGGCTGCTGTCTTCGTTGATCCGCAGCTGGCCTGCGCTTCCGCCACGCGCGCCTGGTGTCGGCAGCTCTTCATCGTCATCGAGCGGCAGCCCCGCGTCGTAGGCCCCGTTAAGAATCTGGCGTCGGAAGTGCGCGTGCATGGTCTTCATCTGGCGCACAATGACAGCCTCGCACTCCGCGACGTCGTCGATGTTTGCGATGGACTCTTCGTAGGACATCGTCCGCGAATCGAGGACCGCGCCTGAGAAGAAGACCTGGGTCGTCACCTTCTTTGAGCGCAATCCGTGGTCTTCGGTCTGGATATGCACCACAAGTCCGCGGTGTCGCACATCGTTGTTGAAGCCCATCTGCATCTGCGTACTCCCCCCGGTTCCGCGCACGCCTGTAGAGGTGTCACGTCACCGTCGCTGATTTCAACACGGCGAGGTGCCGATGTCTACGTGCTCGGCGGTGATCGTCGAGTCGCCCAGAAAGGCGCGGCCCACGGCGACGAAATCGTCCGGGTTGTCGGTGCACAGGTATCGAACGGTACCACGCGACGATGGCACGGGCCGCCGGGAGTCGGTGTGAGCGCGCAGCTCACCCGCCGTCGCCGGCCCGGTCTCATACAGCGTCGCGTCAAGGCCCGCGGCTTCGACCGCCCCAGCGATGACCTGCCGCAGCAGCGGATAGTGGGTGCACCCGAGGATGATCGAATCCGGACGGTGCTGCTCCAGCGTCTCGCTCAGATAGGTTGCAGCGACCTGCTCAGGGACAACCCCATGAAGCCACCCTTCTTCTGCCAGGGGCACAAAGAGCGGGCACGCTTTCTGCACAATCTCCAGGTCCGATCGATGGCGCCCCAGGGCTCGAAGGTAGGCAGCGCTGCGCACGGTGCCGGAGGTTCCGAGGATGAGAACGCGACCCTTTGAGCGCCGCGCGACCAACGCCGAGACAGGCTCAACCACGCCAACCACCGGAACGGAGATGGCGTTGCGTACCGCACCAAGGGCGTACGCACTGGCTGTATTGCATGCGATGACCAGCGCCCGGCATCCGTATTCGATGAGACGCTCGGCGATGTTGATGCTGTACCGCGCGACGGTGTCCGGTGACTTGCTGCCGTAGGGCACGCGGGCGGTGTCTCCGAGGTATATGAAGGACTGCGCAGGCATCGCTTCGGTCAGCGAGCGGAGCACCGTGAGGCCGCCGACACCTGAGTCGAAGACACCGATCGGAGAACTGTGTCCGGGCATACCCTGTCCTGCGGAGTACGGTAGCGGCGAACCCTCCGGTACGCCTGCGGAGTGGGTCTTAGCCCGAGTCGGGTGCAGCGGCAATCTGCGGGCGCCGCCCGCCGCGCCCCCGACGGCCGGCCTGCACCGCGCCGCTGGTTTCTTGTTTTGCGCGCCATAGCGGAGTAGGTTGTCGATGGAATAATTGCCTCTCTGCTTCTCCAGGAGCTTGCGATGTTGCAGCTCAGATGTGCGCTTGCATGCGCCTTCTTTGCCGTGGCCCTCAGTGTCACCGGCATGGCCTCAGCGCAGGTCGTGACCTTTCAGACGGTGTTTTCCGGCGGAGAGTTGACGATCGACGATCGACAGCTGTTTCGGACGACGCTCGATGGAGTGCTCAACTCCGAATCTCCTGTGCCGGTGCTCGATGAGCCCGCTACGGAAGCGGAGATCGGCGGGGCATTGATGGATTGTCGTGGTGGCGACTGCGCGCAGAGCGCAGGCAGCAGCTACTCCTCCTCTGTGGGCATCGCGTGTGACATCAACGCCGAGGCTGCCATCTTCGACATGACGGTGCGGGTGATCCGAATGTCGGACGGTGAAGTCCTGCACGAAGAGGTCGCAGACTGCACCTTCTGTCCGGTCGCCGAGGCTGTCGAAGAGTTTCGCCGGGCGGCGCGCACCGCGATCGTAGCGGTACGCCCCTTCCCCGCCCCATCCGGCGTGGCTGCGGCCGCAGCCGAAGTCACCGTGACCGCGCCGGCGGAGACTCCGGCACAGATGGCGCCGACGACTGTGCCGGCGGAGACGGCGGAGACAGCGCCGACGACTGTGCCGGCGATTACTCCCGGACCGCACCAGCTGAGCATTTCGGTGCAGCCGGCCGATGCGCGGATTCGAGTGAACGGCAGCGTTGTTGGGACCGGAACCGCTACCCTCAACGTGTCGGCACAGAATCTGGACGTGCGCATCACCGCCGGCGGACACAGCGAGTTTCGCGAGCGGGTGCGTATAGCTGCGGACGCCGAAGCGACGAACCTGCGCGTACACCTGGCACCTCTGGTGACCGAGGTGTCCGGCGCTGCAGGTCCGCGCCGTGGCGGCAGGGCAGGCGGTTGGGTTCTCACTCTACTCGGTCTGGGCGCTGTCGCCGGCGGCACTGTGGCGATCCTCATGGACGAGGAGCCGACATGCAGCGGCGATGCACCTGCGGAGTTCTGCGCCGAGGCCTATGAGACGACCGCGTTGGGCGCAGGTTTGATTGGTGGCGGCGCCTTGCTGACGGGCGCCGGCCTTGTGATTGCGTTTCGGCGTCACGGACGAGCCGATGATTCGACCTCGCAGGCGGACGCCGGCACCGTCTTCGGTGCCGCGATCGACCGCGGCGGTGCCGTGCTGAGAATGCGCACCACATTCTGAAGCGCTGTCGCCGGGCTCGCCTGGTCGGGCCGGCTCCGCAGGAGCCGCTAGCTCAGCTGTTCGTTGAAGTACGCGTGGATACGCGCAGCATGCTGCGCACCGTCCAGCTCGAAGAGAAGTTCGTGGTATGCGCCCGGGATCTCCTCGTAGGTGACCATCTCAGCCGGTGCGGCTTTGGCCCATGACCGGGTGGCTGCCGCGCTGACGATGAGGTCGTCGCCGGCCTGCATCACAAGCATCGGGACCGACAGGGTTGCCGCACGAGCGCGGGCCTCGTCCGCGCTCTTCGTCGCCTCTGCGAAGAAGCGTGCGTTGACGATGCGGTGTCCGAGGGGATCGTCTGCATACGCTGCGACGACCGCCGGATCGTGACTGACCATCTCGGCTTTGATCTCCGTCGGCAGCGACACTTTGGGTGCGATTCGTGACAGCAGGGATGCCGCCGCCAGCTTCCACTTCGGCGGCTCCAGTGCGACGCCGAGAAAAGGTGAGGTCACGGCGACGGCGCCAACGCGCGAGGCGTCCCGCAGCGCCCATGCAATACTGATGAGGCCGCCGTTGCTGTGTCCGAGCAGTCCGGTTCTCTCGGCAGGCGTCTCGACCAGTTCGAGCACCCGGTCGACGTCGTCCAGGAACTCGTCGAAGCGCATGACGTGGCCGCGACGACCCCCGGAGCGTCCGTGCCCGCGCACGTCGGGGATCAGTACCCGGTAGCCGGCCTCTGCCATCGGCGACAGACGCTCAATGTAGCGTTCGCCGTGCTCGTCGTAGCCGTGCACGACGACAATCGTGCGTTCGGCGTCCGGGCTGCCCAGCTCAGTGATGTGAATGCGAACGCCGTCGCCGGCGTCGATGTAGCGTGTCACGGGTGTGCTCACCTGGAGCTCCGGGCCGTTGAAATGGGAAGGCGCGAGGTCGATTCGCTAGGTGTAAGGCCCGAATTTTGTCAACGCGCCCCTGCCAGCATAGAGTCATAAGACACCGCCGCAGGATTGCCGATGGCCGGTGCGATGAAGGAGAATCGATGAGCATGAAGAGAACAGTAGTTGTGCGCTGGTTGTTTGCGATCGTGGCCGTGGCTGTGATCGTTGTTCCGACACTGGTGCTGGCCCAGCGCATCTTCATCAACGAAGTCGAGGTTCCGGCGAACGCCATGCGAAACCGAACCTTCACCAGCGTAGATGCCGTCCGTTTCGATGGATCCGGCGACATTCACATCGACGCTCCGCGCTACAATATCTCGGTACAGGCCGGCCAGGCTGTGGCGCCGCCGCCGACAAATGTCACCTACCAGCTGGCGGCCATCAGCCAGCCCATCGGTTCGATTCCCTACGAAGTGACCGTGTTCCTGAACGGACAGCCGGTCGATACCTTCCGCTTTGATCGGGGCAACTCCGCCCAGGACGTCTCGCATCTGGTGGTCGACGGGACGAACCGCGCGCGCTTCGTCTGTCGTCGGGTCCCGAACGTCATGGCATCGCGAGTGCCGACGGCGCAGTTTCGAGTCGTGATGGGACCCGGCACCGCGAACGGTGGAACCGTCAGCGTAGATCGCATCGACGCAGCTGTTGTCATCGAAGCCACCGAGCAGCGCGAGTACTTCGTGCAGGAAATCGTCTTTGAGGCGCGCCCGCTCTAGCGAGCTCGGGACCGGCCACCGGCGATGGGGCGAGGTTCGCTGCAGACCTGCGCGTAGCGGCGGCTGAACGGTCTTACTGCACCGTCCTTACTGCACCGTCCTTACTGCACCGTCGCGTCCGTGCAGAAGCGGACTTCGACCACGTTGCTGCTATCAGCGCCGTGCGACTCAGTGCTGACTGCCACAGCGCCTGTGTCGCAGTTTTCGATAGCCCCGAGGGAGATGAAGTCGCCGAAGGACGACAGCGTCTCGATGGCGGCTGCATTCACAGAGTCGTCCTCCAGCAATCTGACGTCGACGACTTCGCCGTTCATTCGACGCCCTGCGCAGAGTGTGTCGGCGCCAACATGGATGATGTCCGAGAACATCTCGGCGATCGCATCATCGAAGCTGTGCTCACAGATCGACCATGCGCGACCGTCCGCGTGCAGCTCGGTGGCTGCGGCGGCTGCCAGGTCACGGTAGCGGTTGCCGCCCTGCGCGTTGTCGACTCCCGAGCACACCGGAGTCGGGCGCTGTGGGGCTTCAACCGCTCTGGGATCTCGCGGTCCGACGACGGGGATGATCAGCACCGGCTGTCCGCGCAGGGGGGCCGGCTTCACTACGCCGAGCAGGAAGTCGATGTAGTCGTCGACATTGTTGAGTCCGGCAGCGTCCCACGTACAGCGGTCTGCATCACCGCTCGCAAAGGGCCCTGAGCAGTCGTCTTCGTCGGACAGGAAGATGACAACCAGTCGTGCGTCGTCACGAAGCAGGCTGGCGTTTGGCTCCACGCCGTTCACCGCGAGATCCAGAGCGGCCCGCATGGCGGCGAAGCCCTGCTCGAAGTCACTCCCCTGCTCGCCCTGGATCATCTTGCAGGCGGCAACCAGTCGCGCGTCCGGTGTTTGACGGGTGACCACCCGCGGAACGGTCTCCGGACACCCCTGCGACCCGGTCAGACCAAGCTGCAGCGCGCCACGTTGGCCGGGATCGGTCATGTCCGTGGTGGTAACCGCGAGGCGCCAGTCGTAGTTCGCGTCATTGAGGCTATCGATCAGGGACGGGATCGCGGCGGCGAAGGCCTGCTGTTCGTCCGCCATGCCGGGGCTGTTGTCGACGACGACGAGAATGTCGATGAGCTCCGGATCTACCAGGGTGAAGCGTTGTTTCACGAAGGAGTCACCGTCCTCGCAGGGCGCGGCGCCGGGGTCGAAGAGGGGGTTGTCCTTGGTGCACGCACCCAGGCTGATTGCTGTCATCAAGCCGATGGCTGCAGCGATTACGTGCTTGGCAGAGGGGCGCGTCATGTTGGTCCTGAGATCGATGTAGGGCTCCCGTTTACATGAGCCGGCGGGGCGATTCCAGGGGGAAAGGGCAGCGGAGACCGAGCGCTACTCACCGGTGCAGTTGCCGTGCAGCCCGGCGATCTCCTCGTCGGTCAGGGGGCCCGGAGTTGCAAACCAGGAGCCGTCTGCGGCACACGAGACAAGCAGCTCACTTTCGCCGGGCATCGGTGCCTGTCGGGCGTCGCCGAGGCGTGCGCTGAGGAGCGCATTGTCGCCGTAGATCACCGCGTCGAGGAGTGTGCCTGCGCAGCCGCGAAGAGTGAGCGCGTCCGGACCATTCTGCAGGCACCCGTTACCGGACATGCAGATCGGTAGGATGCCCCCGGCGCCTATGCGGGCAAGGCCGCGGACGTCGCCGGCGACGGGGTACGACTCGTCGAGCCAGGCGCTGCCGTCGCTGCCATTGAGCCCGATGATCCGCAGGTTGACCTCTCGTCCGACGGGCACGCGGACAACGACAAACTCGTCGGCGCCGTCGGCCCCCGCCGGGTTCACAAAGGCGGCGATCACGGTCGCATCGAAGGGCTCGCACGAAGGCGGAACATCCTCGAATGTGTCCCACAGGTTGGCATCCACGTCTTCAACGGTATGTTCGTCTACATCGGCATCAGCTGTGAACGTGGTATCAGCGGCGCCCGCGTCTACGGCAGTGGCGGTGTTGTGATCAGGCGGAAGGTTCGCGCACAGGCCGTTGTGTGCGGCGCGGGACGCCCCGTCCGGGCAGGGTGGCCGCGTCAGTGGCGCGCAGGCACAGAGTGCGCAGGCGCAGAGTACGAGGGCGGATCGTAGCGGTGTATTCGACGTGCTTCGCTGCATGGTGCGGCTCCTGAGTGAGAGACGCAGTACAGAGTCGCGGCGAGCGGTGGGCGGTTGCTTCGTGTTCGGTTGTCGGCATGCGCCGCCGCGCCGTCGGCTACGCCGCCCTGACCTCGCCCCAGGAGATCGCGCGGCGGCCGAAGAAGCGAACCCTCCTGAAGAGCAGATCCAGGACGAACAGCGCCAGCGCCAGCGCCAGCGCCCAGGGCCAGAGCTCCGTGCGATACTCCCGCTCTTCATCGCCGGGGTCCCACAGCGCAGCGGGCTCCGGATTCACACCGCCGCCGGTGAGCGCCGCGACCCGCGCAACAAGAGCAGGGTTCGCCTCTATCGCCAGGTATTCATCGGGATAGGGGCTCGTCAGCGTCTCCCGGCTTACAGCGACGGTTTCGCCGTCGAGCTCATGCTCCACCTGCAGCTCCCAGGTGCCGAACTCGGTGATTTCAAAGTCCGCTTCGTAGCGGCCGGCCGCTCTCTGTTCGAGCACGATCTCCCGTTGTTCGCCGCCGGGTCCGGCCACCTGCATCGTTGAGGTCAGTCCGTTGATGAATCGATCGTTTTCGTCGATTGCGTCGACGACAACTCTGGCGCGCCCTTCTTCGATGGTGGCGGTCATCGCCAACGCCTCCTCGGTCTCGACCCGCATCATGTCGCGGACCACCTGCGCCCAGAATTGCGGGTATATCGAGTTGCGTACCCACTCGACGGCCCAGCGATTCTTGATGTCGCTCGTAAACACCGCGACGCGACCCAGCCCCTGTCGCCAGATCGCAAACAACGGTTCGCCGCGTTCGGTTTCGAGGAGCACACGAGCGCCACGTTTGGCGCGTGTAGAGACATAGCCCAGCAGCCAGGGTGATGCGGCCCAGTCGATGCCGGATGTCGCCTGTGAACGTCGCACCGGCCGCGCGCGAAAGGGTTCTTCGACGAGGTTTGTTCTCGCGACCTGCGATGTTTCCTGTACGAATATCTGCGGGACATTTCCCGGATCGTTGGTCTGGTAGAATCGCCCCCCCCCAAGCTCTGCGATCATCTCCAATAACGAGCGGTCTGCTTCTCGGCCCACGGCGACACTTGAGATGGTCATGCCTTCAGCTCGCATGATGGACGCGAGGTCAGCGATGCCGTCCCAGGGCGCCTGCCCGTCTGTAAGTACGATGACATGTTTGAGTCGTGCTCGTTGGGCGGACAGCTGCAGGTACGCCTCTTCGAGTGCCGGAAAGATGTCGGTGCCGCCGCCGGGAGCGATTCGCCCGATGTCACTTCGAATTCGGGACCGGTTGCTGGCCGGCTGTAGCCGAACCACCGTCTGTGCTTCTGTGTCGAAGGCGACTACGCCCACGAAGTCCTGCGGTCCCATCATTTCGACGACGGCCTGTGCTGCATCCTTCGCCATCTCGATCTTGAGGCCGTCCATCGAGCCCGATCGATCGATCACCAACATGATGGCGACCGAGGGCAACTCGCGCATTCGCTGCAGGTCGAAGTTGACCGGCGAGATGTCCTCAAAGGTGGTGCCGTCGTAGCCGCCGGGACCGAAGCTGTGTTCGCCGCCTACCATCAGGAAGCCGCCGCCGAGCTCTCGAACGTAGCGTTCGATGTTGCGCATGGCGGTGCGTGACATGTAGCGCGCTTCGATATCGCTCATGATGATGAGGTCGTAGCCGGCCATCTCTTCGAGCCGGGTGGGGAAGCCGTGTGCGCTGCGTACTTCGAGGTCGAAGTTGGCCAGGTCGTTTCGATCGCGGTCGAGTGCGCGTTGCAGGTAGTGGCGGCTGCGACTCTCGCCCTCGACGTAGAGCACGCGGGGGCGGCCTTCGACATGCAGCGTTCGTGTCCACTGATTGTTTGCTTCGAAACGGTCAGCGCCTTCCGGCTCGACTTCGATCTCAAAGCGGCGCTCGCCGGGTTCATACACTTCGAGCGTCACGGACTCGGAGTTCACACCGGGTTGCAGTTCGACCGTGCGCCCGCGCACATCGCGCATGCCGTTCTGGGTGATGTTCACCCGCGCAGTAGTCTCTCGGTTGGAGTAGATTTCAAGGCGCACATCGAAGGGTTCGCTCTGTTCGATGTCGGGGGGGAACTCTACGCGGCGGACGAGGACTTCGGCCTCAGGCACCCAGGCGACCTGATGAGCAAATACACGGACGCCGAAGTCATTCGCAGTCGCTGCCTCTGCGAGCAGGTCTCCGCGGTTCTCGTTGCCGTCCGTGATCATGACCACACGCTTCAGGTGGTCCTGCGGACACAGGCCGTAGCTCAACCGCATCGCTGCTGCGGGATTCGACGCGAGGCCTGCGCCGGGGCCCGTGTGCCTCTCAATCGCAGGAACTTCGCGTGAACCGGCGTCGATGGGGACGATTTGGGGTCTGTCGGCGAAAGTCACCAGGCGGACGAGGTTGCCCCCGCGGGAATCCCAGCCTGCCTGCACGGCGGCCTGCGCCTGCGGCAGCACCGAATCCGGCACCGACTCCGAGACATCGACCGCGTAGACCACACACAGCTCGGAGTCGTATCTCGAGATGGACGGGCGAACGAGCGCCGCTGTCAGCGCCACGATGACCGCCATTCTCAGCACCGAATTGACGAGGTTCTGCAGTCGTCCGAAGTCGCCGACTGTGAAGAACTGTATCGCCGGAATGATGGGTAGCAGAAGCAGCAGACCCAGCGCTCGCGGCTCGATGAGTTTCACTTCCTGACCGCGCCAGTCCAGCGAGAGAAACTCAGGCGCGGCGTTGATGATGTGTGTCCGGTACAGCGTCAGCCCAACGAAAAAGGCCGCGACCAGGGCGGCCCAGAAGACGGCGACACCCGTGTACCGTGCGAATGTGTTGGTTCGCGACATCAGACGGTCAACCTTCGATTCCAGGAGATCCACTCGAATACAAGCAACCCCGTAGCGGCCAGCAGCAACCACACCCATGGGTCGTAGCGCCCGACGCGACCGCTACTTTCAAACTCGCTTCGAAGCTCTGCGTCCCCGATGCGCAGGTTCCGCTTTGCGCTGACGTCCGACTCCGCGCTGTCCGCGAGGTTGCCGGCGATCTCGAAGCGCTCGTCGCCGGCTTCCACCTGGTAGTATCCGGTCTGCTGGCCGTAGAACACCGCCATGCCGTTGTTGGCCTGCGCATCGAACTCCCGGCCGTCCGGTGCTGTCACACGGACCCGGTCAATGCTGCGATCTGCGATAGGGACGAACCAGGTCTCGCCGCTACGGAAGGACTCGAGCAGGCTCGCATCATCCTGCGTGAACCAATCAATGGTGTTCAACAGAAAGAGCGGGAACAACACACGAAGCGGCATATCCGACTCGGCGAGCGAGAAGGCCACGCCGATACTTCGCGAGCGGTCCGTTTCACGTGCCACGATCAACGGCGCTCCCCGAACAGACGATGCGATCGCCGTATCTTCGGACTCCATCGCGAAGCGCGACGCCCTCGAGATGTTCACCGCGCGCATTCCGTAGATCCAACGAGTCAGTGGATGACTGCTGCGGATCTTGTCGATGATGGGGTCCTCATATTCCCCACGAATCTCCCAGGGCGAGAAGTCCCCCGAGGGGTTGAAGTACATGTAATTTCCGCTCTCGGCGACCGCGGGGGTGACACCGTCAAAGATGGTCAGGTCGTACGCCTCGCTCGGGTCGCGGCCGGGCGCGTATCGGTAGTCTGCGCTCGCCAGGATGTCGGTCTCGACAGACTCGTTCAGCAGGAAGGGACCTTCCAGATAGAGATTGCCATCGCTGACAAGCAGCACGCGCACGGGGCGTTTTCTGGGCATCAGTGCGTATGCGGTGTTGTCTACCGCGAAGGTGTCGGCGGCGTCGCCGGCGACGATCTCAAGCTCTGCGCGCAGGTGGTCTCCGGCCGCGGGAAGGTCCGAGTACACACGCTCTTCGACCGCGAGGGGGCCGAGCGGAATGCGCTGAAAGTCGACGACGCGATCGTCGTCGCCGTAGATGGTCAGTTCTACTTCTATCGCCGTGTCCACGTAGGACCGCAGCTCAACGAAGATCTCGTAATTCGTTCGGTTCGATGGGTATCGGCGCACGTTGAACGCGGTGATCGCGACGTTCTCTGAGTCGCCTCCGATCGGGATGTGCACCACATCAACATTGCTTGGAATTTGAAGTTCTGCGGCTGCGATCTCATCGGTGTTGAACGCGCCATCCGAGACCAGCACGATCTCGCCGCCGGCGCGCCCGACGAGGGACTCCGTGGCGAATCGCAGCGCCTCTACCGGGTTCGCAGCCGTCGCGGTGGCCGCGAGCTCGCGAATGCGTGTCTCGACGACATCGTGTTCGCGGGTGAAGGGGGTCAGCGGCTGCAGCTGGCCATCCATGGCGACAAGCATCACGCTGTCCCGCGGGCTCAGCGCACGCAGTGTGTTTCGTGCTTCGTCGATGGCGCGTTCCATGCGCGTACGTCCGCCGCGCTCATCGAGGGCGAGCATCGAAGCCGAGGTGTCGACGATGAGAACCACCGCCCGCTCATCTTCCAGCTCGCCGGCGCGCCGAGGGTCCGCGATGGCCAGCACCAGCAGGGCGAGAATCAGCAGGTGCAGCAGCAGGCTGAGCACGCGCTTGAATCGCTCCCACAGGCTGGTGGCCTGGCGCTCTTCGAGCACCTTCTTCCACAGGGTTGAGAACGGGACTTCAATGCGACGCCGCCGAACGCGCAGCACGTAAAGAAGCAGCACACACGCAGCCAGGCCGCCGGCGATCGCCAGCAGCGCGCTCCCTGTGATGCCGGTGAAGACCCAGTTCATCGGAGGAAGCCTCCTGCGCGAAACACACGGAGGATCAGCTCATCGAAGGGCACCTGGATCGGAGCCCGGAAGTAAAGCAGGTTCTTCCTGCGCGCGAAGGTCTCCACGTCGGCCAGCAGCTCTTCGTGGGCCTTGCGGTAGCGTCGTAGAAGCGCAGGCGTCACGCGCAGGCGCACGAGCTCCTGCGTCTCGCAGTCGACCAGCTCTACATCGCCCTTCAGTTTTGGGTTCATGTCCTCGGTGTCGAAGACCTGAAAGAGCAGCGGCTCGAAGCGATGGTAGCGAAGAAGGTTCATGCCTTCGACGAAGCCTGCGTGGTCAAAGAAATCGCTGATGACGACGACCAGTCCGCGGCGCCGTGTTTGGTTGACGAAGGTCTGGAAGGACGCCTCGATGTTGGTTGCGCCGCCGCTGTGTTCCTCTTCGAGGAAGCGGAAGATTTTCCATATCTGTGAACGGCCGCGTGAGGGCGGCAGCGGCGTAAACAATCTCTCTGCGAAGGGTACGATACTCACGCGATCGAGGTTCGCGAGTCCGATGTAACTCAATGCGGCAGCGACCTTCTTCGCGTACTCCAGCTTGGCGCCCCCGGCGACCTGCATCGAGAGGGACACGTCGATGAGAAAGTAGATGTGAAGGTCCTCTTCTTCTTCGAAGAGGCGGACGATCAGCTCACGGGTGCTGGAGTAGTAGTTCCAGTCGATGTGCCGCAGGTCGTCGCCGGAGACATAGGGCCTGAAGTCAGCGACTTCGATGCCGGCGCCGAGCTTCTTCGCTCGGCGCGTGGCCTGCAGGTTGCCTGCAAACACCTTCTTCGAGACCAGGTAGAGGAGCTCGATCTTGCGCAGGAATTCGTCCGTCAGCTTCATAGACGGCGCTCCCGGCAACAGTGTGCGGGCGTTGCGTCGTGTGGACGCAGCGATGCAGTGTGGGTGGGCATCAAATCAGGCGCGGCTGGTATTCTTGATGACGGTCGCCAACAGGTCGTCGCGACTGACGCCTTCGGCCTCACCTTCGAAGTTCAGGATAATGCGATGCCGCAGGGAGGGGAGGGCGCAGTGGCGTACGTCGTCTTCGCTGACTGCCGCGTCGCCTCGCATCAGGGCGCGTATCCGCGCCGCTGAGAGGATCGCCTGACCGCCTCGGGGCGAGGCGCCTTCACGGACGAAGCGTCTTACGTCTTCGTGTGATGTCTCCAGCTCAGGGTGCGTACCCTGAAGGATCTTCAGCGCGTAGCGTTGCATGCTGGGGGTGATGACCACTCTTCGCGCGACATCGCGAAGGCGCAGCAGCTCGTCACGGTTCATGGCCGGCGACACCGTCGGGGACACCCCCGAGATGGTCCGATTCATGATCTCGTCGAGTTCATCCAGCGAGGGCGAATGCACGTTCAGTTTGAACTGAAAACGGTCGAGCTGCGCTTCGGGCAGCGGGTAGGTTCCGTCCATCTCGAGGGGGTTCTGCGTCGCCATGACGAAGAAGGGCGCTTCGAGTTTGTGGGTGGTTCGTCCCACTGTGACGCTGCGTTCCGCCATGGCTTCGAGCAGGGCGGACTGCGTACGCGGCGTCGCGCGGTTGACTTCGTCGGCGAGTACAATGTTTGAAAAAATGGGGCCGGACTCGAACACCCGTTTCTCGTGCCCGTTCTCGTCGCGTGCGATCTGCACGCCGCCGATGATGTCCTTGGGCTGCAGGTCCGGGGTGAACTGGATGCGTGAGAATTCGAGGTCCAGCGCTTCGCTCAGGGTCCGCACGAGGAGAGTCTTGCCGAGCCCTGGGACGCCCTCAAGAAGTACGTGGCCACCGGCAAGCAGGCAGGTGACGACGCCGTCGATGACGTCACCGTGGCCGACGATCATTTTCTGTACTTCGCTACGAAGCCGGCCGGTGAGTTCGGCAAACTCTGTGATTTCCCGATCCGTAGCTGTGTTGTTTGTCCCTTCGCTCATATCTGCTCGCGTTTGGATGTGTGGTTCTGCCGGCGTCATCTGCATTCGGTTGCGCGCTATTCGCGCGGGCTGATTAATTCGAAGTAGCGGCGGATGTAGTAGCGGTATCCGGAGGGGATGCGCTCGCGTTCCATGACCTCTTCGCTGACCTGCTGGTAGTTCTGATACACCTGTCGGTATCTCGCCGAGGCGAAGCCGCCGTCTTCGGCAGCGTGAATGACCTCGGCGGTGGTCTGTCCCTCGCCGGTGTCGACGGTGCGTGCGCGCATGGCGTTGCGTTCTCCGTTGAGCTCGGTGGGATCGAAGTGCTCATTCTCAATGTGGCCGTCGCCTGCGCCCTGTCCTGACTGCCGCTGCTGCCCCGTCTGCGCGGTCTGCCCCTGTTGTCCGCCCTGTCCCGATTGTCCGCTGCCGGAGCCGTCGCGATCGAGCTGTTGGAGTTGACGCCCCTGCTGTCCTGCTTGTCCCTGCTGTCCTGCTTGTCCCTGTTCACCGGACTGGGAGCCTTCGCTGTTCAGTCGCCGGGCCTGCTGCCCGGATTGACCCTGCTGTCCGGATTGACCCTGCTGTCCCTGCTGTCCGGATTGACCCTGCTGCCCGGATTGACCCTGCTGCCCGGATTGACCCTGCTGCCCGGATTGACCCTGCTGTC